>NZ_LUHG01000020.1 GCF_001623405.1 Hydrotalea flava
GCTTCCCGGTTGTATTGGGTATAAAGATAATAACGGGTATACAACACTTTCCGTTGAACGGCTCCCGTTTTTAAATGGAAGGTCAGATAACTACCCTTCGGCAGGGGCACTACGTTGTGTAAAGTAGTTACCGGTTCGGGCAGGTGCCCATACAATAAAAAATATTTGCGCCAATCGGCATTTTCGGGCCATTGCGGATCATATACTTTGAATGCCCGTATCTCCGATGCAAAGAGCAACCGTTCGCCGCTAAGGCTGTAATACAGGGGTTTTATACCGGCATGGTCGCGGGCCAGCACAAGTGTATCAGTATTTTGATCGAGCAGGGCTATGGCAAACATACCCTCAAAGCGGGAAAAACAATCGGTACCCCATGCCCGGTAGGCATACAATATTACTTCGGTATCGGTGCCGGTATGAAAGGCATGACCCTGCTGTTGCAATTCGGCTTTCAACTCCCGGTAATTGTATATCTCACCATTGAATACCAATACCAATCGGCCATCGGTGCTATGCATGGGCTGATGCCCGGCAGGTGTTAAATCTAATAAGGATAAACGCCGGTGCCCGAATGCCAAATGATAGGTATCATTCAGATATATCCCTGCATCATCAGGCCCACCCCGCTCCATGGCATCCCGCATACGGATAATGTCTGCTTCGGTGGGCATATACTGACGCTGAATAATACCGGCAATTCTACACATGGCGTTTGAAATATTTTACTGTAAGGTTTGCTTTGCAGTGCATGGTTTCACACAAAGGGCGTAAAGATAGGCGGCCCTGTTTTTTTCACTTTCCGAGGGTGTTGCTACCCATCTAAATTATTCATGGCAGGTATTTCACCTGAAAACGCAAAGGGATTCTCTTCCTGTACATTCATTCGCGTTTTTCGTGTTTCTATTTTCGGGTATAGCACTAACCATGCAGGCAAAATTATGGTCTGCATCACTGATTAAAAAAATTAGCTGATAGCACAGATTTGTACTTAGCAAAATACCATTTGCACAAGCCATTTGCTGCAGTATTCCTATCTATCTTTGCCTCCCTCAGTTTTTAGGTAAATACAAACATTCACCCATACCAATGGCCGCCTGCACCGATTGATGATACTGCCCCCAGGTATAATACGCTGCAGCAGCAGCGGCTTTATAACCCATCCCGGCTATCAGTTGTGGCTGTTGCAGTATAGTATGAATGGCTGCTTCCCAGGCATCTATTGCAGCTACCGGCAACACCATACCGGCCCCGTTGGTTACTGCATCTTTGGCACCGGTTGCTTCACTTACCAAAACCGGTAAACCCGTTTGCATGGCTTCTATCACCACCATCGCCCAACTATCCAAATAGCTGGGAAATACAAATACATCTGCTGCCTGAAAATAGGTATTCATCTCCTTCTGGGTGCAATAGGGTATATACCTGATATTGGGTTGCTGCAACTGCGCCGTTTGTATATACCCACCTATGGGGCCCAAAATGGTTAAGCGTACCGGCTCGGTCAGCAGCCGTTCCATCAGTTGCAGCAATAGCAAAATACCCTTCCGTTCGGTAACCGTTCCGGCAAATATCAATTCTAGAACCGGCCGTTCGGGATAGTTTTCACGGGGTATAAATATGTTGTTATCCACACCCAGATGCATAATCCTGATCTTTTTTTCAGGTATCCCTTGCTGTAACAGGGTGGCTTTCGCAAAATCAGACAACACCCAAATTTGTTGCACCAACTCATATTCCTGCAATTTGATGTGCTGTACCTGCTGAAACAAACGTTCCGATCCGGTAATGGCAGCAAAAAAGGGGTATTGCTGCCGCAATTGGGCAATATAGTGGGGATGCACCTGTGCCAAATCTAGTATACAGGTACCGCCATATTGTTGTACGGCACCAAAACTACGGTAAGCACTTTTTTCATAACCAATGAATATAGATGGGCGATGCCGGCCTACCCAACGGGCAACCCATTGGTCGTGCAGCCGGTCTTCCCAAAAACTGCGTTTTTCACCACCTACTATCCAGCGTCCCAATAAACTGAATAGTATACCCGTTATATGCACTACCACAGCATTTTCCGGCACCTGTGGTGCTGTTTTTTTTGCCAGTTGCCTACGCATACCCGGTAGCAGGGCTAACCAACGCATCCAAAAAAAACGTTGGGGTAACCACCAAAATGCGGTTAAGTACACCACCCGGGTATTGGGCAGTTGTAACAAGGCGGCTACGGTTTGTGGCGTGTATTGTCGTGCAGGATTGGATACTGCAATTAATTGGTAAGTATGTTCCATATACGGCATTGTTGCAAATACTGTTGGGCTATTGCTTCCGGTGTATGTTGCTGTAAATATTGTTGTATAGCAGGAAAAGCCGCTACCGTTGTAGGATATTGTTGTATAGCTTTTGCCAATGCTGCACTTAAGCCATCTACATCACCATTGTTAAAATAATGACCCCAAATTCCCGCAGCTTCGGGCAAGCCTCCACCGTTAGAGGCTACAATACCACAACCACAGGCCAGGGCTTCTAAGGCCACTATACCAAAAGGCTCGGGCCAGCGCGAAGGTATAACGGCTATCTTGGCACTATTGTAAGCAGCCACCAGCGCTTCTCCGCGCAATATGAC
>NZ_LUHG01000041.1 GCF_001623405.1 Hydrotalea flava
GTCGCCAGTGCCGAACTAATTGAAAAACCCTCTCCGGAGCTTGCCAGCCCAATTTGGTTCGACGCCGTCGAACCAATTACCAAATGGGGTGCATAAGCCTCTGCAAACAGCCTTATCTTTTTGAGGTTTCCCGGCGAAAATCCCTTTAATCCGGGTAGCTCTTTTTGCAGGTCAGCCGAAATTTGGTCAAGCACTTTGGCACCCCATTTTTGGGCCTTTATCTTCTCTGAAATCATCAAACCAGTTTTAAAATATAGCATCAGTTGCTCCTGGTTGGCCAGCCTGGCTGCCACATACCGGCTTTGCACAATTTGTTTTTTTAGAGAGTGAATAAACTCTACATAATTTTTATCAATTTTCATAACCGTCATTTTAAGATTAATAATTATTCCATCAAATCTGCTTGCAGCAATCGTTCTTTTTTAAAGGAAGTAAGCCGTTGTGCAAACTCTTTCTTCACATCTTTATCAAAACTGTCAAGGTAGTTTTCAGTCGTTTTCAAATCAGAATGCCCAAGTGCTTCCTGTATAAATTCAGTACTGGCACCAGAACGTTTCATAACTGTGGAGAAAGTATGCCTTGCTACATAAGTTGTCCATTTTTTATCAATACCTAAATTTTTGAAAATACGTTTCATCCAATCGTTGATAAAGCCAACAAAGTTTTGTACTAGTTCATACTGCCGGAGTGGAGATAATCCATGTTCCAGTATCGGAAACAGATAATTATTGGGGGCTTTATTTTTATTGCCCCTTCGTTCAATTATTTTTTTCATGTCATCGGTGAGAAAAATAGTAATAGGCTTGGGGTCGCTTCGTAATGACCGTTCCGTTTTTGAACGTTCAAAAGTGAGGTAGTCCCCATCAATATTTTTATGCTTCAGGCTGGCAATATCTTTTGGATTCATGCCATTACCGAAATAACTGAATAGCCAATAGTCCTTTGCCTGTTGCTCACCCATTAATTCAGGGTTGCATTCATAGAAATATATTTTTTCAACTTCTGACAGTTCAAGTGCTTTCTTTACATTTTTTGATGTTGGGATTCTATATTTACGTTTGCCAAATGGATAACATTTTTCTCTTTTAATGATACCGTCTTCTATTGCCTCATTAAAGAGGGCCCTGAGTGGTCGTAGATATATCCCGATAGTAGTTTTCGATATATCTTGGTTTTTCAACCAGTTCTCATACTCTTTGAGGTATGTAGTTGTAATAACAAAAAACGGCACATCTCCCCTGAATTTCCTTAATGAAACATAACTACAGTGATAATTAATAGCGCTGCTTATTCTGCCTTCACGAATTAATTGCTTAATGTATTTTAGATAGGAATAAGAAATTAGCCCAGGCTTACCAGCCGTCTCAATAAATAGCGGAATTTTTTTGTAAAAGGGGGAGTAATCAAATTCATCACCATTTGGAGTAATTACTTCTGTTTTGAAATTTCTTTGGCGAAAATTTGTATTGCCCCTTATAAAATCCTTTTCAAACTCTGCAAAATTAAAGGGCGTTAATTCTTTTACGGCATTCTCAGTCTTTCTTTCGATGTCTTTTAACTTATCCCTTATGGGCTGTAATTCGTTACTGATTCTTGAAGCAGGTAGTTTTTCCCATTCTTCTTTTGCCAGGTCAAATATTGTTTGATAATATTCGGTTACACGTTGAAAAGTTACCCTTAATTTTACAGGGTACTTATCAGTTTTTTTCATCCTCCGTGTATCAAGGATGATAGAAATTGTAGTTGACATAATTTATGATTTTACATTATCACCATTCATTCTCACATCATAAATCACGAATGGATTTGCAAACAATTTGCAAACAAACAGGTATTAAAACAGCATTTGCTGTTGTTAAAACAGAAAAGCAAATCTCATGCAATAAACTGAAATCAAATGATTTAGAATAAAACCGGTTAAAGCAGATTAAATGAAGAAAAGAATATTTTCCAACTACGGATCAAAAGGTTTCAGGTTTGAATCCTGACGGGGTCACCAAAAATTTAAAGAGGCTGTATCAAAAGTGCTATGCAGCCTCTTTTTACTCGGTAAGAGGGGATTGGAGAAAATTTTCGTTTATGCAAATCTCAGCCCCTTCATTTTACTTTTGATACATCCTCTTTTTTTGTATCAATTATTTAGGTTTCAGGCTACTTCGACCCAGGTATGATCGGCTAATAACTGCACAGATGCCACAAATTGTTTAAAGGGCCCACTGCCCGCCCACTCCCTGGGTGCAACCAATGACAATAAATAATTACCATCTTTTTTCTCATATAAATGATACACCTGTCCAATTTGTGGTTTGAAGTTGATTTGGGCATCATAAATCATTAAACTTAATTCCCTGCGTTTTCTGATTTCCTGAGCCTGTCTGGCAAGTAATTCAATTTGTTGTTTAATTTGCTCTAACTGCATATTGGTTTGTTCTTCCATTGCAGTTAATGCTTTATGTTTAATCATTCCTTGTTTGGTTGGTTGAATGGCTACACTGCCCACTGATGAAGCATAAGGCAATACACTCATTTGTTTGTGATATACCTCTTTATTCACAAATGCAGCGCCGTTAGTAGTAATGCCCTCATAAACCAATTCAAGAAACCCATTTGATAAAATGCGATGTAGCACAGATAACACCTGAGCTTCATTTTTATAAAAGGTATGAATTAGCGTGGAGGTATCGGGTATAACTGCTGTTACGGTATCTGCTAATTCCTGGTATTCACAGGGTTGCAGGCTACCATCAGGAACTACCGAAAACTGTACATAATAGGCTTCATTTTCAACTGTAATCCAGTTCATACTAATTTGAAGCGATTTTCCATTTAAAATAGATTCTATTTTGTAATTGCCGCTTTTGGGTACAATTCCGAATTCGTACACACATTTTTCAGGAAATAATTGCCAACCGGCTAAAAAATTATACGCTTGTACCATTGCTTACGCTATTCATTTTTAAATTGTAATGATTACAATTGCAACTCCAATTTGTTGCGAATTATAATTTCACTTTGATAACAATTTTTTTTATAAAAGATTTTTCATGTAAGTAAATGCCCGGCATATGTATATCAGCAGGAAAAAAATAGCAAACATACCCTGCTCTAATATAGAATAAAAAGAAGGAGGTGTTTGATAGGTTATACAATCATTGGCAACATCCAATAATTGCTGCTCGGGCTGTTGGTTTAAAAAACAATACCCAATCTGCTCTTTCCCACTAATAATATAATGTATATCGGTATAAACAAGATGCGATTCCAAACACTCCTTTTCTGGCAACACTGTTTCATACGAGTTGACCAGTGCAAAAATAGTATTGCCACTAATTTCATATTTCCCATTGGGTATATTTTCTAAATGCGGGTTGTTTTAAAAATGCAATAGCATCTAATAAATGCTGTTGAAAATTATAATTAGGTATATTGTTTAAATAATCAATAATCATCCACATTAATTTACGGTTACAAAATCGGGTTTTTTAATATACTGACTGTTATATTTGAATTGTAAATTAGATTGAATGCCAATATTCCAAGGCGACATGCCGACTGTAGTTCTGGGAAAATACTGAATACGCAATTCAATGGTACCAAAAACTAAGTTTTCATTTCTGGTTCGTACACCTCCACCCCAGGCGGTATATACATCACCATAACTAAACCCCTGCCCTATTGGTTTTAAATAAGAAACATTTCCAAATGCAAAGGGTGCAAAACTAAATCCAAAAAATTTCCAGGTATTGTAAAAAACAGATTCGCAACTGCCGGTTGCACGACTTGAACCATTGTAACCAATAATATTATTAAAAGAAGGGATACCAAAAGCACTGTTTACCCGTAATGATTCATTTAAAAAAGTATTAATTTGTTGTGTAAAACTACCATTAATAAAATGCCGCACTAACCATCTGCTATTACCCAACCTTCGTAACCTTGAAAACGATTCTAAACTCGCTAAAAAACTAATGTCCTGAAAATTTCCATCATTAAAATAACCACCAAATTTTAGTTCATAATTGAAAAAGGCCTGTTTGGGTGTAACCACATATTTCTGCAAATCGAAGCCGGCATAAGGACGGGTGTAACCTTGTTTATTAGTCCATCCGGCCAATGCTGATACATTATATCCGGATGGAATATCTTCATTTCGGCCAAAGCCATAAATAAAGTTAGTTCTGTAATAATCTTGTTTAAACCGGGTAAATGCCCCCAACACACTTACCAAATTGGCATATTGAAAATTGTATTGGGTTTCATAAATATTGGGTATTTCTAAAAAATCATTTTTCACCAACCGAAGTGCTACAAAATCTTTGGTTTTTCTGGAAGTAGTTTCATGCAATAATCTTCTTGCAGAAATATTATAGCCGGCCCATAAATCGTATGAGGCATAACGATACTTAAAGTTTGCATTATACAATGAATCGTTGATGTATTGATTGGTGGTATAATGCAATGCTGCGTTAAATGAACCCGTCCATAAAGCGTACGGACTCACCAATGGCAAATCCAGTGACGAATAAACAGTAGTTTCTTCTCTTCTACCACTGTTAAAGGCAGGTGCATTGCCCTGATAGCCCATTGTAATATTAGCAAATGTATGCGCAATATTTCTGCGCACGTATTCCATACCAAATGCGTATCTGTTGCGCCTGTTTAAATCGTACAGGTTTTCTATTTTCACTCGTTGCCCATCACCCAGAAAATTTTCATCCTGTACTTCTGCATAAACACTGTTGCCACTGCCCGCATCACCGGAGCCACTAATAGAGAATACATCTTTATAAAATACGGTAAGATCTACTGAATCATCGTTGGGAGAAATTCCGGTAATCTGAATTCTGGCATCCTGCAAATAAGGCTGGTCGCGCAAAAAACGTTCATTATCAGCAACCAGATAAGGAGAAAGCTCCTCTCCCGCCTTAAAGAATAAATTATTGTTGATAAAAGTTTTTCTTGTTTTACGGTGAATGGAATTTCCAATTTCATCAAACAAATTCTTTTTTTTAATGGCAGTATCATTCACCGATTCGCCAAAACGCACATTTACAATATTAACACTACGAATGATAGCACCCCGGTACAAAGCAAATGGTGTAATGTTATTGATGGTAACAATTGCAGTATCTTCCGAAACAGGATTATTGTTGGTAATGCTTTTCACCAATTTTTCAAACAACCCTTTTTTGGGTGTTAAAAACTGCAAAGTAGTATCCTCAACCGATTTTTTTTCCTGCGCAGAAGATGCTGTACCTATGCAAAGCAGCATACATATACATAGAATATAGGGACTTATATGATGCTTGTTAAGCCGCATTTGCTGGGTTGGTGATTTGTTTATAGCCGGGCAATATAACCATTAGAAAGTTAAGATAAATAATAAAGTTCATCAAAATTATAGGATGGCGTTGCCTACAACAGCTTATAAAAAAAACTCCGGATTAATCACCGGAGTTTTAAAAATATGGATATCACAATTATTTAACCATAAATCCGACCTGAATATTACCCCATAACAAAGCAACTTCACCTGACTTATTGATTGTAAAAGTCATTCTTTCTGTCAATGCATGCTGCATTGGCTTTACCTGAATGCGCATTACATCATCCTTTTGATTATAAATGGTTCCCCACTGATTCCAAGATTTATTCAATATAATAGTCCATCCATTTGCTCCTGGAATACTATATAAACTATATTTTCCTGCTTTCAGTGCTTTACCATCAATCATAACATCTTTATTTACCTGAAATACAGTGGCTTCGTTTGCGCCGGTGCGCCATATTGCACCAAAAGGTGCAATATCTATGCCAATGGTTCTTCCTTTTATTGCGGGTTGGCTATAATCAATTTGAATGGTTACTCCAGAATTGGTTGTAGTAGTAACGGTAGCAGGCGGACTTGGTCGCTTGCTTTTATCCTGAGCACATGCTTGTAAACTAATAAAAACAGTGCTGAATAGTGTCGAAAATAAAATTAATTTTTTAATATATGTTATTTTTGTTGAACAATTGGATAATGATCAATGGTTTCAAAAACGTTGCGTGGATCTAGCTTAAGTAGTTGAATAAATGTTTTCAAAGAATCAACGTATTGTTGTTTGGCAAACATTCTGTCATGTGCCAATATCACCATGGTATTGGGCTGATTGGTGTAACCAATATCAAATTTATCATTAACATCTTTGGCCAAAGCAGTTGCACTTTGTTTAGGAATATTGCCTTTAATGAATTGCCATTCTATATCCCAACCAATAATTTTGTAGCCCAATGAATCTAATCTACCTGCCACTTTTTCACTGGTTTTAGGCCCTCTAAATTCGCCATTACCTGCCCAGGTATTTCTACCCGGAAGTCTAACAATTTTTAAAGGAATTTGCATATCCTGCTGTGCTTTTAAAATATCGTTCACGGCACTATCAATATGCGTATAATAAAAATTATAATTATCTCTGAATGCATGGGTATAACTATGGTTGGCAACTAAAAATTCAGGATAGGCTTTTTTCAAACTGTCTAAAATCCTTTTACGCAATGGGTCAATATTATAATGTGCGGCAACAGAAAAAAAAGTTGCTTTTACACCCTGTTCTCTAAATGTACGGGCACAGTTTTGTGTGCCGGGTGGTTGTGGGGAATCGTCCCAGGTTAAAAAAATGTATCGCTTGGAACTGTCGTAATGAATAGGTGTTCCCGGCACCATGGTATTAACTACCGCTTTTTTTTGTGTTGAATCGGCAGATTTGGATTGCTGAGAACCGTTATTACATGAAAATAGGAACAGGCTGCCCAGGCATAGAGTGATACTAAATAAAAATTTTCCTGACACCATAAAAAGATTTGAGTAATGAAGTGAAATTGTATAATGAAAATGATTGTGTAAAAATATTCAATTCAAAATATTTATACCTGTTAAAGATAGCATGTGGATAGTTAAAAAAAAATCCATAATTTTAGAACATTACAAATCATTCTAAAAAATTGCTTATGCCAACCTCAAGAAGAAAGTTTTTATATACCAGTTCAATGGCGGCCATTAGCGCAGCTGTATTACCCAAATACGTAACCGGATTATTGACAGGAAATCCATTTATTACCGGACTACAGCTTTATTCGGTTCGTGATGACATGAAACTAAATCCACTTCAAACATTACAACAATTGGCTGCAATGGGCTATACACAAGTGGAGCATGCGAATTATATAGAAAGAAAATTTTATGGCTATTCGCCAAAAGCATTTAAAAAAATATTGAGTAATCTGGGAATGAATATGCCCAGTGGACATACTGTTTTACAGCCCAAACATTGGGATGGGGGGAAAAAAGATTTTACCAAAGAATGGAAACATACCATTGAAGATGCTGCCATTGCAGGCCAGCAATATGTAATCAGTCCCTGGTTAGATGATTCTATGCGTACCAATATAGATAGCTTAAAAAGTTTTATGGATGTTTTTAATAAATGCGGTATGCTGTGCAACAGATGGGGATTGAAGTTTGGCTATCACAACCATGATTTTGAATTCAAAGAAATTACACCGGGCACCACCATCTATGATGTAATTCTTCAAAATACAGACCCCAACCTCGTAATTCAGCAATTAGACATGGGTAACCTGTACAATGGCAATGCCACTGTTATGTCCGTTTTACAAAAATATCCGGGTAGGTTTGCTTCCATGCATGTAAAAAATGAAATTAAAGCTACAGATGGCAAAGAAATGTATGAAAGTAGTTTGCTTAATAAGGGCATTGTACCGGTAAAAGAAGCCATTGATTATGGTAAAGAAAAAGGTGGTACCCATTTATTTATTATTGAACAAGAAGCCTATCAGGGTAAAGCACCTTTAGACTGTGCAAAAGAAAATTTAGCCATCATGAAAGGTTGGGGTTATTAAAAGTTGAACTCAATTTTAAATACCCCAACAACATATTTTTTAATTAATCGAATAAATCGGAAGAAAGATAACGATCACCACGATCGCAGATAATACAAACAATTACCCCCTTATCTAATTCTGCAGATAGCCGGTATGCAGCATGAACCGCACCACCACTGCTCATACCGGCAAAAACTGCTTCCTCTCTTGCCAATCGCTTCGCCATAATACGGGCATCTTTCTCATCAATATCCATTATTCTATCTACCCGGCTCTTGTCGAATATTTTTGGCAAATAAGCTTCCGGCCATTTACGAATGCCTGGAATTTTAGACCCATCAGTAGGCTGACAACCTACAATTTGTATGCTTGGATTTTTTTCTTTCAAAAACCGGGAAACACCCATAATCGTTCCGGTAGTACCCATTGATGATACAAAATGAGTAACTACTCCTTTTGTATCGCGCCATATTTCCGGGCCTGTGGTAGCGTAATGCATTTTATAATTATCCGGATTGGCAAATTGATTCAACATTAAATAGCCACCTTTGGCCACCTGAGCATTGGCATAATCAATTGCTGCTTCCATGGAACCGGACTTTGGTGTAAGAACAACTTTAGCGCCATATGCCTGCATAGTTAAAACGCGTTCACGTGTAGCATCTTCGGGCATCACTAATTCAATTTCCACATTAAATAATCGTGCAATCATAGCCAATGCAATTCCGGTATTGCCACTTGTAGCTTCAATCAATTTTATACCCGGCTTTAATTCGCCTCTGTCAACTGCACCTTTTATCATACCATAGGCAGCCCTGTCTTTCACACTTCCACCGGGATTATTACCTTCTAATTTTCCGAAAATATGTACATTTTTATTTTGGGTAATTGATGTTAGTTCCACCAAAGGAGTATTACCAATACAATCTAAAATACCTGCCATAGTAAAATCATTAAAGGTTGCAAGTTCTGATAAACCGGCGAAAATGCAACCACTTCCATTTGCTAATTAAGAAAATTTAATATTGAAGTGTGCAACAAAAAAGCCTGCAGGTATATCCCACAGGCTTTTTTCTTTATCAATAAAGCAATTTTAATAACGATACATTTCTGTTTTAAATGGTCCGTTTTTAGGAATACCCAGATAACTGGCCTGCGTATCGGTTAAAGTATCTAAACGAACACCAATTTTGCTTAAGTGCAAGCGTGCCACTTTTTCATCCAATACTTTGGGCAACACATATACTTTGTTTTCGTATTGATCAGCATGGTTCCAAAGTTCAATTTGTGCCAGTGTTTGGTTAGTGAATGAGGCACTCATTACAAATGAGGGGTGCCCTGTTGCACAACCCAGATTTACTAAACGGCCTTCGGCCAAAACAATTACGTCTTTGTTTTCAATGGTATATAAATCAACCTGTGGTTTAATGGTGTTTTTGGTATGCCCGTAATTGGCATTTAACCAGGCCATATCAATTTCAATATCAAAGTGACCGATATTGCAAACAATGGCTTTATCTTTCATTTTACGAAAATGCGCCTCCGTAATTAAATCGCGACAACCTGAAGCGGTTACAATAATGTCAGCTTCTTCTACTGCTTCAATCATGGGTTTTACTTCGTAACCATCCATTGCAGCTTGTAAAGCACAAATAGGATCAATTTCAGTAACAATTACGCGGCACCCGGCACCTCTTAATGAGGCAGCTGAACCTTTACCCACATCACCATAACCACCTACAACGGCTACTTTACCGGCCATCATTACATCAGTAGCACGACGAATAGCATCTACCAAACTTTCTTTACAACCATATTTGTTATCAAACTTCGATTTAGTAACAGAGTCGTTTACATTAATAGCCGGAATAGGCAACGTACCTTTTTCCATTCGTTCATATAAACGATGTACACCTGTGGTAGTTTCTTCAGATAAGCCACGAATATTTTTAACCAATTCAGGATATTTATCTAACACCATATTGGTTAAATCGCCACCATCGTCTAAAATCATGTTCAATGGTTTGCCTGCACTACCAAAGAATAATGTTTGTTCTATACACCAGTCAGATTCTTCAACGGTTTGTCCTTTCCAGGCAAATACGCCAATACCTGCAGCAGCAATGGCAGCAGCAGCATGATCTTGTGTTGAGAAAATATTGCAGGAACTCCATTTTACTTCAGCGCCCAAAGCAACAAGGGTTTCTATGAGTACTGCTGTTTGAATAGTCATGTGTAAGCAACCGGCAATTCTGGCACCTTTTAATGGTTGTGAGGCTCCATATTCGGCCCTTAAAGCCATTAAACCGGGCATTTCGGCTTCAGCCAGTTTAATTTCTTTACGACCCCATTCGGCCAAACTTAAATCGGCAACTTTATAAGGCAATTTAAAATCAATTGCGTAAGTGGTATTTGACATATTAGCGTATTTTTTCCGTGCAAAGATAGTTGAGAAGAATAAAAAGCTTCGTTATTGCTATAAAATCAGGAAATTATTATACTTTTAATCATTATAACAGTATAAAAAACTGAAACAGTATGCAGGAAGCACAGAAAAAAGAACAAAAGAACATTTTACCAGATGGTTTAGACAAAATTGACTGGCAAATTTTACAATTGTTGGAATCCAATGCAAGAATGACGATTAAAGAAATAGCCGACAAAGTGCATTTAAGTACATCACCGGTTCATGACAGAATAAAAAAATTAGAACAATCCGGTATTATTCAGCAATATGTTACTTTATTAAATGCCGCCAAGGTCAATAAAGGTTTATGGGTAATTTGTTATGTATCATTAAAACAACACAATAAAAGTGCAGGATCAAAATTCATAAAAGCCATACAGACCATGCCTGAAGTGAAAGAATGTTATAATATATCAGGTGAATTTGATTTTATGTTGAAGGTGGCAGTAAAAGACATGGAATCATATTATGATTTTCATGTAAATCAATTAAGCGAAGCTGAAAACATAGGTCATGTACAAAGTGTGTTTGTTATGGGTATTGTGAAACAAACCCATACTTTATTATCGTAACTGATAAAAGAAATGCAATGAATGTTTCAGGATAAAATAATTTAATTGAGCTCAATTGCCATTACATAATCATTCATAAAATACCCATTTCCTATATCATTGTCTTCTTCTTTCAAAATCTGAAAACCCATTTTGGTATAAAACCCAATGGCTTTATTTTGTCGGTTTACATTTAAAATTAAGTTGGTAGCACCTGCTGATTTAACCTGATGAATGACTGTTTGTAAAAGCTGTTTGCCAATACCTGTACCTTGTGTTGCAGGCAGCATGTATAATTTTTGAAGTTTGTATTGAATTGGTGTAATAGCATTATAGGCAGCAAAGCCAATGATTTGCGCATCATTTACGGCCAATAAATAGGTATATCCTTTATTCATTTGCTGTATTAATTCATCCTGGCTATACATTAATTGCAGCATATAAGTAATTTGCTCTTTACTTAAAATTGTGCCATAAGCTTTGGGCCAGGTTGTAAAGGCAATTTGTTGAATCGCGGGAATATCGGCAATAGTCGCTTTTTGAATAACAGTGCTCATAACGCATTATTGTTTTGAACGAATCGTTTTTCGTTTTTGAAAATATTTTTCAGTGAGCCAATGGCTCAACAAAGCACTACCCGAACCTACTACCGCGCCAATTAATACATCGCTGGGATAATGTTCGCCTAAATATAAACGAGAATAACCCACAGCACTTGCCCATGCAAAAGCCGGTACCGTTATATACCATTTTTTAAAAGACAGTGCCAACCCCGTTGCATTGGAAAATGCTAAGGATACATGCCCTGATGGAAGTGAATATCCTGCTTCAGTAGCATCAAAAGGATGGATTAATTGTGGATAGGTAGTATAGGGTCTTGCTCTGTTTACAGATAATTTAATCAGTTCTGCAACACCGGCAGAAAGTATAACACCACTGCCCACTGCATAAGCTTTTTGTTGTAAAGAGGAATTACCCTCGATAGTTGCAACCAGCCAAATACCGGCAGGCACACCAATACTAACCGGATAAGCAGAACTGGTTGCACCCCGCCAAATAATATTATTGGGTTGTTGTGGATTGATGTTTTTCAAAATATTGATATCAATATTTTGAGCATTCACCTGGCATATACCGAACAACAAAACAGATAAAGGAAAATACTTTTTCATATTTTTTGATTGAGTGCCTGGCAAAAATTGTTTAGCTTAATGCCTGAAGTGATTCCTCAATGGTTTTAATTCTGGCCAAAGCATCTGTTTTTTTCTTTTGTTCAATAGCAACAACAGCCGGGGCCGCATTTTGAACAAATTTTTCATTGCTGAGTTTTTTCTCTACACTTTGCAAAAAATTCTTTTGGTATGCCAAATCTTTTAATAATGTGTCTTTTAATGTGTCATTATCTAATGCGGCTGTAGAAAGTATATAAAATTTATCTGTTTCAATGGCTACAACAATGGTATTGGGCACAGCACTTTCAACAATTGTAAATGAGGAAGCATTGATTTGCCTGCATATAATTTGCTGTATACTTCTAAAAACTTTGGGCTGATCTGTTTGTACAAGAACTTCAATCGCATCTTTGGGCTTTATATTGTTTTTTATCCGTGTTTCACGAATGGCTGTAATCACTTTTTTTAAAAACTCAGCTTCCTGTAAAATAATTGCATCATAATTTTTAGCAGGTGTAATTTGCTTTACACACAAATCATCTGTCCGATCTGCCAATAAGTGATAAATTTCTTCTGTGATAAAGGGCATAAAAGGATGCAGCAACTGCAATAATTCATCAAAAAATGCAATGGTTTTTTGATATACTTTGCTATCTATCGGCTTTTCAAAACCTGGTTTTACCCATTCCAGATACCAACTGCAAAAATCATCCCAAATGAGTGAGTAGATCACTTTCAATGCTTCACTTAATTTAAATTGAACCATTAATTGTTCTACTTCCAATTGAGCCTGTATCAATCTATTTTCAAACCAATGTAACGCAAAGGCATTGTCGTTAGATGTGTCTGTATGATCTGCAATTCTGCTTTCCCATAGTTTAATTAATTTGAGAGCATTCCAAATTTTATTATTGAAATTTCTTCCTTGTTCCAGGCTGCTTTCATCAAATAAAATATCATTGCCTGCAGGGGAAGCAATCATGATACCGAAACGCACTGCATCGGCACCATACATATCAATTAAACCCAGCAAATCGGGCGAGTTACCAAGACTCTTACTCATTTTTCTTCCCAGCTTATCTCTTACAATGCCGGTAAAATAAACATTGTTAAAGGGTTTTTTATCCATGAACTCGAATCCAGCCATTACCATTCTGGCTACCCAAAAGAAAATGATTTCAGGTGCAGTTACCAAAGTGTTGGTGGGATAATAATATTGAACCTCTTCATTTCCCGGTTTACTGAGCCCTTTAAACACTTCAAAAGGCCATAGCCAAGATGAGAACCAGGTATCTAAACAGTCTTCATCCTGAACAACATCTTCCGGTGTAAGTTGTGGATTTTTTTGTTGTAATTGTATGAAAGCATCCTGCGCATTTTCTGCAACTGCAAAATTGCCTTGCTGATCATACCAGGCCGGTATGCGATGCCCCCACCACAACTGCCGACTGATGCACCAGTCTTTGATATTGGCCATCCAATGATGGTATAAATTTTTAAATTTTACAGGATGAAAACAAATATCATCTTCCATTACAGCTTGCAATGCCGGTTCGGCCAGCTCTTTCATTTTTACCCACCACTGCAAACTTAACCTTGGTTCTACTACCACATCTGTTCTTTCTGAATACCCTACTTCACTGGTATAATCCTCCGTTGAAACAATATGGCCGGCATCAGTTAATTTTTCTACAATCATTTTTCTGGCTTCAAACCTGTCTAAGCCCACTCCTATTTGCGCAGCTTCGTTTAAAGTACCATCTTCATTCAAGATATCAATAACAGGTAAGTGATGTTTTTGTCCCAACATATAATCGTTGGCATCATGCGCCGGTGTAATTTTTAATGCACCTGTACCAAAATCCATTGCCACATAAGCATCTGTTATAATTGGAATTTCGCGATGTATTAAAGGAACAATGGCTTTTTTGCCATGATAATACCTGTAACGTTCATCATCGGGATGTACACAAATGGCCACATCGCCCATAATGGTTTCCGGCCTTACAGTAGCAATGGTAATATATTCCTGCGTAAGCCCATCAGTGTTAGCAAGTGCATACCTGATATAATATAATTTTTGACGGGTTTCTTTTCTGATTACTTCTTCATCACTTAATGCAGTTTTTGCTTTCACATCCCAGTGTATCATTCTCTGTCCGCGATAGATGAACCCTTTTTGATATAAATCGATAAATACGCGGATAACAGATTTATAATAATCATCATCCATTGTAAATGTGGTTCGGTTCCAATCAACACTACAGCCTAATTTTTTAAGTTGCTCCAATATAATACCGCCATATTTTTCCTTCCATTCCCAGGCATATTCTAAAAATTTATCGCGAGATAAGGTAGATTTTGCAATACCCCTTTCCCGCAACATAGCCACTACTTTTGCCTCAGTTGCAATTGATGCATGATCAGTACCCGGCACCCAGCATGCATTTTTACCCTGCATTCTTGCCCTTCGTACCAATATATCTTGAATGGAATTATTTAAACAATGCCCCATGTGCAAAACACCGGTAACATTTGGTGGAGGCATCACTACAGTATATGGTTCCCGGTCATCGGGTTTACTATTAAAATAACCTTGCTCCATCCAATGGGTATACCATTTGGTTTCTATCGCTCCCGGAATAAAATTTTTACTTAATTCAAACATACATTTACAACATTGAAATGCTGCAAATGTAAGGAAATGCCTCGGGCATGATAGATTTAAAAGCACTGAATTTAACCAAGAAAAGAAAAAAAATATTAATTTCACACCAACATGTTTGCAATTGTAGATATTGAAACAACGGGAGGGCATGCACAGTATAGTGGTATTACCGAAATTGCGGTGGTATTATTTGACGGTAAAAAAACCGAAGGCATTTATGAAACATTGGTAAATCCGCAAATGCCCATTCAGCCCTATGTGCAATCTTTAACCGGCATTACCCAAAAAATGGTAACCAAAGCGCCGGTATTCCCGGCCATTGCACCACATATCTACCATTTACTAAAAGACCGGATTTTTGTAGCACACAATGTAAATTTTGATTATGCATTTGTAAAACAACAATTGGCAAATTGCGGATTTGAGTTAAACAACCATAAATTATGTACCATAAGGCTATCCAGAAAAATTTTCCCCGGGTTACCTAAATATGGTTTGGGCAGTATTTGCAGTGCCTTACAAATTAAACATACACAACAACACAGAGCAGCAGGTGATGCATTGGCTACTACCGAACTATTAAAATTACTGATACAAAATGATACCAGCGGACATCTGCAAAAAATGATGAAGAGTAAGCAATCTGCAGCGTATTTGCCGCCTCATATCAATGAAGAACAATTTAAAGCCTTACCCGAACAATCCGGCATTTACTATTTTTATAATCAGGAAAAAAAAGTGATATATATAGGCAAAGCAAAAAACATAAAAAAAAGAGTAACACAGCATTTTGCCAACAATAAAACAACTGCACAAAAACAAGCGTTTTTAAGAGAAATACATGCCATTCAGTTTACCGTTTGCAGCAGTGAGTTTACTGCATCAATTTTAGAAAGTATTGAAATAAAAAAATGGTGGCCTAAATACAATAAAAGCCAAAAATTTAAGGAACAGAAATATGGCTTATACCATTTTGTTGACAGCAAGGGCTATGAAAGACTGGCCATTGATAAATGGAAGAAACAATTACATCCTTGGGCATCGTTTAGGCATTTGCCGGAAGCTTACAATCTTTTATGGAATCTGATTCGCCGGTTTGAATTATTACCCGGATTGTGTTTTATCGATAAAACAGCAATTACCCAACCCATCCCCGATGCTGAATCATACAATATACGGGTACAGGCAGCAATACAATCATTAGAAGCAGATTCCATTATCTGTTCAATTAAAGATGGCGCACACTATATTCTGATTGAAAAAGGTGTTTTCTTTGGAATGGGGTATATAGAAGCGGAACAAACTACTTTATCAATAGAAACCCTTAAAAATGCTTTAACACCCTATCCGGAAAATGATGTTATTAAACATTTAATTCAGCAATATATCCGCAATCATCCGGAGGATGTGATTCATTTTGATATTGCTTCCCACTAAACATTCTCCATTTATTTTAAAAAATTTTTTTTACTGCACAGCCCATATATTCGCTGTCCTAATTGATTTGTATATAAATAATGCATAAAACTATGTCTGAACAAAACATTATTTCGCTGGTTGCTGCTAACGTTCAAATTTCATTGAAGCAGGTTGAAACTGTTATTCAGTTATTAACCGAAGGTGCCACCATTCCATTCATTGCCCGATACAGAAAAGACCGTACCGGTGGTTTAGATGAAGTGCAAATTGAAAAAGTTCAGGAAGAGCATAAACGCTTACAACAATTTTTCCAATTAAAAGCCAGTATTGAAAAAACTATTACAGAACAGGGAAAAATGACAACGGCTTTACAGGAACAATTAAACAAAGCCACCACCGTTGCAACTTTAGAAGATATATATCTTCCTTTTAAACCCAAAAGAAAAACCAAAGCTCAAACGGCCCGTGAAAATGGATTAGAACCTTTAGCCACCTTAATTCTGGAACAAAAAAATATTGACCTCGAAGAGGCTGCTGTTCAATTTTTGAATGAAACCATCACAGATACCAATGCAGCACTGCAGAGCGCCAGAGATATTATTGCGGAAACGATAAATGAAGATGCTGAAATAAGAGCCAAACTCAGGTATTTGTTTGAACAAAAAGCGATATTTCAAAGTAAGGTACTCACTGATAAAGAAAATGAGGGAATTAAATTTAAAGATTATTTTGACTTTCAGGAATCTGTTTCCAAAATTCCTTCACACCGCATTCTGGCAATACTTCGCGGATTTTTAGAAGGGTTTTTACGAATCAGCATTGCCCCCAACGAAGAGGAAGCCATTACTATTATAGAAGAAAAATATGTTACAACTTTTGGAAACCCATCGGCTGAACAAATCAAAAAAGCCATTAAAGATGCCTATAAAAGACTTTTGCAGCCTAGTCTTGAATCGGAATTAAGAACCGCCTTAAAACTAAAAGCAGATGAGGAGGCCATTCAGGTATTTGCTGAAAATTTAAAACAACTATTATTGAGTGCACCATTAGGCAGCAAAAGAATTTTAGCAATTGATCCCGGCTACAGAACCGGATGTAAAGTAGTTTGCTTAGATGAAACCGGAGCTTTATTACACCACGATTTGATTTATATACATGAAGCCAACAAAAAACAGCAAAGCGCCACCGTTATTTTACAATTGATTCAACAATACAACATGCAGATATTTGCCATTGGCGATGGAACTGCTGGCAGAGAAACAGAACAATTCATTAAACAATTACAAACCGGCTTGCCTGTGTTTTTGGTGAATGAAGATGGTGCATCTATTTACTCTGCTTCAGAAATTGCCAGAGAAGAATTTGGCAATTATGATGTTACCGTTCGTGGCGCAGTGAGTATTGGCAGAAGATTAATGGATCCATTGGCAGAGTTGGTAAAAATTGATCCAAAAAGTATTGGAGTTGGTCAATATCAACACGACGTAAACCAATTCAGGTTAAAAGAAAAACTTGACCAAACTGTAGTAAATTGTGTAAATGCAGTTGGAGTAAATATTAATACTGCGAGCAAACATTTACTGAGTTACGTAAGTGGTATTGGGCCAACTTTAGCGGCACAAATTATTGAATACAGAAACACCATTGGAAAATTTACTGATAGAATGCAATTACTGAATGTACCGCGATTAGGTCAAAAAACTTTTGAACAATGTGCAGGCTTTTTGCGGATACAAGCGGGTGATAATCCTTTAGATGCCAGTGCCGTGCATCCGGAAGCTTATCCAATTGTTGAACAAATTGCCAAAGACTTACAAACAGATGTGCAACACATTATTGGTAATGAAACTTTATTGCAATCAATAAAACCTTCAAAATACATTTCTGAAACCATTGGTACTTTAACCATTCAGGATATTTTAAATGAACTGAAAAAACCCGGCTTAGACCCCAGAAATGAAATAGAGCAATTTGAATTTGCAGGTATTTACAGCATTGATGATGTAAAACCAGGCACTATTTTACCCGGTATGGTTACCAATATTACCCGCTTCGGTGCTTTTGTGGATATTGGTGTAAAACAGGATGGTTTGGTGCATGTGAGTGAAATTGCCAATCGGTATATTTCAGATCCATCAGAAGCATTAAAACTAAATGATAAGGTAAAAGTAAAAGTATTAGAAGTAGACGCAACCAGAAAAAGAATTGCCCTATCCATTAAACAGGCCGAGGAAACACCCCAACAACATAAAAAAACAAATAAACCGATCCACAAAAAACAGCATCAGCAAACTGATGATTTAAGTAATTTAAGCGTTACCGATGCACTTTCATTATTAAAAAAGAAGTTTGGCAAATAAAAAACAACCGCAGCAATTCAACTGCGGTTGTTTTGTGAAAATATTAGTATAATTAATTTTCTGAGAAAGGCAAAGGAAACTCTTTCCAGATATGATCGGTAGGGCGATCTAAAGGTAATGTGTTCAGTAAATTATACCTGCGCACATCAATCCATCTGTATCCTTCATAAAACAATGAGTACCTTCTTTGCTTTAACATTTCTGTAAGCAAAGCTGTCTGTGTTAAAGGGCCACTGTAATTCGGCAAGTTGTGTCCGTTACGAATGATATTAATAGCAGTTTGTGCATCGGTCAAAGCATTATTTTGAATTTTTGCTTCAGCATAAATTAATATCAATTCTTCATTACGGATGATTGAAACCGGATCTATATTTGTTTTGAATACAGCCAAATCGTAATTGCTGGTTAAACCACTTTGTGTAGCAGGTGCTGATCGTAAAGCTACTTTATTAATTCTGTCATCACCAGGCTCAATATCAGTAACATAGGATGGTTGCGCCAAGCGATTTTCACCAGTATTGTTTAAAGGCAGGTACAGTGGATTTAACTGATCGCCGGATGCAGTAGAAAAAACATGATAAATACCTGTATTAAAATTTCCATTCAAATTAAAGAATGATGCATTCAGGTCGGTTAAAGCTGCCGTCCAGTTTTGTTGATAAACATCTACTCTGGCAGCTAAAGCGCGGTTAAATTGCACCAACCCCGCAGCAGTTGTAAATCCGCTAAAGCCTGATGACAAATTAAATATAACATCACTTCCAGTTAAATCTGTTCGCCCCTGACTGAGCAAATTGGAGATAGCCGTTAATGCATCACTTAAACCAACAATGGGGCCCATCTTATTATAATCGGCCACATCAACTCTGATACCATTTTCATAGGTTAAATTTAAATTCAATAACAGTTGATACGCAATAATGGTTTTGGCCCATCCGGTATAAGCCTTTCTTTGTGCATCAGTTAAATAAGATGAATTCGTTGCTGCCTGAATTAAGATATAGGCATTACGAATGGTATTGTAACGAGAACCCCAGGGATTGGTTAAATAAAATGTATTGTTATCCAAAATTGCACTCCCTGCGCCCAGTAAGTCGGATGTATAACGCGGTTCAGAACCGGAAAAACGATATCCTTCTCGTCCAATCATGCTTACCACATCCAAATATATAGAAACATTATTGCGCAAAGACGATTCAGTACCGGTTACCAGATTATTCAATTCGCTAATCGTAGCATCTGTGGTTATTTGTTGTGAAGTAGGGGCATTCAAATAAGGGATGGGTTCTTTTTTACAGGCAGTATTCATTAGAATAAATATACTAATGATGCCAATTCTTAGAAGATATTTTTTCATATATAAATATTTTTATTTATAAAATTAGAATGCAATGGATACATGAAACTGAACACGTTTAGATGTTGGAAATGGTGTTACATCAACTCCGGATGAGAAACCCACTCCAAAATTTGAAACTTCCGGGTCGTAACCAACATATGGCGTAATTACAATAAGATTATTACCGGATACACCTAACTGAATTCTGTCAATATTTTTTATTTTATATGGTAGCGTATAATACAAACCAATTTCTCTAAATTTTACAAAACTTGCATTTTGCACAAATGGTCTGGATGAAACACCTAAAGCTGCAATCCTGTTTTCACCTGCAGTTTTGCCATTGCTTTGCAGCACATCAAAATCAGGACTGGTACCACCTAAATCTGTTAACAACTGTGTTAAGTTAATCACATCGCCGCCCTGTTTCCAATGTATTAAAAAGCGCAATGACCAGTTTTTGTGAATGGTAAAATCATTCAGGAAATTCATTTGAAAATTGGGCTCGGCATCGCCAAGTTTACCAACTCCACCATTTCCATTCAGCCCTACAATTTGGGTAGCAGTGGCACCTTGCTGGATGAAATAGGTACCCAGAGTAGTTCCAAATGCACCTAACGGAAAGGCAGGTATATTCAACTGTGTAATCAATGAACGGTTCATCCAAAAATTAGTAGTTGAACTCCATCTGAAATTTTTATTATCTACCGGTATAGCTTTTATACTTAGTTCAACACCTCGGTTCCTTAAACTGCCTGCATTCAAATAACGGGTACTAAAACCGGTTGATGCAGGTACCTGACCTTGTAACAGTAAGTCTTTCACTACTTTATTGTAGAAAGTTGCTTCCAAACTTAGTTTACCTTCTAAAACACTTACATCCACACCAGCCTCTAATTCTGTTTGCCGCTCTGAACCAATGTTGCCATCTCCTAAAACAGTAGTTACCAACGAGCCTGCATAACCTCCTATATTAGCAGAATTCAGTGGTGTAAATCTGCTGATGTAAGCAGGAAAATTACTTGACTCACCATAAGCAACTCTTAATTTCAAATCATTAATGGTATTGCTTTTCCAAAAATTCATTTTAGATAAATTCCAGGCCACATTGGCTTTGGGATAAGTAAAGTATTTTTTATAATCCCCATTGTTGGTTGACTGGTCAAACCGCACACCGGCAGTGATGTTCAAATAATTATTCAAAGCAAATTCTTCCTGCACAAATGCGCCATCGTTTTTATATTTTATTCTAAACTGCGATACATTGATGGCGCCTGCCTGATCAAGATTTGTTTGTATACCAATTAATTGCGTTGCAACATTCAGAATATTATCATACTTGCCAAATTCATGCGTAATACCGGCTGTAGTTACAAATGAAAGTTTATCTGAAGGCTTATAAGAATTTACCAAAAAGCCAGCCCAATTGGTATTTACATTATTGGTATTTCCCTGAATACTATGTCCCTTTGTAGTATTCACCTCAAATTGTAATGAAGAGGGAAATAAAGCTGTTGTTTTTAAATTATAGTAATCTAAGCCGCCACGTGCAATGAGCTTTGTTGTCATTTTTGCTGACTCCTGCAAAATGGCTTCTACATTTACTCCACCAATATACCGATTGGTTAATTCATTATTCGTCATCAAATCTCTTGTTTGCAAAGGATTGGAAGCCGCAAAAGGATTATTGGGATAAATACCATTGGCATCTGGAAACAATTGCGCAAAAGAAGGGGTAGAAGATAATGCCACTCCAAATGAAACACCGGCATTATCATTATTGGTTAGCCCACGGTTAGCAGATGAGTTGATGTAAGTTGAACTATAACTTAGTTTAATTTTATCACTAATACGATGATCAATATTTACCCGCAATGAATTATTAGCATATCCGGTACCTTTAATAATTCCATCTTCATTTCGTAAACCACCAGCCATATAAAAAGTGGTTTTATCATTTCCTCCACTAATAGATAAGCGGGAGTCGCGAATAAAGCCTTTTTGTCCATACATTTCTTTTTCATAATCATATAATTTTCCTGCTGCTTTGGCTGCATCATAAGCTGCAACATCCCAACCCTGATCCTGCACTATTTTATCGGTTAATGGTCGCTGACCTAAGTATTTAATAATTGAGTTGAATCCAACATCCTGTGATAGATTAAAACGCGTTTTACCTGCACGACCTCTTTTTGTGGTGATAATGACCACACCGGCAGCAGCCTGTGCACCATAAATACTGGCAGCAGAAGCACCTTTTAATACCTCCACAGTTTGTATGTCTTCAGGATTTAAATCAGCAATTCGATTCGATGCATTATCCTGATTGGATGAATTCCCGGCAGCAGCAGCAGCAGTTACTGCATTCAAACCGGCAGAAGTGGCTGAATTGTTCACAATTACTCCATCTACCACGAACAAGGGCTGCGAATTTCCAAAAATAGTAGTAACACCACGTAATTTAATGGATGTACCTCCACCAGGTGCACCCGAATTGGCAATAATATTTGCCCCCACTACTTTACCGTTCAATGCAGCATCAAAAGTTTGAGCCGGTGCCGTACCAGCTAACTCACGGGCACCAATTACAGCAACTGCATTGGCAGCATTGCTTCTTTTAACTGTAGTTGCCAAACCCGTAACCACTACTTCATCTAAACGAGCATAGTCTTCCTTTAAAGCAATATTAAAGGAATTGGTTTCATTCGTAATTTTTAAAGTTTGTGTTCTAAAACCAGTAAAACTAATTTCAATGGTTGCACCAACAGATACTTTCAATGAAAAATTACCCTGCGCGTCACTCATAGTACCACCTGTACTGCCTTTTACTGCAATGTTGGCGCCTGCTACAGGACTTCCGTTTTGGTCTGTAATTTTTCCGCTAATGTTTTTTTGTTGTGCAAATGCTATTGCGGGCAAAAGCAACAATAGCCAACACAATAGCAACATACTTGATTTGTTTTGCATAAGTGTAGTTTTGGTGAAAAATTTGAATCTTAAAAATAGCTTATTATTATTGAATTTAAAACCGTTTTTAAATATTTTTATCATAATTAAATAATTTAGCAATTCATATAAAATATCATCCATATTTACGATCACTGGCAGCTAAAAAACATTGTAAAAATGTATTCAAAACAGAATTTGCAGACTACATACAATATCCCCAATTTTGCGCCATGCATTTACAAAAGAAAGATGTGGTTTTAATGGCCATTTGCACCGGATTAATTGTTGCCAATATTTATTACATACAACCCCTGATTGTTTTAATTGCACAAAGTTTTCATGTGCCGGAAAATATAGCCGGAAGCACAACCTATTTAACACAGGCCGGCTACGCAACAAGGCTCCTGATTTTGGTACCCTTAGGTGATATGATGGAGCGTCGTAAACAAATTATTGCCACCACAGTATTGGCAATAGTTGCTTTGATTGGTGTAGCCATATCGCCCAATTTTTTAACCTTGCAGATTTGCTGTTTTTTTGTTGGCGCAGGCTCTATTGTACCACAACTCATTCTGCCATTGGCGGCCACCCTCTCCGATCCCACTCAAAGAGGTAAAGTAGTGGGAACCGTTATGAGTGGGCTTTTGGTGGGCATTTTACTTTCCCGAACATTAAGTGGAGCTGTTGCAGAATGGCTGGGTTGGCGAAGTATGTTTTGGATAGCAGCCATACTGTGCATTTTTTTAGCCTTTTTCATGCAAAAAAGATTTCCTCAAAATCAGATTGTTTTTGAAGGCCACTATGGCCACCTGATGCAATCTTTAATTCATCTGATTAAAGAGCAACCTATTTTAAGAGAAGCTACTGCCATTAATATGTGTTGTTTTGCCGTGTTTGGCAGTTTTTGGACAACCATGGTTTTACTGCTTTCCAAAGCTCCCTTTCATTTTGCTACCCATCAAATTGGTTTGTTTGGCATTGCCGGTGCGGCCGGTGCCATAACCGCACCTTTTGTTGGTAAATTAAGCGATAAGGGCACACCACGTAACACTTTAAAAGTAGGGTTATTGCTGTTTCTCATAAGTTTATCGGTTTTATATTTTGGCCGAAGCAGTGTTATACTGATGATTATTGGCACCATTTTGATTGATATTGCACAGCAATCCGTTCACGTTACCAACCAAACAAGGGTTTATGCATTGATGCCCGAAGCCCGAAATAGATTAAATACTATTTTCATGAGTCTTAGTTTTGCAGGTACCACATTTGGTTCTGCAATGGGGCTGTTGCTTTGGAAATGGGCATTGTGGCCTGGTGTAATAGCCGGCTCCGTTAGTTTAATTATTTTAGGTTGGATTATATTTTTGCTAACAGGCAAAAAATAATCATCGGTTTTTATATAGTATATAAATTGGCTTCTCCATTTTCTTGCATCAATGCCAGATCAATAAAATAATAATACCGGCATTTGTTTTATATGGCATCGCCTGTTGCGTCGCAATCACTTCATCGTTCCGAAAATTTGGCAGCAGGCATACGTGTATACATGTTCATCACATGCAAAATTTATGATTACGCGTTTCCCGTTCATCCAGTTACCTGTTGTATATAAAAAACCCTCTTCAAACAAAGTTTAAAAAGGGTTTGCAATACCAAAGGAATAGAAATGGTTAGTAATTATTGCTTCTTCAATTTTACAAAGTAAATAATAGTATTATGCATTAAATCGTTCGAAATACTCACTTCAGTGCGTTTTCCCTGATCATCTGTAATTACCATCAATGCAGAGTTAGGTGGTATATCGCCTAAATTTTCAGCAAAGAATATCATCTCATTCTTTTTCTCATTCGGCTCTACCGGCACTTTAAAAGTAATGGCTTTATCAGTTTTCAATTCCTGTTTGTACGCCACTATTTCTGAATTGTAAATTACAGATACACTATCGTGATCAAAAGTCCCATTGTCATACAAATCAACATGTACAGAATCGGAGGTAGTATAAACCGTAAACACCTGATTGATGGATCTGTGATTAATGGCGGTTAACAACAATCTGCTCTTGATTTGTGAAATAGAATCGAGTGTGGCAATTTTTTTGTCTTTTTGTAACAACTCGTTTTCAATATGCGGTGGTATATTATTTTTAGTAATAGCCGCATTATTGTTAACTTTTGATGGTATTGCAGTTACATACGGATTATTGTTCGCAGCAGTTTGCTGTTCTTTTTGTTTACGCGCTGCTGCCTGTCTGGCTTCTCTTTCTGCCTGTAATCTGGCTTTGCGTTCGGCTGCTGCCCTTGCTTTTTTTTCTCTTCTTAAGCGTGCAGCGTCTTCCTGCTGTTGTTGTTTTAATTTTCTTTCTGCTCTCACCTCAGCTAAATGTTCTGCTCTGGCTCGTGCTTTTTCTTCCCGTAGTAATTGTCTTTCTGCTTTTAAATTATTGTTAGATTTAATTGTGGGTTCATCCGGCTCAAATCTGTACGGACGCCTTCCATTTCTAATATCATCTAAAATTTGATCAATATCCAACTCCTTACCTGATGGAACCCATTTGGGATTTTTAGATCTGGTTACAATTACATCCGATCTGCGATTTACAATTTGTTGTGCAGTATCGTAAGTATCATCATCTTTACAAGGCAATATTAAATGCTGTTCACCATAAAAATCAACATTAATTCTGGATGCATTAATATGATGTTTAATCAGGTACATTTTCACTGCCAATGAACGGGCTTTCGATAAACGCAGGTTCAATTCAAATTTGCCTTTACAATCGGTAAACGAACCAATTACTACATTTAATTCCGGATTTTCTTTCAATAATTGTATAATGGTATCTAAACTATTCCTGTCTTCCGAACGTACTTTCGCTTTGTAGAAATCAAAATTAACAGATACTCTTTTTACAGTTGCGCTGTTTAATGAATCGAGTATATGCCTGCGCATTTGTTCTTCATCACTTAACTTATTTACCGGCACTGTAATAACAGGGGGCGCATTTTGTACAGTGGTATCTGTTTGATTAGCTTTTGATGTATCAATAGCCAACACTTTTGAAGTATTTGGTAATGGTGGTAATTTAATAGACTGAAAAACTTCTAAACAACAGGGTGATTCACGATCGGAAGTAAAATAAGCAGTATCGGCATCGCCAATGCTGTTGTAATAAATATCATCTTTTACAGAGTTAATGGGTAATCCCAAATTTTGAGCAGTATTCCACTGGTTGGTAACGATGTTGCCTTTACTTTTATAAATATCCATACCACCTAAACCAACTCTTCCATTCGAACTAAAATACAAAAGGGCACTATCCGCAATAAAAACTGGCGCAACATCATCTTCACTGGTATTAATGGCGGCACCTAAATTATCGGGTGTACCGGTTGGCAAACCATCTTCTAAAGCAATTTTCCAGATATCATATTTTCCCATTCC
Organism: Hydrotalea flava; assembly: GCF_001623405.1. GTDB lineage: Bacteria > Bacteroidota > Bacteroidia > Chitinophagales > Chitinophagaceae > Hydrotalea > Hydrotalea flava. The sequence goes on from NZ_LUHG01000041.1 coordinate 26,251, forward strand.
GCCGGGTCTGTCTGAAGCAAAAAATAAAAATTTACCATCTTTTGTAACAAATGGATGGCGTGCATTGTAGCCTTTTGCATTCACCAAAGTATCTAAAGGATAAGGCGCATCCCACGGAGCATCCAAACCTGAACGTGTTGCGGTATATATGATGTATTTATTGGCTTTGTTTTGCTGATCTTCATTCCATCCGGTAAAATAAATATGCAATCCATCTGCCGAAAACTGTGCTGCGGCAGCATCATAAGCTAAACCTTGCGGAAAAGCTTTACTAATATTGTTTTGATTGGTATTAAACTGATACAGTGTTGATCGGTAGACTACCTGTTTATTTTTTCCAACAGTATCTGGTCTGGAACTGCTAAAAACAAAAATGCTGTCATTTAATTTAGTATACGCATAATTAGACCCTAATGCATTCACAGGTGCAGGCATTTTTTGTATTGAAAAACGTTGCAGGTTTTGTTGTTCTTCAATATTAAAACGACAATCTGCCATTTCTTTTAAAGCCAAAGCTGAATAAGCATCTTCCTGTGTATGTTCTGCCGTAAATTTCGATAATGCTTCAATCGCTTTATCCGGTTCGTTCATGGCACGCAGTGATACTCCATACCATAAATAGGCCATGATATCCGGTTTTTTTTCAAGACTTAAGTATCGTTCATAGTTTGGCAAAGCATCCTGATAATCGTGGTATAACCGGTATGATTCAGCTAATTGATGGGTAATATAAATTTCTTTTGCCCCTTTTGGCTTTCTGCCGCGTTTATGCACTCCAGGTATATAAGGCAATACTCCATTCCCATTATCAATGTTACCATTAAGTGCTTTATGATACAACTGTGCAGCTCCATAATAATTTTTTTCCTTGAACAACTGGTCTGCTCTTTTCGTGTAAGCTCTGACAGATTGAGCATTTACAACAGATACGCAAAAAAACATCACTAAAAATATAGTAATGCGTTTAAATAAAAAACAGGTTAGTAATGTAACTCTATACAGCATGCTAATGTTATAAAAGAGATTTTCTATGTGTGAATATAGGCACACTTTACAGGAAGGATGTAAAAACAGCCCAATAAGTTTTTAACATTATGTGGGTAACATTTATTGCATATTTGAAAATTTATTAGAAATTATACCGACGAAGCATGCAAAGTGTGCAGTATTAAAATAAAAAAGTTATTCTGTAATGCAACAGAATAACAATTCACTAACCTGAATAGCAGTTGGATTAAAGACGGGGACAAATAAACTTAGTAGCCGGTATTTTTTTGCGATGTACATAACTGATTGAAATTTCATAACCGCCCCGGTAAGCCGACGCACTGTTTAGGGTTGAAATATTGATATCATAACTAAGCCCCACAATAAAACCATTTAAATTAATTCCAATATTAGGCGCAATGGCATCATTATTTCTGTACATAACCCCTGCAATAAGATCTTTGGTATAATCAAGTGTATAATTTAGATATAATCCACCGGCAATTTCAGATGCAGCTCCCTGTCTTTCATAAATAACATGTGGCGTTAATTGCAATAAATCGTTCACTGCAATTCTGGTACCTGCATGAATGGAATAACGTACCGGTATAAAACTATTACTGGCTTGTAAAAATTTATCAGTTGGTTGTGTGGGATGGTATAAACTTACTCCAATAAATGGATTTACTTTTTTATTAGGATCACCATCATAATACATTACGCCAACGCTTCCATCCAAAGTATATGCTGATGTTTTTGAAAAAATTTCATTCGACGGCAAGGTGGGATCGTAACCTACCAATGGATTAAACTGGTTGCCAAATTTTAGTTTGGAAGGATCAACACCTCGATAAATAAATCCAAATTGAAATCCACCACTTAATCTTTTATATTCACTTAAATGAACTTGATAAGAAAGTGATAAATAACTATTGGTGTAATTATAACCACCATCGCCCGCTGATTGATTTAAAACCATTAAACCAACTCCAAAATTATTCGGTAATGCTGCATCTAAACTAATCCCTTTCGTTAATAATGGTGTAGCAACAGATGCCCATTGATTACGAATATTAGCTGTAGTTCGATAATCTCCGTCTATTACCCCTGTCATTGCAGGATTTAACCACATAGGGCTTGCATAATACTGTGTAAAATGAGGGTCTATTTGCGCTTCTGCAATAGAAACGCAAAATAATAAACCAATCATTAAGTATCTCATTTTAATCATACAATCCTGATTTCCTTAACGAATAAGTGTTATTGAACCCCTTCGTTTTACTTTTTCATTACTCTGTAATGTTGCTTCGAAGGAATAATAATATACACCTACCGGCATTTTTGTACCATTATAACTTCCATTCCATCCTTGAGATTGTGTGGAAGTATAAAAAATTAATTGCCCCCACTGATTGTATATAGACAATTTCATTGTCTTTATAGTATTCCCATAAACAAAGAATAAATCATTATTACCATCTCCATTGGGCGTAAATGAATTAGGAATAAAAATGGCATCACCAATAGGGTTTAAAGTTGTAACTGTAATACTGCCCGGTGCACTTTCCTGACAAGCCAACTTACCTAAGGCTTTTACTTTAAAATTGATAGTTTGGTTGGGTCCTAATCCGGTTACCAATTCTTCTAAGGCAGTGAGGCCGGCAGCGGGTAACTGAAAGGTGGCACCGTTGTCTAAACTGATTAAGTAACTCACTGCTCCGGGAACCGGTAACCAACTAAACAAAACACTGTTTGCGGTTATGGTGTCTGCCTGAACAACGGGTGTGCTTAATGCAGAAGCTGCCTGAATGCCAATAGATGCATTTGTAGCTGCACAAATAGGTGGATTTGTGTTGGCTAATACAACATAATTGGTAGCCTGACTAATGGGTTGTGTTGTATATGAAGTACCAGTAAATAAAAGTGTATTGTTACCCACTTTATACCAATTATAATTTACGCCTGTTTCAGGATTCACTATGGATAATGTATCGGCTGTACCCGGGCAAACTGTATCTGAAGTTGCCTGAATGGTAAAAGGTTTTGGACTTGTTGCAAATTGAACTTTTGTACTATCGGTAACCGTACAAATACTATCTGTTACTTTAACTTTATATACTCCATTTGAATCAACAGTAGTAGATGCCGTTGTATCGCCGGTTGACCATAAGTAACTGGTAAAGCCTGTACCGGCATTCAATACTTTAGAAGTGTCATTACAAACAGTTGTGGTAGCAGCTAACAAAGTTTTTAGCGCATCCACCTTTATTGTAACCTGATCTTTACAAACATAAGGACTGTCGGTATAGGTAACAGAATATGTGGTAGTTTGTGAAGGATAAACTTTGATGGTAGTAGTAGTATCACCGGTAGACCATACTAATGTTGGTTTGGGTTGTTTTATAAGAGAAGAATCAGGATAATATGCCCAAATTCCATCAATTCTAGCCCATATCACTCTTTTATCAACCGGATCATAATATGCATAACCGTTGGATGCATTTAAAGGAGCAGCAGGTGGTACTGCACCTGTTCCTACAAACTCACTGAATCCATTATCAGTTCCCCAGTTAAACCGAAAGGTTTTTTTGGTATTCACTAAATATTGATTCAATGGGTAATCGCCTGTTGGTTGAAATCCACCGAATAAATAAAATCTATTCTTGTCATAATCGTAAGTCATAGCACCTTCATATTGAATAGTGCTGTTATTAGTGGGCAAAATATTGGTAAAGGTGTACGTATTTAAATCCAATGCATATAAATCTTTCAACCAGCAAAACATACCATTGGCTGTAGCCCAAGGGCTTCCTAAAGAACAGGTGCCGCTTAATTCATTCCCATCGCAACTACCCTGCCCCGAAAATAAAAACAAAGTTTTCCCATCAGCAGATGTGCCCATTAAATTTCCACCTTTTGGTGGATTACAATCACTTAAATTGGGGCGTTTTTGTATCCAGGATAAATTATTTTCATAAATCCAGTTCTTAACAGTAAACCCACCATAACCTCCATAAAAACCGGGACTATTTGTGATGGGATTCCAGTATGAGCTGGCGTTATAGTCAGCATTATCAAAAGCACCGTTGCCTATTTGTGTCCATGCACCACCGGTAGCCGGTACTGCATAAACATTGTCTGTTCCTGCACGCCATAAAATCAGCCTGTTGTTGGTATAGTCATACGTAAATTCGGTATAGTTACCCGGCCATCCCGGCCAGTTATTGGCAAAAATTTCGGTACTGGTTTTGTTCTTTAAATCGTACCGAATAATTCTTTTGTTAATGATTGAATACAAATACTGATTTACCTTATCATAACCATATGCCTTGAGGTTAAAAGCAGTTTGGTCAATATTATTTCCACTAATTAATAATACCCAAACCCCGGGTGGTTCACTGTCAACATGCACCGGTTTAATGGCAGTAAGGGTAACGGTATCTCCTTTACAAATTGTGGTATCTTTTTGTACAATTAACTTAGCCGGACAAGAAAAAGGAGCAATTGCACTATCAAATGAAAAGGATATAGGATTATGTTCGTTTGAAAATGCAGGTTTGATTTTGACAGATGTATTCCTTTCAAAGGAAGGGAATGTTATTTCCCCTAATGAACTGCTTGCATTATGTAAAGAATGTACATGAAAAAAACCACTAGGTGCAAAACCCAGTAAAACAGTGCTAAAAACTACCAATAAAAACGATAAAGTAAAATACTTATTCATGCGTTCAAAATAAAAGTGATACTCCCGTTTTATATTCAAAAAAATTATTCTGAAACCGGGAGTCGTAATTGGTTTTTTATTTTTCATGAATTATCACCCAGATAAGCATCAATGAAAAACCATTATATAATTACTTAATTTCATTAAACGGCAGAGGGAATAAAATATTGTATAAGCATGTTAAAATACACATTATTTTCAATAAAACCGGTATTCTATTGATAAATTCTAAGCAAATAACTATTTTTTCTAATTATATCTTATTTTAAATACTTGCATTACAGCCGGTAATAATAACTTCCTTCCACATTTTACAATTGTAATAAAGAAGATTCAATTTTTGCAAAACATGCTGCTTTTTTATAAACTTTTGGCGAAAAAGTGTAAATTCAGACATTATAAAACAATTAAAATAGCATAGTGTTGGTTAAAAGAAAAAAATCAATTTTAAATTTATATATTAGTATTCTGGAAATATTTTTTCCGATTTTAATCATATTTACAAGACTAACACTATGCTTCCATTCAAATGCTTTTCTAAAAAAATCTGTTTAGGTATTTTATTGATAGGCACATTGCTGCAAGTATCTGCTCAGTATCAAAGCACTTCAAAAAACAAACCCGTCTATGACCTTCATTTATACAACGGGATGCATTGGCGTAATATTGGCCCATGGCGTTCAGGCCGGTGTTTGGCGGTAATGGGTATACCCAATGATCCACACACCTACTATGCCGGACAAACCGGAGGCGGCGTATGGAAAACAACAGATGGGGGTAATTCCTGGAAATGTGTATCTGATTCTTTTTTTACCTCAAGTTCAGTGGGTGCCATTGCTGTAGCACATATCAATCAAAATATAGTTTATGCCGGTACCGGTGAGGTAGAAATGCGTAACAATATTTCTTTTGGAGATGGTATCTACAAATCTACCGATGCCGGTAAAAGCTGGAAGCATATTGGCTTAGAAAAAACTTATGCCATTGGAACCATTGCCATTAATCCTGAAAATGATAATCAGGTTTATGCGGCTGCCATGGGTAAAGTATATGGAGCCAATAAAGAACGCGGATTATATCGTTCCAATGATGGGGGCAATACCTGGCAACAAATTTTGTATGTGAATGATAGTACCGGTTGTGTGGATGTGAAAATAGATCCGGTAAACCCATTCATCGTTTATGCTTCCATGTGGCAGGCTTATCGAACTCCTTATTCATTAAGCAGCGGTGGCAGGGGCTCGGGTTTATATAAGTCGCTGGATGGGGGCAATACCTGGCAGTTGCTTTCCGAAAATCCGGGTATGCCCAAGGGATTAAAAGGAAAAATGATTTGCACCATCTCTCCGGTGCAGCATGAAAGAATTTGGGCCATTGTTGAAAATGAACACAGTGGTGTATTTCGTTCAGAGGATGGTGGTGCTACTTGGCAATTGGTAAGTACCAAAAACGATTTAACCCAACGCCCATGGTACTTTAGCCAGATTTTTGCCGATACCAAAAACCCCAATACGGTTTATGTGTTGAATGTAGAATTTTGGAAATCGATTGACGATGGCTGTAACTGGGAAAAAATTACCAATAGGCATGGCGATAACCATGATATGTGGATAAATCCTCAAAACCCATCTAACTGGATAATGGGCGATGATGGCGGCCCGCAAATTACTTTTGATGGTGGTAAAAAATTTACTGCACCTGATTTACCTACTGCTCAGTTTTACCATGTAAACTTAGATAATGAATTTCCATATCATGTATATGGTGCACAACAAGACAATACAAGTGTTAGAATTGCCAGCCGAACTGCCAATGAAGGAATTGGTATACGTGACTGGTACCCGGTGGCAGGTGGAGAAGCCGGTTATATTGTACCTGACCCCCTGAATGCACAAATCACTTATGGAGGAGAATATGACGGACAACTTAGTACCTACAATAAATTAACCGATCAAAACAGAAATATATCCGTTTATTCCGAACAGCACAGCGGAGAAGGGGCTATTGTAATGAAATATCGCTTTAATTGGACCTATCCCATCGCTTTTTCGCCGCACAATAATAAAATGATGTATGTTACTTCTAACCATGTGCACCGAACAACCGATGGCGGACAAACCTGGGAAACCATCAGCCCGGATTTAACCAGAAATGATCCGGCAACCCTTCAGCCCAGTGGCGGACCCATTACTTTAGATAACAGTTTAGCCGAAGTATACGGAACCATTTTTGCATTTGCAGAATCGCCTGTACAATCAGGTGTTTTATGGGCCGGTTCAGATGATGGGTTGGTGCATCTAAGTAAAGATGATGGCAAAACATGGCAAAACGTTACACCATCAGCCATCCCAAAATGGGCACTCATTAATTATGTGGAACCCTCTCATTTTGATGCAGCTACCTGTTATGTTGCTGCTACACGCTATCAAAGTGATGATACCAAACCCTATTTATTTAAAACACATGATTATGGCAAAACCTGGACATCTATTTCTGAAGGTGTTCAAAGCTATAACCGCTGTATTCGACAAGACCCAACCCACCAAAACATTTTGTATTGCGGCACAGAAACCGGTATTCTTGTTTCGTTTGATGAAGGAGAACATTGGCAAAGCCTGCAACTCAATCTACCCAATACACCGATAAGAGACATACAGGTTCAAACCCGCGATAATGATTTGGTGGTTGCAACACATGGCCGGTCATTTTGGGTATTAGATGACATTACACCGCTTTACCAGTTAAATGAGCAGATGGCAATGAGTAAAGCTTTTTTATTCAAACCAAAAAATACATACAGAACTCCTTTAGGAAATAATAACCCTACCCCACCGGTACACGAAGGGCAAAATGCCCCCGCTGGTGCTATTGTGCATTATTATTTCAAAAATAAACCATCCGGTGAGGTACGTTTAGCCATTCAAACTGAAAAGGGCGACAGTATTATTACCTATTCTTCTCAAAAAAATTATTTTGGAGAATCCATTACGCACAATCAAAATTTTATTGAAAATCACAAGAAAAAACAATCCGGTATTTTAACAGCAGATAGCGGAATGAATACATTTATCTGGGATTTGCGCTACCCGGATGCAAAAGCTGATACTTCTGCCACTTTTGAAGGTGCTTTAACCGGCCCAATGGCAGTGCCCGGAAATTATACCATTGCATTGTATGTTGGTGATAAATTGATTCAGAAACAACCCCTCACCATTGTAAACGACCCAAGAAATACATTTGGAACAAATGATCTGGCAAAGCAATTTGAATTAGCCCAACAAATTCACAATACCCTCAATGTAATTGGAACTACAACAAAAAACATACGGAAGATCAGGAAAAAAATTCAGGATTTTGCCGGCACACTTTCCCATTCAGATTCTATTCAACAATTCAATGCACTTACAAAACCATTATTAGATAGTTTAACGATAGTTGAAATAACTTTAATGAATCCTAAAATTTTAGCAAGTGAGGATGATTTACGTTTTCCGGTTCGGTTAGAAGAAAAATTGTCGGCACTCAATGTAGCCGTTCAGCAAGCAGATGCCCCTCCCACTGCTTCTATGTACAGCAGCTATCAAAATCTAAAAGAGCAAATTGACATACAATTCAACAATTTTAGAAACCTGCTGCAAAAAAATGTTCCTGCCATTAATCAATGGATTGCGAATCAGAAACAACCATTTATTGCCTTATAAAACTAAAATTGAGTAAAAACCAGATGAAACTCACAGCCAGATCAGTGATAGGTAGATTGTTACCATCATGCTTTGAAAATGTTTATTATACAGTCTGATCTGGCTATAATAAAATGATTGCAAAAAATATTATGGACTAATCTTGCTAAATATGTTTATTTATACCTACTTTTGCACTCCAAAATTTTCCCGTAAGGTTCAACAAGTGTATCCCCGTGGATACCACCAGCAGGGTGTAATCTGAATAAAAGATTATTTATGCCAAAAGTTAAAACAAACTCAAGCGCAAAAAAACGCTTTAAAGTTACCGGAACAGGTGAAATAACCTTCCAAAAAGCTTTTAAACGACACATTCTTACCAAGAAAACCAAGAAAAGAAAAAGAACACTCAACAAAAAAGGTCTTGTTGGTTCTACCAACAAAGATTTTGTAATGCGCTTATTACGTTTAAAATAAAATTATTACACCATCTCTTTTAAAAGAGTTAAAATATTAAAATATGCCACGTTCCGTTAATGCAGTTGCTTCAAGAGCAAGAAGAAAAAAAATATTAGATCAGGCTAAAGGCTACTATGGTAAACGTAAAAACGTTTATACCGTAGCTAAAAACATTGTTGAGAAAGGGATGACCTACAGTTATGTTGGTCGTAAACTGAAAAAAAGAGAATATCGCCAATTGTGGATTGCACGTATTAATGCTGCCGTAAGAGAAGAAGGATTAACGTATAGCCAGTTTATTCACAAATTGTCTGTGAAAGGCATAGATTTAGACAGAAAAGTATTGGCTGACTTAGCCATGAATAATCCTGAAAGTTTTAAATCTTTAGTAGCTTCTGTGAAGTAAGAAAAATAGACAGAATGAATCATTACCGGGCTTGTCCCGGTTTTTTTGTTTTAACACCCTCCGTACAAAGCAACCCATCAAAATTTTCACAAGCGTTCATTCAAAATTATTATATATAAATTTTTAACATGTACAACCATAAAAAAAGTTCAGTGTTTCAATTGGCACTGAACTTTTTCTATAAGCAATTTACTTTACAACTAAATATCAATTGCTTCACCATAAGCAGCAGCAGTAGCTTCTTTCAAACCTTCACTCATGGTTGGATGCGGATGTATAGCATTTAAAATTTCATGGGCAGTTGTTTCTAATTTTCTGGCAACAACGGCTTCTGCTATCATTTCTGTTACATTGGCACCAATCATGTGGCAACCCAGAAACTCACCATATTTTGCATCGAAAATTACTTTTACAAAACCTTCTGTAGCACCTGCAGCGCTGGCTTTACCGCTGGCAATAAAAGGGAATTTACCAACCTTAATATCATACCCTGCTTCTTTTGCTGCTTTTTCAGTATAACCAACACTGGCAATTTCGGGTGTACAATAGGTACAACCTGGAACATTGTTATAATCAATTACATCGGGCAAATGTGCTATTTTCTTTTCTAAATAAGCCATATGCTCTGCTGCATTAATTCCTTCTTTTGAGGCAACATGTGCCAAAGCCTGACCGGGCGTACAGTCGCCTATTGCATAAATACCGGGTATGGTAGTTTGCTGATATTTATCAACAATAATTTTACCTTTTTCGGTTTTAATGCCATTTTCTTCCAGCCCTATATTTTCTATATTGGCTACAACACCTACGGCACTTAAAACAATATCTGCTTCTAAAGTCATCATACTGCCATCCTGTTTCTTCACCTGTGCTTTAACGCCATTATCTGAAGTATCTACACTTTCAACCGATGCATTGGTAAAAATTTCAATACCTTGTTTTTTGTATTGTTTTTCCAATTCTTTTGAAATTTCTTCATCTTCTACCGGCACAATTCGAGACAAAAATTCAACAATGGTAACTTTTGTACCCATGCTGTTGTATACATAAGCAAACTCTACTCCTATTGCACCACTGCCTACAATAATCATGCTTTTGGGCTGAACCGGTAATACCATTGCTTCACGATAACCAATTACTTTTTTACCGTCCTGTTTTAAATTCGGCAATTCGCGGCTTCTGCCACCGGTTGCAATCACAATATATTTTGATTCGATGATTTTTTTGGTACCTTCCGCAGCAGTTACTTCAACTTTACCTTTGCCTTTTACTTTACCGGTACCCATAATCACGTCAATTTTATTTTTCTTCATCAAAAATTGAACGCCTTTACTCATTTTATCTGCCACACCCCTGCTTCGCTGAATTACGGCCGGAAAATCCTGCGTACCGGTTGCATTAATACCATAGTTAGCACTATGTTTTATGTAATCGTACACATTCGCACTTTTAATTAATGCCTTGGTGGGTATACAGCCCCAGTTTAAACAAATACCACCTAAACTTTCTTTTTCTATAATCGCTACTTTAAAACCTAATTGTGAAGCTCTGATTGCAGCGGGATACCCTCCTGGTCCGCTTCCAATTACAATAACATCGTATGCCATAATTTAAATAATTAAGATGAGTGGTTGAAAACAATATTGTACAACCAAAAAATAACAGATGCAAAAATACTGGCTAATCTGCAAATGGAAAAAAGAGAGTTCAAAAAGGAATAAGATTTCATTGCAAAAAATTCTTTATACTAATTTAATCATGATATTTTAAGAAAATAAATTCTTATAGTTTGATAAAATAAGGCATTGGCATGCAGACTGCCCGGTGCATTTTTATTGGATGCAAAACTGCGTAGACCAAATAATGCAGCCATTTTACCATTATTAACAGCCAGTTCTAAATATCCTGCAGCATTAAACATAGCCAGCACCTCGCCCCTGGGTACATCAGCATAACTTTTACTGATTTTATTGATGGAAACATTATTTGGGATGCTAATTTCAAATGGCCGGTTGACTGCTGCTTCCTGAAATTGCTGATTTGAAATATTGATAATTACATTATCAAATTTATCAATAAATAATACCTGACCTTCTATCCAATCATTACCCATAGAGGGTTGTAAAGAAATTTTTTGTTGAAAAGTAATAGCTGTATCAGCAAGCCGGATTAAGGGCTCTCCCTGCAATAATCTTCCAATAATGCCTGCCAATATTTGTGTAATTTCTAAAATAGTAGCAGCTGAATGAACTGAAATAGAAAATGGCTGAATATGTTGCTTTTCAGCAATCATGGTTAGGAGGCCATTGTCAGGACATATAATAATTTGTCCATTTACTTCAGCTAAAATAAATTGTTCGTTATTTCCTTCAAAACAATCTACCAAAATTAAGTGAATGGTGCCTTTTGGAAAATATTTGAATGCATGATTACATATATATGCCACATGCGGATAATTATTAGCATTTAAATCGTGATTGATATCTACAATATTGGCTTGTGCAAATTGCGTAATTATTTGACCCTTAATAGCCCCTAAAATATAATCCTGAACACCAATATCGGATGATAAAGTAACAATTGACATGCTTGTGGAACGTTGGATGCAATAATATTATTTTACCAACTCACCTTGTTTATAAAAAAACTTTTTGATAAGTCGATCTGCCAGTGCTGGAAAAAATTTATTCAGCCATACGGTTTGTTTTCCCTGCGAAGTAAGCACCAATGTACGTTTTCGTTTTTCAATTGCTTTCATGATATATATGGCACAGGTTTCTGCCGTCATTAATTTCGATTCATCCATCGGACTTTCACCTTGTGGTTGCGCATCTTTGTTTAATGCTGCATTGCGAATATTAGATGCAGTAAAGCCAGGGCAAACCCACATTACATTCACACCCTCATCCATTAATTCTGTTCTTAATGCTTCCAGCCAGCCATTCATGGCAAATTTTGACGCAGAATAACCGCTTCGTCCCGGTAAACCCCTGTATCCTGCAATGGACGAAACACCCATAACAGTTCCCTTGTTTTGAATAATGTAGGGTAATGCATATTTTGTACAATAAACAGCACCCCAAAAATTTACGTCCATTAAACGTTTCAGCGTTTCTAAATTGGTTTCTTTAAAAAGCGAACGCATGGAAATGCCCGCATTATTAATTAAAATATCGATGGTGCCATACAATTTAATTACCGCATTTATAAAATTTTTACAATCAGTTTCATTGCTAACATCTGCAGCCTGAACCATTAAAGGTTTGCCTGCATGGATGGATTGTAAAAAATATAATTTATCGTAATTACGGCCACAGGTAGCCACTTTAGCACCCTGCACCATAAAAGCCTCTACCAGTGCCTTTCCAATTCCTTCAGAGCCACCGGTAATTACAACAACTTTATTATTAAATACCATGATTCAAATTATTATTTGCAAAAATAAGGTTCTGTTGTTGTAGGTTGTGAATAAATATCTTTACAATAGATTTGAAAAAAATTTGGACAGAAAAACTTTTCGCCTATTTTTGCACTCCCAAAAACAAACGGGATGATTCCGTAGCTCAGTTGGTAGAGCAATACACTTTTAATGTATGGGCCCTGGGTTCGAGTCCCAGCGGGATCACAAACAACAAAAAAAGCCTTATCAAAAAAATTGATGAGGCTTTTTTAATTTTGAATTATTGCCAGAAAGTATTGAATCACTCATCTGTAAAGTTTAAATGGTAATACCTTAGTTTGTGCCTTAACATGCTTTCTTATAACCTTTTCAGTAATTCAGTAATTTTTAATAAAGCCTTCTTAAAACGGAACGTCAATGACGAAAAAAGCAAATAAGCGCTACAAAAAAAAGAGGCTAAAGCCTCTTTTAGTAGATATTGGAACTTGGGGGTAATAAGCACTTTCATTGCCATTCATAAATTTTCTGAACCGCATCCTGCAAACTATCATTGATGAATATCTGACAGGATAATTGAATATTTTTTTTCAACATAGCTGCTTTTTTCAATGTAGTCATTTCATTTCGTTGCAAGCCCTCCAACAAATTGGGTGCAGTTATTACTTCAATCATACAGATAACGCATTTACCCATTCCCCGGCATTCTCCAAAATCTTCTACATTAAATTGATCTTCTAACAAATGCATCAGGTTTCTGTAAGCATTGGTATAGGTATGCACCTGCTTTGTTTCATTACCAAAAATTATATGAAAAGAAATGATATTATTATGCATGAAAAGGTTTAAGCAATCCCTAATAATTTTTTACCCGTGTCTGTCATCATTTCAAAAGTCCACTTGGGTTCCCACACTAATTGAACAGTTATTTCATGATTCGGATAGTACACAGATAAAGCATTTTTAACTCCGAAAGTAATGGCATCACCCAAAGGACAATGTGGGGTAGATAAAGTCATTTCAATGGTAATATTGTTTTCAGAAAATACAATATCATATACCAAACCCAAATCAACTATATTAATGAATAGTTCAGGATCAATTACCTGATACAACGCCTGCAATATTTTTGATTTTTCGGTATAAAACTGATCATTTTTCGAAATTATAATCATAATTTTCTTGTTTTATGTAATAAAATCGTGAAAACATTCCACACAAAAAAAATAGCCAACAACAACCAAAGAATACTACCCGCCAACATCAAAATATTTTCACTGAACAATAGTCCGGCGCATAGCATTACCAGTGCAGCGATAAAAAAATAAAAATTCAGTTTTACAAAATTTTCATGATACAAATGCTTTGGCAACGGAACCTTTACTTTCCCATTCAAAGCTTTATAATGATCGTTCCATACAATAAACGGTAATGTTTTAAATGTTTGGCCTAAAATAATACCCGATAACCAACCCATTAAAATAAGTAACCCATATAATTGAATGTATGGCATACCCCAACCATGCATCAAAAAAGGGAGCAGAATTAACGCTAGAAAAAGAAATAGAAATGAAAGTAAAGTAAACCGCATTTGAAAATCGAGTGGCTTTCGCACCCTACTTTTATAAGTAGCTACAATATAAAATAACCAGCATAAAATGCCTGCAACAACCAATATGTAACTTATCCAAATGAAACCATTCCATAAACCCAATAGGGCTGCAATAATCAAAATAAGCAATCCGGCATTTTGAAACCAAAATGCACCTTGCAAAAAACCATTGGGCTTATTTCTGCTCAATAAAAACATGGGTACCAGTTTAGAAGATACACCGGTAATTAATTGTAAAAACCAGCCTGCAAATCCAATATGCGCATGCATGGCAATCAATTTCAACTGACTAGAATTAAAAATTGGAAATACTAAATGGATGGCCAATAATAATCCGAAAATAGTGGTAACCAATAGCCAAAAAGCAGCACTTAGAACAAAACATTTTTGAATGGAATGCTTATTGCATGTTTGAGCAGTGCCCGTTGCGTTAATTGCATATAAAATTGCAACTATTACAACCAATGAGCCGCCGGTAATCATCCAAAAACCGGTTAAAAAAAACCAAAAGGAAATGATGAGAATGATAACGCCGGGTAATAAAATAAAAAATGACAACAATGCCAGTACGTTACTAAATAAATTTCTTTCGCAAATTACAGGCAGTAACTGATACGAAGCGCCAAAAATTACCATAGTAACCCAACCCAAAGTTGTGGCATGAACAATTGCCAGAATATGCGGATGTAAAAATTGTACAATAACAATTTGATGAGAAAAAAAAAGCAGGGCTGATAAGGTTAAGAAAAACAAACTGCCTACAGCATAAAATGGCAATACTGCATAACCTTTGGGTGCTTTAGCAATATTAATATCGGCCATAATTTTATTTTTTATGAATCAACATATTTACCGCAGTATCACTAATGCTGTGAATATGCACTATCCAGGATTGATCGGCCAGCGACTCCAGCAAATACACAGGAATTCGCTTGTGATGTACCAATAAAATTTCATCATTCTTTAATTGTTCTAATTGAGAAAGTATTGCTTCCATAGGGCCGGGCATAGGTATTGAACGCACATCAATGGTAACAATTTTATGGGCAGTGTATTTATTGATGATTTGTTGAAAAGAATCAGTATCTTCCATAATAACAAAATCTTGTTGAGCTGCTGCAACGTCTTTTTGCTTATCTACCTTCAGAAAATAAGTACGATACTCTGTATCAGATATAGTTTCGGTAAAAGACAATGCCTGATCTTTTTCTAATAAACGAATGAGTGGTACCGGAATAAATGAATTAATAATACAGAGAATGCCTTGCGGTGCCATACCTTTTAAACGTTGTATAATTTCTTTTAAAGGGTCGTTACCTGATTGTAGCATTGGCCGTACATCAAAAAAATGAATCTGCTCAATGGGTGTATGGATCAACCACTGGGGTTTTTCAACAACGCTATTATTTGCAAGCGCATCGGTTGTTGATTCTTCAAAAACAAATCCGAGTGGTTGCAATGCTTTTTTAAAATCGTCAATGGTACAACCGCCCATTTTAGCAGCCTCAGCAATAGTAACTCTGGATGCCATTATTTTTCGCATCAATGGATTTCTTAATTTTTCCAAAGGCTTTGCCAAACAGACAATGGCTTCAATTGCTGCTTTATTTTCTTGCAGAATCTTTGAAATTTTTGTATGTGAATCAATGGTATTCATAAATAATTTATTTTATACGATGCTTGTTAGCAACTATCATTTTTGCTTCAGCCAGAAAACATCTGCATAACCATCTTCTGAATGCGCATTAAGGAACGAAGCCAATTTAATGCCTGCATTTGCCCAATCAGTTTCATTCATTTGTTGTTCAATTAAAGGAAATAAAATTCTTTCTTCAAATCGGGTATGTTGTTCAATCATTTCAACAAGACTTTTGATGTGTTGAAATGATGTTTTCGTTGGACTTAAACATTGTTCAATTTGCATTTCAATATTTTTATGGTGCTGATAAGCAAACTTAATTTCAGGCATTGAAATATGACTAAACAATGTAATTTCCTCTTCACTAAAATGAAGTTTAAGATGGGTTTCCAGAAATAATCAATATACTTTGCAAGACGTTCAACTGAAGTATGGTTCTTTATGCCCTCTTTTAATTTTCAGCAAAACAAAAGAACAAAGTGATGCTCTTTAGACAATGGCACTAAATACTTTTTCGTTGAATAGGTTTATTTGTCATATAGCATCACTTTAAATGGTTAAATAAATTAAGCTTGTTCTAATGCCAATGCTTTTGGAAAAAGAATATTATTTTCTAAATGAATGTGTAATAGCAGATCAGATTCAAATTCCTTCATTTTATCAAACAAATAAGCATAGCTGTTGCAGGCATCTGCGGGAAGTGAATACTCATTGGTTAATTTTCTGAAAAACTTTAAATCTTTACCGGACACTTCATGTTCTGTAATCATCATTTTTATGGCTGCAGAAATTAAACCATCGGAAACGGTTACATTTTGATGATCTCTTTTTTTCTGAACCAATAATTTAATTTGAGGGAATAAAATTTTTTCTTCCTTTAACATGTGGCTATTCATATCACTTAAAAAAGCATGTGTTTTTTGAGAAAGTTCAAACAGCTCAGGATGATTAGTACCATGCTGTTGGGCAACTTTATCGGCTAACTGGTCTATAATAGCGGATGCATCTTTTACATAACGGTGATGCGTTTGTACAATATAATCGGTCAAAAAATCAATTTCCCAACTATTAAAATCCTGCGATGCTTTTTGGGTTTGATTTTCAACGGCCTCTAAAGCAGCTTTTACATCTGCTTCAGCTACACCGGCCTCGGCAGCAGCTTCATGAATTGTTTTATTCCCACCACAACAAAAATCAATTCCCATTTTTTTAAATACTTCTGCTTTACGCAGGTCTTTTGCTGCAATGGCGCCTACGGTATCTGATGGTGCAGCAGCAGGCTTTTTGGCTATTTTAACCTGCCACCATTGCGGGCCGGCTTCCAAATAATCCCAGGTAAAAATATTACCTCTTTCGCCTAATAACTGATAATAGAGCGGTTTGGGATCATGATCATTTAAAATTAAAAACGCCTCTCCTGCATTGAGTGCATCAAAATTCTGAAAAATGGTGGGATGTTTTAACTTGGGTGGTATTTGTGTTACATCTAAAGTTTGAATAGTACTCATAGTTGTGTTTTTTAAAAATGAATAATTATGGATGTTTAAAAAGAAAAACCTGAATGGAGAAATAAATCAACAAACCAATTTTAATGCATTCGGCACCAATGAAATAAATATGAAGTGATGAAGCGGGTAAACTATTGCTGGCAATAATAGCAGAAGCCCTTTTATCTAATTTTGGCAATAACCAAAAAGTTTCTAAAACTAAAATAACCAGTACAATAACAAAAGTGAAACACAGGTCGATTATAGCATGTAAATTGTTTTCGTTTACTGCAACGAACTGATAAATGAATACAACGGCAATAATGAAAGCCAGCGCCCATTCCACTTTATTAAGTGCGCTAAAAACCAATCGTCCAATCCCTAAACCAATAGGAAGTGTTACCCCCGGCGCCTTAAATTTAATCCAGGCCTCCATAAAACTGATGGCTCCGGTAAAACCAATCCAAATCAGTGCAGCAGATACCATCATATCGTTTAACTTAGTCATTTTAAATATTTTAACTGTTTCAATCTCGAATTTGCGTAATGCATACACTTCTGAAACATTACATTAAAGGCTTTAATGTGTTTTTAGATAGATAATTGATCTTGCTTTCAAACATAACAGCCATTTTACCTGCCCGCCACTTAGCTTCGTCTGCTTTTATTCCTTCAAAATGAGTATCAATAGTTTCCATAAATAATGCTATCCAATGCTCAAAATGTTCGTGCTGCACCGCACCGGCAGGTTGGCATGCGGTAAAAATGGTGCACCGAAATAAGTATTTGCATCCAACAGAACTGTTTCCCAAAAGCGATACATCTTTTCTAAATGTTCGGACCAATGGTTTTGAATAACGTTGTTAAAAATGGGTGCCAATAGTTCATCTTTTTGAACCTTATCGTAAAAACTATTTACTAAAACTTGAATATCCTGAAATGTTACTATGTCTTTTTTGGTGTGCATTGTGTAGTTATTAAAATACCTTTTTGCCTTTTATTATTGTAATTTTTTTTAATGTGGTTTATTGCCGAATTGTTAAGTAACGTGCCAAATAAAATATTGCCCAGGCAATAAATGAGATGGTGATTACCCATACCCATGATGGTATACTTTTGGGAGATTCGCTGCCCACAATTAAAAATTCTTTTTGATTTCCTTTTCCATAGGCATTAATCATTAAGGGTAAAATACCATCTACTACCGCATTTTCCTTAATTCCTTCTACTTCAATGGCGGGGCCATTCCGTACAACAAAGGGAATAATTCGTATACCCTCCTTACCTGTAGGATCTTTACTTACAATACGAAGTACGTGATCCCCATCTACCAGTTTTCTGGTATCCAGTTCAAACCGTACAGGCGATTCAAAAGTTGAAATGGGCTGCACTTCATCATCAAGGAATACCGTAATAGTGCTTTTATCTTTCATGAATCATGCGTTTAAAATAATATAAATTGGTTGCAATAGATACTAAACATTTTTAATTTCAACAATAACAAATGTTTCAAAATCCATCTTTCTTAAATATCGTTTGTTTAATATGATTGGCATTGGTTTCTCCCGGTTTAATTAACCATTTTACCGAGTAATACAATGTAGCCAACACAATTATCATAGCAATGCTTACAATGAAATAATCCCAATTACCATCCGGGCCCGGGCCATGGGTAATTCCTTTTAAAAATGCGGGCTGCTGTTCCTCACAGGCAGCGCATGCCCATACCTTACCGGTAAAATTGAGGAGAAGCAGAATTGCGAAAAATATTTTTTTTATCATAACAAATAAATTTTTATTATTATTTATTTTCAGTAGCAGAATCTTTTACCAAATCCATTAATTTTTTCACCTCGTCGGCAGTTACGGTTTTGGCATTATTACCCCAGCTTGTTTTTTCATGATTCATGATGGCAGCTATTTCATCTGCAGAAAGATTATTATTGGTACCCACTGCAGGCATTGGGCCAAATCCCTCTTTTTCCCTTCCTGTGTAACCATTCATAATAATATTGACCATTAAGGCAGCATTATCATCCAGCACTACTTTACTTCCCTTCAATGCAGGAAAAGCGCCGAGCAATCCCTCACCGTTAGCCTGATGGCAACTTTGGCAATTGGCTGTATACAAGGCTTCTCCATTCAATACGGTAGCGCCGGTACTGGTACCTGTTTTTGCTTCAGATGCAGCCACTTGTTGCTTGTATAAAAAATCGGGAGAAGGGCTTCCATCGGGTAATTTAGTCTGTTTTAATGATTCGAGATAAGCCACCAATTGTAAAGCTTTGGGCATAGCTACCACCTTCCCTTTTTGGCCATATAAAAAAGCATCCGGAACATTAACCACTACATCATTTTTAGCGGGTTGTTCTTTTATTTCAAATAACCAGGAATAAGCAGGCATTACAGATTCTTTTACTACAATTCTTGGATTATACAAATGCACCAGATTCCATTCTTTGCTGGGCTGGCGTAAGCCAATATTGGTTAAATCGGGCCCGGTTCGTTCAGTACCCATTAAAGTAGCAGTATTTACCCAAATACTCTGGCGATGTATTCCTGCATAATCAGCAGCAATACTGGGGCGTTCACCCCAAACTTTATCCATAGCAATGTTTCGTACCTGTTGTGTATGGCAGGCAACACATCCGTTTGAAATAAATACTTCTTTGCCTTTAATGGCATCTTCAGACATCGGCGTGGCATTAGGCAATGGGGCATTGTTGTATTGATTGCGCCAGGCCGGCAAAATAGCAACCAATATTGTAAGGCCAATAAAGAATAAAGCCGCAGCTGAAAATAACTTCTTATGATTATCAAACAGTTCCATAATTGTTAAATAAATTAAATAATTGCTTGTGCTCCACTTTCACTTGAATTGTTTACAACTAACTTTTCCAAGGCCACCTCCGTTACATTCAATTCAACATTTCCTGAAAACATTTTATATAAGTTGTACGCAAACAGCAGATGTGAAAACCACATTAAACTTCCGCCAATAGCCCTCCACAACCAATAAGGCGCCATCATGACTACCGAATCAATAAATGGTTTCCCTTCTATCCACATATTCCCTTTTAATGTAGCCCCAATCATTAATGGTATGGTATAAAATAATAACCCCACCAAAGCAAACCAGAAATGTGCACCAATGGTAAGCTGTGGCGCCTCTTTTCCTGTTAGTCGCGGTACAACTGCATAAATACCTGCCCAAAGAAAAAAAGAAATGATACCATACATGGTTAAATGTGAATGTGCAACAGTAAAATCGGTAAAATGCCAGATTAGGTTAGAAGAACGAAAAGCCTCGGCCGTTCCCTGCATAGAACCCGAAAAATAAAAGATGATGCCTACCAGAAAGAAAGGCAAAGTATAACTATCAGATACCTTATACCATGCTCCTTTAAATGTCATTAGAAAGTTGGTGGTACCTGCAATTACCGGAATGGCCATACCTGCACTACCCACTATAGCAACAGTTTGCAACCACCAGGGTATAGCACTGAAAACAAAATGGTGTGTGCCAATTAACGTATAAAATAAAATCTGAGTCCAAAAAGCCAATATACCAAGGCTATAAGAATAGATGGGTCTATTCAGTTGTTGTGGCAAAAAATAATACACAATACCTAAAGTAAACAGCATAAACCACATACCCACGCCCTGGTGCATATAATAACCTTGTATGATGGTTTCGCCTAATGCATCCTGCCAAAAAGGAAGATAGGCAACCAATGCAATGACCAACCCAAACATAATACCGGAAACAATGTACCAGTTAGAAATATAAATTTCTTTGGTGGTGCGCCTGGCAATAGTTTGTAAAAAATTAATGAGGGTTAACACCAATCCTATTCCGAACAATGCCATTACCGGCCAAATATATTCACGATACTCGCCACCGGCATTATTAATGCCAGCCATTAAACAGACTGAACCTAAAATAACTGCAGCATTAATGAAATAGAGCGTATACCATCCTTTTTTAAAACTGGCTAATGGTGCATTACTCACTTTTGGAACAATATAGTATCCTAAACCCAACATACCTAAAGAAGCCCATCCCCAAAATACCGAATTGGTGTGAACAGGTCTTAAACGCCCGAAACTTAACCAACTGATATGATCTGCATCTGGTGCTACAAATTTTATTCCGATGTACTCCCCTATTGTTGTTCCAAAAATTAGCCAAAAAGCGGCACAACCAATATACCATAATACCAATTTAGATAAAGCAGGGTCAATATTGGGGCGTTTCAAAGCACGTTTCTTTGCTGCGGCAATCGGCAATTCAGTCTGATCAGGATCAGTTTGTATCAATCCACGTTTATCGAACGGCGGGGCATTGCCTGATAATTCATTATTATGAAGTGAAAAATCTAAAGCAGCTTTTCTTTGCATCAATGCTGCATCTAAATTCACATCATCTTTTTGCTGCAGATACTCCGCCAGTTTTTCAGCTTCTTTAATTTTTAAATTATTTCGATATCGCTTTAAAACATTCATCACTTTTACAATCATAATAATAATCCCCAATAAAATGGGTGTTAAAATTAGAATTGTGGTGATGACAATTCCGGCCTCTCCGGTTACAGTTTGAGCCGGGCCCTGCGCCAATAATTGCTGTGCAAAAAACAGGAACACTAAGAACAAGAACGTCTTTCCTGCAGTACCCACCCCACTATTTTCATTTTGATGATTGTTACGCTTTCTTTTTTGCTTCCATAAAAAATATTGATCAATTTGCTCAGCTGTAAACCGACTGATATAAGTGGATATGTTTTGTTCAATATTTTCCTGATCAGACTGAAGTTGTTCTTTATTCATTTCCTTTACTTTTAACTGAAGTACAAAGGCTGCCAGTAATACCAGAATTAATAATGTAATAATGATGAGCATGATTCCTGTAATGGATTGAAAACTAAATGAACTGGGTATACCATCCTGTGCAAATACATGGTTCAAAGGAAAAGCAACCAACAGCAATATTGCACCAATTAGAAATAGTCTAAATTTTTTCAACATAAAAATATATTAAGAGGTTTTTATCTTTTATTAAAGCAAAAAAATTATCTTTTTAAAACGGCCAGCTTTTTTTCCAACAATTCATTAAACTCACCCAGTCTGGCACGTTGCAATAACTCAAAAATTTCAGCGCGTATTTTCTTAAAATCGTTATGAATGGGACATGGCAATTTTTCAGAACATTGTTTTAAGCCTAATCCGCATCCGTTAAAAATTTTATCGCCATCTATTGCTTTCACAACATCGGCCAGTGTATATTGTAAATTACTTTCATCTAAATAAAACCCGCCAGTTGGGCCTTTTAAAGATTGTATTAAACCCTTTCTGCTTAAGTCTTGTAATATTTTCCCTAAAAAATATTCCGGAGAGCCAATGCCTTTAGCAATATCTTTAATACTAACCTTTATGCCGTGTTTAGACTTTTGTGCAATATATAAAATTGCCCGGATAGCGTATTCACATGTTTTTGAAAACATATTCATGGTTTGTGGGCACAAAAATAATATAAAATTAGAAACAAAGGAGTTTTTTATCTTTTATTAATAAAAATTTCTTTTTTTAACAATCAGATGTTTTTAAAAAAAGCTAAATAAAAAAGAAATGTAATGCCTTCCATAGTGTGATAATACTGGTTATCATGACCATTATACCAACCGCTACATACATTTTTTTGACAGGCAACCTCCCTGCTAATTTTGCGGCTATAGGCGCTGCCAAAACACCCCCAATAATTAAACCGGCTACATCAAACAATGGAATATGTTTTAATACAATAAAAAAAGTAAGTGCGCTGGCAAATACAACAAAAAATTCAGCCAAACAAACCGAACCAATTACATAACGCGGATTTTTACGTTTTGAAATTAATGTACTGGTTACCAAAGTTCCCCAACCACCGCCGGCAAAAGCATCGGTAAATCCGCCAATACCCGCCAGCCAACCGGCACGCTTTACTTTATTGCCATTACGTTGTGCAGCAAATGCCTTGCATATTATATGATATCCCAGAAATAAAGTGTAAAATGATAATGGAATTTTGATATAAAAAGCATATTGCTGCACCATACTTGCCAATGTGGCTCCCAATACAGCACCAAGCATGCCCGGCACCACTAAACTTTTAAACAATTTTTTATTAATGTTACCAAACCGATGGTGCTGATAACCTGATACACCACTTGAAAAAACTCTGGCAGCATGCACCCTGCTACTTACAATAGCAGGATTAACACCATTAGCCAAAAGAAAAGTAGTAGAAATGGTGCCATACCCCATGCCTAATGAACCATCCACCAGTTGAGCAATAAACCCGGTTAATAACATGATTGCAAAAACCTGCCAATCAATTAAATGTACCAGATGGTGCAAGCCCACACGCCAGCTAAATTCAGGAATCAATGAAAGAATTGTATGCCCCAGTATCATAAACACAAAAGCAAACAAACACCATTTTACAATTTGTTGCCATTTTTTTTCCTTGGGGGTCTGTAATTTTATATCGTTCAATTGCATATTTTTTGCAACCAATGTTTGTGTAAGCTGATTGAGGTGCTTTACCTTATCAGCAAAATTTCCAGCTAATTGATTTCTAATGTGTTGCATATTATACAGCAAGGCATCTACGTCATCCGGTATTATTTCATACAATAGTTCTTTTAATCGTTTTGCAATGGTAGGCGATTTACCATTGGTTGAAATGGCAATTTTTAAATTACCTTTTTGCACCACTGAACCCAGATAAAAATCACATAGTGCAGGTTTATCAGCTACATTCACCAATAAATTCATTGCATGCGCATCTGCCCGAATGGTTGCAGCCAACTCAATATTATTTACTGCCACAAACACCAATTGTTGATTTTTTAAGAAAGAAGGTTCATATTTCTGTTGTACAATAGTAATATGCGTATTGACTGCAGCAATTGCATAAATTGCCGGTTTAATTTCGGTAGCTACAATTGTAATAGGTGTAGCAGGGGCATTTTGTACAATACTTTGCAGTTTTTCCATGGCAATATTTCCACCACCTACTATCAATACAGCCATTGTTTCTAATTTGAAAAATACGGGAAACAAATTGTTCTGCTCAGTACTGTTTGCATTTGCAGGAGCTACCTCTAAATATGGTTGAATAATATCGACATTCATGGCTTTGAATGGAATTCGTGATAAATATTGAATCGAATGATATGTTGGTTATCTCTATAATCCAACGCACCGACAGACTTATATTGGCATTGGTACATATATTGCAATTGACAGCTCAATGTTTTATGATGCATATAATAAATACCTGAAAAAATTCTCAACACATCCACAACATTGGTTTTATTGGCAACCAACATACATTCAGTACCGATTTCTCCAACATAAATTGGTGAAACAGGAAATGTAACTGCCATTTTATTTCGCCATCTGTTGGCATAAGCAAAAGATTGTGTGCCATCTACAGCTTTTTTTTGTAACCATCTTTCTTCCCAACGGGTTCTGTTCGTGAGGGTGAAGTGATTGATTGGAATTTGAAAAGCATTTTCCTGCCATAATCTATATTCATCTAAATAAATATTTTCAAGATGTAACTGACCGGCAGATTTAAAATAGGCAGTCCCGGCTGTAATTGTCCATGTCGGTGTGATTGAATACGCAATCCCAGATCGTATGAGCATTTGCGATAATTGCGAAAATCCGTATTTGGAGCGCAACTGCATATCGCCGGAAATTTTCCATTTTTCAGAAACGGGTGCTGAAAAAAAATAACCGGCCCAAACAGCGGAAGTACTTGTATTCACAGATTGTGCTGCAACACTACAAAAAAGCCCTGAAAATGAAATAGTATATATGATTTGCCTGATCAAAGCAAAAAATTTTAGGTATTAAAAAAATAATTATTCGCAAAATCACCAAAACGTTCACCTGATTTTCGGTTCAATTTAAATTGCCGGAAGCAGTTATCTAAAGTTACAAGAATGGTTGCTTCTTCTAAATTTTCACGATATAGTTTATTGAGTCTGTATCCTTCATAATCGCCACCAAGATATAAGTTGTATTTACCGTATGCAGTGCCTATCAAGCCTATTTCAGCTGCATAAGAACGGGCACAACCATTGGGGCAACCGGTCATTCTAATAATAATCGCTTCTTGCTCTAATTCGTATTTTTTTAACAGCAATTCAATTTTAGTTAACAAATCGGGTAAATAGCGTTGTGCTTCTGCCAGAGCTAAAGGGCAGGTAGGAAATGCTACACAAGCCATTGACCGTTGCCTAACAGATGAAGTAGACTCATTTTGAGTGATAATACCATATTCAGTTAAGATAGATGCAACTCTTGACTGATGTTGCGGTGCAATATCGCTGATAATTACATTTTGATTACAGGTAAACCGAAAATTTGCAATGCCTGCCTGTGCAATTTTTAATAAAGCAGTTTTTAATTGAACGTGGGGGGTATCTGTAATTCTGCCATTTTCAACAAAAACAGTATAATACCATTTACCAACGTGGTTTTGATGCCATCCTAACTGATCTGCTCTTTCTACAAATTGATAGGGTTTTTCGGTTTCAAATGTATATCCGCTCCTGGCCTCAATTTCCTTTTTAAACCAATCTATACCATATTTATCAACGGTATATTTTAAACGTGCAAATTTTCTGTCAGCTCTGTTACCATAATCGCGTTGTATGGTTGCCACAGCATAAACTGTTTTTAAAACATTTTCCTCGCCCTGCACAAATCCAATCACCGTTGCTAATCGCGGATAAGTATCTGAATTACCATGTGTAGATGCCAGACCGCCTCCAATGGCTATATTAAATCCTATAAGCACATTATTTTCAATAATCGCAATTAAACCAATATCATTTGCAAAAACATCCACATCATTATTCGGTGGAATTGCAATGGCAATTTTAAACTTACGGGGCAAGTATCTGTCTTGGTACAAATCATCCTTTTCTGCTTCCGGTTCATATATTATTTGATCATCCAGCCATATCTCTGCATATCCTTTGGTTTTAGGAAGCAACCTGGCGCAGATTTTATCTGCAATGGCAAATACTTGTTCATGCACAGGTGAATAAGCAGGATGTGCACTGCACAATACATTCCTGTTAATATCTCCACAAGTGGCAATGGTTGTTAAGTCAGCATGATGAAATGCCTGCAATGTTGGTTTAATATTGGCTTTAATAATACCGTGCAATTGTATGGTTTGCCTGCTGGTTATTTTTATAACACCGGTAGTATACGTACCGGCGGCATGATGTATGGCCACCCATTGCTGTGGCAACATAAAACCACCCGTTAATCGCAAACGAACCATGAATGTATACAAACGTTCCAATTTTTTTTCGGCGCGTTCTTCTCTTCTGTCCCGATCATCCTGTTGATACATTCCATGAAATTTGATGAGGGCCTGATCATCTTCCCGAATGGCACCCGTATGTTCATCCTGCAAGCTTTCAGCAAGGGTACCACGTAATCCGCGACTTGCCATTTTAATTTTTTCGATATTGGAAAGTTTAATATTATCTGACATACAAACAATTTTGTTTTTTAAAAATTAGTATACTTCCTTTACAAACCTGCCTTCATTTTTTAGCTGTTGAAAAAAAGCAACTGCATTTGAATATTTTCCTGAAGTTGCAATCATGTCAATAATTGCCTGATCTAGTTTTGCACCTGTAAAATCTTTTTCTCCACTTACAAAAACATAGGCACCCTGTTCTATCCATTGTATAAAAGTGGCTGCATGATGCTGTAACTTTTCTACTAATGTTGCAGGTTGCATTACATTATGTTGGAAGCAAAGATGTAACTGATGTATATGCCCTGTTGCATACCAATCTTGAATTTCGGTTTGATATAAAAAGTCAGTAGTGAAATTATCTTCTTCAAAAATTAACCAGTTTTTCCCTTCTGCACCTGCATTATCGCGTTGCAAAAGAAAAGAACGAAAAGGTGCAATGCCTGTTCCATGCGCTATCATTATTATGGGCACATCATCCTGTGGCAATTTGAAGCGTTTGTTTTTTTGCACAAAAAAATGAATGGGTGATTGGAGGGGCATTTCAGATAAATAATGTGAGCACAAACCATTTTTTTCAGCCTCATTTATATAAAATCTTTCCAGATTTATGGTTAAATGAATGGCATTTTCATTTGCAATAGGTGAAGAAGCAATGGTATACAATCTGGGCGATTGCGCCTGCAATAATGCTATGAATGGTTCTAATTGAGATTGAGTTTTTAATGGATAAATTTTTAATAGATCCAATAAATCCATTCTGGTTCCAGGAATATCCTGCTCCGTTAATGCTGCATATTTTTTTATTATCTTTTCAGATAAGTTCAAAATATTTAATTTTTTGCTCAACAATGTATCGATAGCATAGGACTCATCTTTATATAAAAATTTTTTTTCTGGATGTACCTGAAGTAAGTGTAAAATTTCATCCACAACATGAGCAGGATTTTCAGGATAAACACCAATGGAATCTCCCGGCTGATAATCAACTGAATCTGCCGCAATTTCAATATGAAATGTTTGTTTACAAGAACCTTTATCGTTCAATACTATTTTTTTATCAATCAGTCCGCTATAAGTTTGTTTTGCTGTTTTGGATACAATTGCAACGTTTTTAGATGCTGCATTATTTGATGCTGGAAAATTGTTGGTTAGCAATTTTTCAATGAGCCCATTAAACCAGTTATTGGCATCCACTTCATAATCCACATCACATTTGGCCAGTTCATGAATTCTTTTTGCGCCTAACCTATTCAATTGCATATCCACATCTTCACCCGTTTTACAAAACAAAGGATAGCTGCTATCACCCAAACCAAGCACTGCATATTGCAAATGATTTAAGTTAATTTGTGTTTGATGCAAATATTCATAAAATGAAAGTGCAGCAGCAGGTGGCTCTCCATCGCCCTGAGTGCTAATAACTACTACCAATAGAGATTCTTTTTCAAGATCTTTAGGTGTATATTGATCTAATCCAATTAATTTAACCAAACATTTCTTTTGTTTAGCCAGCGAAGCAAACTGTGTGGCCAATTGTTTGGCATTACCGGTTTCGGTTCCATACACAATGGTTAATTTAGGCTTAACGTTTGTAGCAGGTAAAGTAACCACTTCTGTTGTATCCTGTTGAATAATTCCGGCAATATATCCGTTTATCCATATAAGCTCTTCTTTACTGGAGCTTTGAACCAGATCAATGATTGTTTTGAGTTTAGGTGCGGCTAACATAAGGTTGCATTAATTCATGATGTAAATAAGGTTCGGCAGTGCCGGTAACGGATGGAAAATAAAGCGCATGTTGTGGATTACTACTTTTAAACCAATTGAATTGATGGCTTAATGATGCCACTTTCCCAATAATTACCAATGAAGGAGAAAGAAATTGCATGGAACCAAATTGCAATAAAAAATTACGAACAGGAGCACCATACACCTGCTGCATAGAGGTAGTTGCCTGTTCAATAACGGATATCCATTTATGTTCATCAATACCAGACTGCCGTAAATGTTCAATTAAAGGTTCTAAAGTTTCAGATGACATATACCAAACCAAAGTATCATCTGTTTTGGCCAAATCGTGCCAATAGGAATCAGGAATTAAATTTGTTTTATAGTAAGTCAAAAAGCGGACTGCCGTGGCATAATTACGAGCTGTTAATGGAATACCTGCATAAGCTGCAGCACCCGAAGCGGCTGTAATACCGGGAACAATTTCAAAAGGGATGGAATATTTTTTCAAAATTTCCAATTCATCTAGTACATTCGAAAAGAAAGACACATCTCCTCCTTTTAATCGCACCACCAATGGTTGTGAAGTTGCATACTGCACTAGCAAAGTATTGATGGTTTCCTGCGAAGTGGACAAGCCATATCGGCATTGCTTACCTACCGGAATGATGGTTGCATGTGGATTTACATAACGTTCCAGTATGGCTTCACTTACCAACCTGTCTACCAATACCACATTGGCCTGTTGTAAATATTGAACCGCTTTTATAGTAATTAAGTCTGGATCTCCCGGTCCTGCACCAATGATGATTACTTTTCCTTTGTATGTAGTTTTCATTAGTCTACTTTTTTAGTAGGATAAAATATCAAAAAATTATCTCTAATCTTATTAGAGATAAAAATGTTTTTAAAACAATCCCTCAACAGATAAATAACGTTCGCCTGTATCGTAATTAAAAGTAAGGATTGCATTATTTTCCGGAATGTCAGATAGTTGTTGTGCAATGGCTGCTAATGATGCACCTGTAGAAATACCTGCCAATATGCCTTCTTTCTTTGCCAATTGTTGCGTATAATGAAAAGCATCATCTTTACTTACTTTAATGGCACCATCTAGTAATTTAACATTGAGAATAGATGGAATAAAACCTGCGCCAAGCCCTTGTAAAGGATGTGGCCCCGGTGCACCACCACTGATGACAGGTGATAATTCAGGTTCAACAGCAAAAATTTTGATGGATGGCCATTTTTCTTTCAAAACTTCTGCAACACCGGTAATATGTCCACCAGTACCTACACCCGTTATCAAATAATCAATTCCATCCGGAAAATCAGCCACAATTTCATGTGCAGTAGTTTGATGGTGAATTTTTGTATTCGCCTGATTATCGAATTGCTGGGGCATCCAGGCTCTATGATTATCATATACCATTTCGTTCGCTTTTTCTATAGCCCCCTTCATGCCTTTTTCACGAGGCGTCAACACAAATTCGGCTCCGTATAATGCCATTAATTTCCGGCGCTCAACACTCATGCTTTCCGGCATTACTAAAATAACTTTGTATCCTTTTACAGCAGCAACCATAGCAAGACCAATACCTGTATTGCCGGAAGTAGGTTCCACGATAATACTATCTGGATGCAGTAATCCTTTTTTTTCTGCGTCTTCAATCATCGCTAATGCAATCCGGTCTTTAATACTTCCACCCGGATTCATTCTTTCCAATTTCATCCATACCTGATGTCGGGTTCCAAAAATTTTTTTTAACTGAACATGTGGTGTATTTCCAATAGTTGCTAATATATTGCCTGCCTTCATGATATGATGTATTAATTTAAATTACAAAATTGAGTGGTTCGGGAAATGGATTATTATCTCTTACTTTAATTTCACTTTTGTGATACACTACCGAATATGGCTCTACACTATAGGTTAACCAAACATTGCCACCTATAATACTATCATGGCCAATGATGGTATCACCACCTAAAATGGTTGCACCAGAATATATCACAACATTATCTTCAATAGTAGGATGCCTTTTGGTGGCAGCATCTTTTTTATCAACACTTAACGCACCAAGCGTAACCCCTTGATATAATTTAACATGATTACCCAGCACACTGGTTTCGCCAATTACCACACCGGTACCATGATCAATAGAAAAAGCATGGCCAATTTGTGCACCGGGATGAATATCAATCCCGGTTTTACTATGGGCGTACTCTGTAAACATTCTTCCTAAAATCTTTAAATTCAAATGCCATAACACATGCGAAAAACGGTAAACTGCTGTAGCAAAAAAACCGGGATAGGCTACTAATACTTCTTCCAATGTTTGTGCAGCGGGATCCGATTGTAAAATGGCATGCGCATCTTCTAATAATGCATCATACACATTCGGCAATTGTTCAAAAAAGCGGCGAATAATTGCGTCTGCAGGCAATTCTTCCTGAATAAATCCTTTAATCATACTTTGAAAGCGTACCCTTAAATCTGCATAATCGCGTTGTATCGCCAACAACCCACCCTCTCCATTATTTTTTGGAATGAACAATAATTGAAATAAATCAGATACAAAACTTTCGGTTGCTGCTTTATCGGGAAAAACCTGAAAACATTTGTCGTTGCGCAGATATAACTTTTCTAAAAATAATGTTTCATCCATAATTGTATACAACATCTGGTTTTCAATAAAGTTTCCTACAACATTTTTGTAATAGATTCATCTATATCTTTCTTTTTACTGTAACATACAGGCACCTACTGTAACATTGGTTGCTTCATCAATTAATATAGCACCTCCATTTGCGCTAAGTGTGTTATAACTATCAAAAGCCAGTGGTGATGCTGTTTTCAAAACAATTTTAGCAATTTCGTTCAGTCCAATGTATGATACATTGTTTTTTTGTTCCAATGTATTTACATCTAAAGCATACTGTATTTCGCTAACCATACATTTTACCATTGTACTGTTTATCTGAAGCCAATAACGGTTTCCTTTTTGCAATGGTTTTGCATCCATCCAGCAAATTAAAGTTGTAATTTCTTTAGAAACAGTTGGTAACTGATGTGAAGGAACAATTAAATTTCCTCTGCTTACATCAATATCGTCTTTCAAATGTAACACAATACTTTGTGGTGCAAAAGCTTCGTTCACTTTTTTACCATTGTGTTCAATATAATCGATGGTGGTGGTGAGTCCTTCCGGAAGCACCGTTACGGCATCACCCTGCTTGAGTATTCCACTAATTAATTTGCCTGCATAACCGCGATAGTCGTGCCATTCAGGGCTTTGTGGCCGTATAACATATTGAACAGGAAAGCGGGTTATGTTCAAATTTACATCCTGATGGATGGAGATATTTTCTAAAAGTGATAATAAAGACGGTCCATCATACCAGCTTAATAATTCTGATTTTTCAACAATATTGTCGCCATTCAAGGCACTGATAGGTAAATAAGTAATATTGTTTAATCCTAATGACTCAGCTACTGCGGCATAATCTATTACAATGTTATTGAAGGTATCTTCTGAATAATCCACCATATCCATTTTATTAATGGCAATAATGACATGCGGAATTTTTAACAATGCAGCAATGATGGAATGACGTTTGGTTTGCTCTACTACCCCATTACGAGCATCAATGAGAATGATAATCAAATTCGCATTCGATGCGCCGGTAACCATGTTGCGGGTATACTGTACGTGGCCGGGTGCATCTGCAATAATGAACTTTCTTTTAGGGGTTGAAAAATATTTATACGCCACATCAATGGTAATACCTTGCTCTCTTTCTGCTCTTAAGCCATCTGTCAATAATGCCAAATCAATCTCACCCAATGCTTTGTGTTTGGTTTGTTGCTGAATGGCTGTTAACTGATCAATCATAATAGATTTACTATCATACAACAATCGACCAATTAATGTACTTTTGCCATCATCCACACTACCTGCAGTAATAAATCTCAAAATATCCATAAATTATTTTTTTGGTTATATTATTAAAAATATCCATTTTTTTTACGGTCTTCCATTGCAGCTTCAGAAACCTTGTCATCAATTCTGGTTTCACCACGTTCACTGGTTTTGGTGGCAATAATTTCTGCAATAATATCATCAATATTGGTGGCAGTTGATTCTATTGCGGCAGTACATGACATATCCCCAACTGTTCTATAACGTACTTGCTTTGTTGTAATACAATCATCTTCTGCAATTTGAATAAAGGGCGAAACAGCAACCAATTGTCCTTCATACTCAATTACTTCACGCTGATGTGCAAAATAGATAGAAGGCAGTGCTATCTGATGCCGCTTTATATAATTCCAGATATCTAACTCTGTCCAATTGCTAATGGGAAATACCCGAACATTTTCACCTTTATGAATTTTACCATTATAGATATTCCATAACTCGGGACGTTGCAGTTTGGGATCCCACTGCCCAAATTCATCCCGCACAGAAAAAATTCTTTCTTTGGCACGTGCTTTTTCTTCATCGCGGCGTGCACCGCCAATACATGCATCAAACTTAAATTCTTCAATAGCATCTAAAAGTGTAAAGGTTTGCAATGCATTTCTGCTGGCAAATTTGCCTTTAGGTTCAGGTAAATTTTTAGAACGCATGGTATCTTCCACTTTTCTAACAATTAATTGCTCACCTATTTCATGCACCAATGCATCTCTAAATTGTAATACTTCCGGAAAATTATGTCCGGTATCAATATGTAATAAAGGAAAGGGAAAATTGCCCGGCCTGAATGCTCTTAAAGCCAAGTGAACTAAAGTAATGGAATCCTTTCCCCCACTAAATAATAATACCGGTTTCTCGAACTGACCGGCAACTTCCCTAAAAATGTGAATAGCTTCCGATTCTAATTGGTCTAAATGATCTAAATGATATAAATGATATTTTTCCATAACAACTACTTTAAAATTTTTTAACGATGAACAGTATTGTCAGCATGTACGTGCAAACCGCATTCTTTTTTTGTGGCATCCTCCCACCACCATCTTCCGGCTCTAAAATCTTCACCAGGTTGTACAGCTCTGGTACAAGGTGCACAACCAATACTTACAAAGCCCCTGTCATGCAAAGGATTATAAGGAACATCGTGTTGCTGAATGAAAGTTTTGACTGTTTCAGTTGTCCAATGTAAAATGGGATGAAATTTAATTATTGCATGACTACTGTCCCATTCCAACATGGGTAAATCTTTTCTATCGGGCGAATGTTCGGCACGCAAACCGGTAATCCATACTGCATTACCCAGCAATGCCTTTTGTAAGGGTTCCACTTTGCGGATGAAACAACATAGTTTTCGGTTTTCGACCGAAGCATAAAAAGCATTGGGACCATTTTGGGTTACAAAGTTTTGCAATGTGTTTGCCTCAGGATAATAAGCGGTTATTTGCGCATTGTACTTTTCTTTTGTTCTTTCCCATACGGAATAGGTTTCAGGAAAAAGCCTTCCTGTATCTAAGGTAAATATTTTAATATCCAGTTGATGTTTTAGAATCCAATAAGTAATGGCCTGATCTTCTATACTAAAACTGGTTGAAAAAACAACTTTACCCGGAAATTGAGCTGCCAAAAATTGCAGTGCTTCCAATTCTGATAATCCCTGAAGTTGCGTTTGAAAATGTTGAAGGTTGGGTGATATTTTTACTGATTCCATGATTTGCAATTGTTTGAATGAATTGAAATAAAATGCGGCTACGGCTTCTGCTTCAACAACAACAATTGCACATATTGAAAGGGTATTTATTCATGAATTGAAATTATTAGTCTACTAATTTAGTAGGCAAATATAGTCTACCATTTTTATAGATTATTAAATTGAAGATTAAAAATTTATTAACCAAGCTTTCAGTAGGTTGAAACTCAATAAAAACAAGTGTTATGCAATAATAAAATATTTGAAACATTGTAGTAAAAACTTAAAAATGCAGTATTAATCGAACCGATTTACCCGGAATGCATCCAGCGCAATGGATGATTTTTGTTCATTGATGATTTCAGTTACCAATTTACCGGTTCCGGCACCCAAACTGAGCCCCAACATAGAATGACCGGTTGCAACCACCAAATTTTTCCATTGTTTGGGCCTGCCTATATAAGGCAACCCATCGGCAGAACAAGGCCTGAAACCATACCAAATCTGCTCAACGGGTGGCACAGGAATCTTAAAATAAGGATAAAAGCGTTGTACTGCCTGTAACAAACCGGCAACACGTTTTATTTTAGGTGGTGTTGAGGTTGTGGTAATTTCCATGGTACCACCAAAACGAATTTTATTGCCGTCCATTGGTGTTAATGCCGCCCTGCCTTCTAATAGAATTGCGGGATAATTAATATGGTAAGGCGAATTTTCAAGCGTTACAGAATATCCCCTACCCGGCATCAATGGAATTGAAAAACGCAATTGTGCCGCCAATTCACGGC
This sequence comes from Hydrotalea flava, assembly GCF_001623405.1. Taxonomy (GTDB): domain Bacteria; phylum Bacteroidota; class Bacteroidia; order Chitinophagales; family Chitinophagaceae; genus Hydrotalea; species Hydrotalea flava. The sequence continues at coordinate 61,375 of NZ_LUHG01000041.1, forward strand.
TCCAGGAACCGGTTGCCAAAACATATGCATCGGCTTCATAAGTTGCTTTTGCAGTTACAATAGATTTTATTTGTTGATGTTCCGTATGAAAACCCTTTACTGCTTCATTTGTCAACAATGCTACTCCGCTATTTTTTAAATATTGCAGTAATTGCGCCATAAGTTTATTGGGATACAGATGTGCATCGCACTTAAAATAAATAGCGCCGAGTGCATTGATTTTTGTTTGTGGCTCTTTGGCCTGTAATGCACTATAATCCAACAATTCCGTATCCATTAAGCCCAATTGATGTGCTTTCTCAACGGTATGTTTTGCGTGGTCAGCTCCTTTTTCGGTTTGAAAAATTTCTAACAGACCTTTGTGTTCATAAGAGAAATGAAAATTGGGTTGTGCTGCTAAGGTTTCGTAGATATGCTGGCTGAATAAAGCAATATCACGCAATGGAACGGCAGCTTTTTCAACCTTCTCCGGTGTAGCGCTTCGCATAAATTGCCAACCCCATTCAATGAGCGATTTACTGAAACGGGGTTGAACATAAAACGGACTGGTATCATTCAACATCCACTGCAACCCTTGTTTTACAATACCCGGAGTTGCCAGCGGAATAAAATGACTGGGACATACATATCCTGCATTGCCGTAAGAACAGTTATTCAGCATATCTGTTTGGTCTATTACCGTTACTTCATGCCCGGCCTGATGCAGAAAATAAGCACTACTTAAACCAATAATGCCACCGCCAATTACAATTATTTTCATGGTTGCTTTTATTTAATTTATTTAAAATTACAAAACCTGAAAACCCAATGCATAAGAATCATCATCCGTATCAATTTGAATGGTATTATAGCCGTATACTTTTGCCCAGCCTTCAATACCCGGCCTGATAGCAGGTTTGCCCCCTATCATCAGCTCTTCTTCAATAGTACCCTTAAATATGGAGCCGATTATACTTTCATGCACAAAAATATCACCCTTTTTTAATAACCCTTTGGTGTACCATTGTGCCATTCTTGCAGAAGTACCGGTACCACAAGGGCTGCGGTCAATGGCCTTTTCGCCATATACAACTGCATTACGGGCTGTTGAATCATGATTCAATACTGCACCTGTAAATAACACATGGCTGCAGCCTTTAATGGTTTCATTTTCCGGATGTACAAAATGGTGTTGCGCATTCACCGCTTTTTTGATGGAACGGGCAAAATAAATTAATTGATCAGCAGTATAATTTTCTAACCCTTTGAAGTTTTGCTGCACATCAATAATTGCATAGAAATTTCCTCCATAGGCTACATCTACCCATAAACTTCCCAACCCATCACATTCAATTGCAATGGCTTCCGCTGCCAAAAATGAGGATACGTTAGTTAATTTAACGCTGGTAACTTTTTTGTTTTCTTCTGTATATTCAATTGGCACAATTCCTGCCGGCGTTTCCAAACGCAAATGCCCAGGATGTTTGGGAACAATTAATCCCTCCTGAATGGCAATGGTAACAGTGCCAATGGTACCATGGCCGCACATGGGCAAACAGCCACTGGTTTCAATAAACAGCACAGCCATATCATTTTCGGGATGATGGGGTGGATATAAAATGCTACCGCTCATCATATCATGTCCACGGGGCTCAAACATCAAACCCTTTCTAATCCAATCAAATTCCTGCAAAAAATGCTGTCGTTTTTCGCTCATATTTTTTCCCTGTAAAACAGGGCCACCTCCGGCTATTAACCGTACCGGATTGCCGCAAGTATGCGCATCAATACAAAAAAATGTTTTTTTCATATATAGAAGGAGCTCCTGTTATGAATATTAAATACCGAAAAGGAAAATTTTTGCAAATTCCATGTATCCAAATCAATAAAAAAATAACACCATGAATATAAGCACACAGTTAAGAAACTATAGCCTCTTTGGTAAGCTGATTATTGACCATGCGCCAAATTTTGTATGGATTACTGTTCTTTAATTCAGCCGGTAATAATGATTCCGGCGCATTTTGAAAAGCCACTGGCCTTACCCATCGTTTTACAGCATGAATACCAACAGCAGTGAAACGACTGTCGGTACAGGCAGGATATGGCCCCCCATGTACCATTGCCGGACATACTTCAACACCGGTAGGTACACCATTGAAAACAATTCTTCCTGCAATTTCTGTAGCAAACCATGTTATCTCCGGCAAATTTTCAAAATCAGTTTCGGTACCCATAATAGAAGTGGTAAGCTGCCCGCTAACAGTTTTCCAAACAGCCAATAATTCCTGCATGTCGGCACATTGCACTACCAATGAATAAGGCCCAAATACTTCTTCTTTTAATAATGGGTTGTTTAAAAAAACGGTAGCAGTAACTGTTGCCACAGTTGGCAATGCATCCATTTCATGTAACACAGCTTTACTCTGCTGTACCAGCGTTACTCCTTTTTGTGCCAATGCGTGTTCCATTTTGGTAAAATAAGCCTGATGAATACCCTGGTGCAACATGGCTGCAGGTATAGAGGCTTCAATTTGACGGCTTAATTCCTGTAAAAAAATATTAAGCTGTTCATTTTTAATACAAAGTATTAAACCGGGATTGGTACAAAACTGCCCCATACCCAAAACAATAGAAGCTGCATATTCTTTTGCAATAGCTGCAGCTTTTTCTTTCATGGCATCAGGCAATAACAGTACCGGATTGATGCTACCCATTTCTGCAAAAACGGGAATGGGCTTTTCGCGCTCAGCAGCATAATGGTACAAAGCCCGGCCTCCACTTAGTGAACCGGTGAAACCAACACCTGCCGTTAGCGGATGTTGCACCAATGCCTTTCCGGCTTCAAATGAACTATCCGTTACATGTTGTACGGTATACAAGGGCATATTGTTTTTTTGTATGGCCGTTTGTATGGCCTGAAATACCATTTGTGAAGTGGCCGGATGTGCAGGATGTGCTTTTACAATTACCGGGCAACCCGCTGCCAGGGCACTGGCCGTATCGCCACCGGCTGTGGAATAGGCAAATGGAAAATTACTGGCACCAAAAACAACAATGGGGCCAATAGGAAACAACATTCTGCGCAAATCTGGCTTTGGCGGAGTTCTGTTTGGTAGGGCTGTATCAATTACCGCTTCCACCCAACTTCCTTCCATCAACATATCTGCAAACAGATTCAATTGACCGGTGGTTCGGGCACGTTCGCCACGTAAACGCTCAATAGATAAATTGGTTTCTGTTACGGCCTGTTGCAATAAAGCATCACCAAGTGCATCTATTTCTGTTGCAACAGATCGAAGAAAAACAGCTTTCTGCTCCGGTACGTATTGTTTCAAAGCCTGCATAGCTGCAGCAGCATTTTCTAACACTTCATGAATGGAATTGGTTAACATAGTTCTGTAATTTGAATGGATTAGAATTGGCCATTTTTTGCCAACGCCTGCATTTTAAAATTTGGGCAATCCCGGATGCGTGGCAATGGCATGATGAATTAATTGCAGCAGTTGCTCATATTCTGCACCTTCAGGTACCAAACGTGGCGCTCTAACATAGGTACTGCCTAAACCGGTTACCATTTGCGCCAGCTTAATATATTGCACTAATTTAGGATGAATGTCTAATTCCAATAAAGGTAAAAACCAACGATGCAGTGCAACCGCCTCATCATAACGCTTTGTTTTTACCAATTGATATAATGCAACCGTTTCGTTTGGAAAAGCATTGACTAATCCGGCAACCCATCCATCTGCACCCATCATGAAAGATTCTGCAGCAATGGTATCTACACCGCACAATATGGAGAACCGGTTACCGAAATGATTTTTCAGCCTTGATACGTTGGTAACGTTTCGGGTAGATTCTTTAATAGCCACAATATTGGCTATTGGTTCCAGCGCTTCCAATATTTCGATAGTAATTTCTGTACCATAGTCAACCGGATTATTGTATAGCATTATTGGCAATGAAGTAGCTTCTGCAACGGTCTTTAAAAAATAAATTGTTTCCCTTTCATCGCTTTTATAACGCATAGGGGGCAACAACATAAAACCACTAACAAAATTTTTTGTACCAAGCTCAACTTGTTGAATCGCTTCATTGATAGTTGCCGCTGCAATATTCAATAATACCGGAACGGTTCGGTTGCTTACAGCCGCTGCAGTTTGCAATAAAATTTGCTTTTCATCCAAAGTTAGCACTGCTGCCTCACCTAATGACCCGCCAACAATTAAACCATTTACGCCGGCAGCTAATTGCGCATGAATATTTTTGGATAACAGCTCCAGATCTACAGTATCATTTGCGGTAAAAGGAGTAGTTAGTGCAGGAAAAATACCTTTCCATTCTGTTACTGCCATCATTTTTTTTATAAAGCTAAGGAACTAAAGGAATTGAAAACACAGTTCAGAACAATTATTTTAAAAAGGAAAATACCCGTTGAAAAAACGATAAATCATTCCGATTGCCGGTTGCAACAATACATGGCGCCAAATGCGATAATTCTTCTACCGGCGTCCAGTCATATAAGCCTTCATACCAAACTTTGTCTGATATTTTTAAACCGCGTTTTTTTATTTTTTTTAAGTTAAAAGGGCCTATAATCAATTTACCTTCTCTTAAAATATAAATTTCTCCCATTCAGTAAATACTTTTTTTCAATCAGGCAAAGCAATCTAATCAAATTTATTCTCTCAAAAACGAATTCGTTTAAAAAACTATTGCATTTGTTGTACTGCTTTTTCAAAGGTTTCATCATTTGCATTCATAATTTCATAATAACCTGCAGGGCCAAAAAGCTGACGTGCCATTAAAGCCTTGATGCGTAAAGCCAGTTCCTTTTTTGCAATATCCGATTGAGGCATCTTCAGTTTATCTGATTTAAGATAGGTTTCCAGTTCACTCCACTGGGCATTGTTCAATTGAAAAGCCTGTTCAAATGCAAGAATAGTTTTAAAATTATCAAAATAACTTCTATTCCTTAGATAAAATTTATACACAAACCAGTTGATGGTGTTTTTTGAAAAAATTTTATTCAGCGAAGAACGTAACAAAGTAGTATCATACGGAACAAAAATATCAGGGGTAATTCCACCGCCGCCATATACCAAATGCCCATTGGGTGTTTTGTAGGCGGGTCCATTTAATTTAGAAGAATCTAATTTTAGCAATTCGCCATCATGAAAGCGGTTAATCAGTTCATCTTCATAAGCTTCTTTGCCTTTATTATAAGGCTTCTGAATATTTCTTCCCAGCGGGGTGTAATAACGTGCTACAGTTAACCGAAGTGCCCCTCCGTTACTGAGTTGAAATTGCTGTTGCACCAACCCTTTACCAAAAGTTCTACGTCCAATAATGGTAGCGCGGTTCCAGTCTTGTAATGCACCTGATAACACTTCACTGGCCGATGCAGTGGTTTCATTAACCAAAACCACCAATGGATTTTTTTCAAAAATTCCATCTCTTTTACAGCGATAATCTGTTCTGAGAGAATGAGCACCTTCGGTATATACAATTAATTTATCATCATCTAAAAACTGATCGGCAATAGCTGTAGCTTCTGTTAATATTCCGCCGCCATTACCCCGTAAATCAAGTATTAGTTTTTTCATCCCCTGCTTTTGCAAACTTTCCAATTTTTGCATAAATTCTTCAAAAGTACGTTCGCCGAAACGGTTAATTTTAATATAACCAATTTCGGATGTAACCATGTACGCCACTTCAACAGAAGGCACCAGAATACTTCCGCGTTTAACCGTAATATTTTTGAATTGACCGTTGCGCAACAAAGTAATTTTTACCAATGAGCCTGATGGACCACGCAATTTATTTTTGATGCTGTCAGGATTCATGTTGCCTACCAACCCAATAGAATCGTTGGCTTTTAACAATGCATCGCCTACCATTATTCCTGCTTGTGCAGCCGGCCCATTCGGAATAACGCTTACTACATTAATAGTATCATTAAAAATTTGAAATTCAACACCAATTCCCTGAAAATTACCCATCAATTCTTCGTTTACTTCTTTCACTTCTTTAGGAGGAATATAAATAGAATGCGGATCCAAATTCGCCAATGATTGTTCAATCACCGCTTGTTTAAAACTATCCGGACGAATGGCATCAACGTATTTGTTATTAATTAAATCTATTACTTCCTGCACAGAAGAAGGGCCTCCATTGTGCAAAAAACTTCCGGATGATGTGCTTTGATTGAGTTGATAACCCAGAACCATACCAATCACTAAAATAACAGACAATAACAATGGCAACCAAATACTTAATTTTTTTCCTGACATAATATGCTGCTTCTTTGTATCTTAATTCAAGATTGCGAATATCCGTATTAATGTTGAAATGACTGATTCATTGTTCAACACTACCGTAAAAAACAATTTGTTATGGCTATTAAATTGATTGCAGACAGTGGCGCTACCAAATGCGAATGGTGCCTGATTCAACCTCGCAAAAAAACAGTTTTTACAACACAGGGGCTAAGTCCGTATTTTCTGTCCAAAGGCACCATGATTAAAATTATACAAACAGAAGTTTTACCCCATCTAAAACAAGCACAGGCAATTGATGAAATTTATTTTTATGGCACAGGTTTAAGCAATATAAATCATGTTAAAATGATGCGGGCAGTATTAAAAACCCTGTTTAAACAGGCTGCTATTGAAATAAATACCGACATTCTGGCTGCCGCCAGAGCATTGTGTGGCCATGAAAAAGGAATTGCCTGCATTTTGGGTACCGGCTCAAACTCCTGTTATTTTAATGGCAAAAAAATTATCAAGAACAGTCCGGGTATAGGATATATTTTAGGTGATGAAGGCAGTGGCGCTTATTTGGGCAAAAAGGTAATTCAATATTATTTATACCAAACATTTGATGCCGACCTAATGGATCGTTTTAACCAAAAATATGCCTTAACACCAAAAGAAATTTTAGAAAATGTATACCAACAACCTTTGGCCAATCGTTATTTAGCCGGGTTTGCTTTATTTCTTGCAGAAAACCGCGGCCATTATATGATTGAAAATATTATAGAGGATGGATTGAATGATTTTTTTTACCAGCATTTATTAAAATACAAGGAAATTTGGGAATATCCTATTAATTTTATTGGCAGTGTTGCATTTGGATTTAGCGATATTTTGCAGGAACTTTGCCAGGTATACGAAATACAAATTGGCAAAATACTGCAAAAACCCATGCAGGGGCTGATTGAATACCACCGATAATTATGTTTTATGAGTGAATTGACGAAAATTACAGAACAACCTTCGCCGTACAGACATTTAGAAAAAATGTCTATAAAAGAATTATTACAACAAATTAATCAGGAAGACAAAACCGTTCCACTTGCTGTTGAAAAAGCCATTCCACAAATAAAAGAATTGGTAGCTGCCATTACAGATGTAATGCTTGCCGGCGGCCGTTTATTTTATATGGGTGCCGGCACCAGTGGTCGCCTCGGTATATTAGATGCCAGCGAGTGTCCTCCTACTTTTGGCGTTCCTTACGGATTAGTAGTAGGCATTATTGCCGGGGGCGATAAAGCCATTACCCACGCCGTAGAAAATGCAGAAGATAGTTTAGAACAGGGCTGGAAAGATTTAGAAAGCTACCGGGTAACAAAAAATGATTTTGTAATTGGCTTAGCTGCCAGTGGTACAACCCCTTATGTAGTGGGTGCTTTAGAAGCCTGTAAAAAAAGAAATATACCCACCGGAAGTATTTCTTGTAACCCTCACTCTACTATCAGTTCAATAGCTGATTATCCGGTTGAAGTAATTGTAGGCCCCGAATTTGTTACCGGCAGCACTCGTATGAAAAGTGGCACTGCCCAAAAACTGGTATTGAATATGATTTCAACCAGTGTAATGATTCAATTAGGACGAGTTGAAGACAATAAAATGGTAAATATGCAGCTCACCAACGCCAAGCTGGTAGACAGAGGTGCAAAAATGGTAATGGAACATTTGCACAACCATAACTACGAACAAGCAAAATCTTTATTATTGCAGTATGGCAGCGTAAAAAAAGCAATTGAGGCCGCCAGAACAAATCACCATGCATAATATTGAACCTTTTTATAACTGGCGGCATATTTATATTTCTGAAGAAGACAAACACTCTCCTTTCTACGGAAGAACATATAGTGAATTTGAATATTCACAAACCATCTATAACTATTATATTCATCCACAATGGGACGATTTTGGAAGTAAAACACTGTACCTTAAAATACTTTTTGCAGATTACGACTGTCATTATGCCATAATTGAAATGATAGGCGAATGGAATGATGCCATTGAAAACGATATTATGGAACTGAAGCGGGAAGTATTAGACCCATTATTTTCGGAACACATTACCAAATACATTTTAATTACTGAAAATGTATTGAATTTCCATAGCAGCGACAGGGAGTATTATCAGGAATGGTTTGATGAGGTTACCGAAGAAAACGGCTGGATTGTAGCTTTAAATATGCCTGAAGCCACGCAACAGGATTTTAGAAAGAAAAAATTAAATTATTACATTGAACTGTTAGATATACCTGAATGGCGCGTTTTTAAACCACAACATTTATTTAGGAAAATTGATGATATGTTTCAAAAACGTTTGGAATAACAAAATACCACACTTCCATTCAAAGGATTCTAATACCCATTTTGTTACTCGCATGGTTTCCTGTAAATTCACATTTCATTCATGGTATGAAAGTCCTTACATTTTTTTTCCTGCTTTTTATACTTTCCACCAAATTGTTGGCGCAACATCCTGCAGTAGGATTAACCTTAAGTGGTGGTGGCGCAAAAGGATTAGCCCATATTGGCGTATTAAAAGCAATCGATTCGGCTCAACTACCTATCAAATATGTTACAGGCACCAGTATGGGTGCTGTAATTGGTTCTTTATATGCATTGGGATACTCGGCAGATACCATTGAACAAATAGCCAGGCAAACCAATTGGGATCAATTACTCTCCAACAATATTTCGCTCCGATCCTTCAGCATGCAGGAAAAAACAGATTATGGCAAATATGCCATTGAACTGCCCTGGGTAAACAATAGCTTCCGACTACCCAGTGGCGTAATTGAATCAGAAGAGTTATGGCTTAAATTAAATGAATTGTACTTTCCTGCTTATAAAATAAAAAACTTTAAAAAATTTTCAAAGTCGTTTGAATGCATCGCCACAAACATTTCTACCGGCGATGGCGTGGTATTAAACAGTGGCGAAATTGTATATGCCATTCGTTCCAGCATGGCCATACCCTCTGTTTTTACTGCTGTAAATTATCAGGGGAAAAAATTAGTAGATGGTGGCGTGGTAAGAAACTTTCCGGTAATTGATGCACAAAAAATGGGAGCAGATTTTTTAATTGGCAGTAATGTAGCCAGTGGCTTATTACCGAAAGATAAAATTAATAATATTATTCAGGTACTGCTACAAATAGCATTTTTCAGAAATGATGAAGATGCCATTAAAGAGAAAGCACTTTGCAATATTTATATTCCGCATGATTTAGAAGATTACAACATGGGCAGTTTTGGCTCGGCTGATGAAATTATTGATACAGGTGATAAAACCGGTGAAAAATATTATCCCGTTTTTAAACATCTTGCCGATTCGCTGCAAGCTTTGTATGGCAATCTGCATTTTCAAAAACAGGCATTGCCCAACCTACGTGCAGTAAAAATTACTGCATTTAGTATAAATGGCCTGCATCAAACAGATGCCAATTTCTTTTTAAAAAGAATGCAGTTTACGCTGAACCAATGGTATACTGCAGTTGATTTGTCGGAACATATTCGCAAAGCCTTTGGCACAAGATATTACAATAAAATTGTATACTCATTGCTGCCCATTACAGATAGTACGGCACAAATAGTATTTGATGTTGAAGAAAATCCCTTAACATTTGCCAAACTTGGCGTGAATTACAATCAGTTTACAGGCATTAGTTTAATTGCCAATATTACCAGTCGCGATTTTTTTACGCCCTATTCTAAAAGTCAGGTAACAGTAAATATTGGGGAGAATATGAGATTGCGCGGTGAGCATATTCAATATTTTGGTAAACACAAATTATTTTCATTGACTGCCACTACACAAATTGAATCATTAAACATTAACAGTTACAATAATTTTACCAAACAGGGATTATTTAAACAAGGCTATTTTTTGGCTGATGTTAATTTACGCTTCTCGCCAACGCGTGAACTTTCGTTAGGTGCGGGCACCCGATTTGAAAATTTAAATTATCGTCCACAATTGCCCGCAGCCTTTGAAGCCAGGGGAGGCATCAGTTATTTGAACCCTTATTTGTTTATCAAAGCCAATTCTTTAACCAACCCCATTTACCCGAAAAATGGCAGTAAAACAGATATAGAATTTGGAGAGATAAATAACCAAAACCCCAATGTAGAATATTATTTAAATGGCAATGAAATTCCCAATCCCGATTCACTTGGCATTCATTACAAAAGTTATTACAGAGCGTTTGTAAATGCCGAAAAATATATTCCACTCACCAAACGAAAAACATTATTTACCCAATTTCAGGGCGGATTGAATTGGAGAAATACCGGTGATGTAATTAATGCCTTTAATGTGGGCGGCTTAACAAATGTGTATAAAAACCAAATTACATTTGCAGGATTGGCAGAAGGATCCGTTGTTACCAATAGCATTGCAGCCATGCAGGTTGGATTGCGTTATCAAATATTTAACAATGGCTATATCATCACAAAAGCCAATGGTGCTTTTTATGATTTTGTAGATGGAAATTTTATGCCTGAAAAAGCCAAATTTTTATCGGGCTACTCTATTTCATTTGGCTATAATTTTGTATTAGGACCATTAGAAATCAGTGCTATGTATTCTGATCAGAGTAAAATGTTGCTTCCTTACATTAATCTGGGTATTCCATTTTAATACCCAACAACCAGCTGAACAGATTGTTATACTTATAGCCAACAAACAATGAATGAATTGGATGGAAGATTATTATCAAATATTACGGGTTGCACCCAATGCCAGTGATGGAGCCATCAGAAAAGCGTATCGAAAATTAGCCATGCAGTATCATCCCGATAAAACCGGCAATTCAGAAATGTTGGATGGTTATTTTAAAAAAATAAATGAGGCCTATACTATTCTTTCCAATCCTGATCAACGCAGGGCCTTTCATTTAAAATATTACGCAGCACATTTACCTGCATATACCATTACAAATGGCGCTTCAATATTGGCTGAATGTATACAACTACAGAAAAAAGTACTACAACAAGCCGATAATGTTAATGAAGAAGCAGTGGTATTAATGGTTAGTGAAATTATTTTATCAGCCAATAATCTGTTGATTTTAAAAGAAGAATCAAATAAAATTTCAATAGAAAAAATACGTAGTCAACTCATTGAACTTCTACACGTATTGAACTATAAAAACAGTGTACAATTGTATGAAACCATTGAAACCAGACTGCCCTTTGCAGGGTATGCACAAAAAATAGCAATAGAAAAACAATTGCAGGAAAAGAAACGACTTTATTATTGGGATAAATATAAATTTTTTGTAGCCCTTTTAGCCGCTATTTTAATCTGTATTGGTATCTATTCAATTGCATAAAAAGCGGCTGAAACCATTATTGGGCAAACACTTTTTTTAGCAAATCGGTGGTTTGGGCAACAGGATCTTTTCTGATTTTTTGCTCTTCCTGTGCAACCTGATAAAACAAACCATCCAGCGCTTTTTCGGTAACATATCCTGTTAAATCAGGATTTATTTTTTTTACAAACGGAACTTTATTATAGGTTGAGAAAACGCTATTCCAGTATTTGGTAGCATCCACTTTCACCAACGATTGTTTAACAATGGGTTTAAAAGAAGTGGTTAATGATGCGGTTGTTTTTTCTCTTAAATAATGGGTAGCTGCAGAATCTCCTCCTTTTAAAAGTTGCATACCATCCTGAATGGTCATGCCTTTAATGGCATTTACAAAAATAGGAGCAGCACTCTTTGCAGCATCTTCAGCAGCACGGTTCATGGTTAAAATAGCATTATCTACTTCGTTACCCAGGCCCATGTTACGCAATGTATTTTCAACTTTTTGAGCCTCAGGTGGCATTAAAATTTTAATAGCATTGTTTTTAAAATAACCATCCAGTGACGAAAGTTGTGTAACACTTTTATTCGCACCCACTTCCAACGCCTGTTTTAAGCCATCAATAATATCATCTTTAGAAAGTTCGGTACCTGAACCATTGCCCTTTACCAAATTTTCCAGCGCAGCAACGCCATTCGCAGCACTTGAATCTTTGGCATTATTTTTCAATAAGCCTTTTAAAAGTTGGGCTTGGGAGGAAAATACTGAAAAAAAAAACCAAGAAACACTAAAATCAATTTCATTATAAAAAATTTTACCAAATATAAACATGATTAATGACTTGATTTGCTACTAATTTTTATAACAACAAATTAAAACAGCGATACAAAAACCTATTTGAATCGCTGTTAAAAATAATTAAAATTGAGTTATACTAAAATGGAGGATCATTAGGCGTATTTGGATTATCATTTCTTTCTACAAATGGAAAAGGTAAATAGTTTCTTTTACGTTCAGAAACGTTTCTGTTAAATCTTCTTTCATCTATTAATTTTAAACCAGACATATAAAGTTCAATACATCTGTTCTTATAAATTTTGTTTAATAAATCATTTTGATCTGTATAACTAGTCGGTGGAAGGTTAGCACCAATCCCGAATGGATCTGAAGAAGGTGATTTAGTTACAACAATATTTAGTTGAATTAAAGCATTTGGCAAGTCATTTAGTCTGGCATAAGCTTCTGCCTTAATTAAAGTCATTTCTCCTGGCAAATAAACAGGTATACTACCGGTGGAAGTATTAAAAAAGCCTTTTATTCTATAAATTGGTGCAATGGCATTTGTAGATAAATAAAATGGTAGACGAGCATCACCTGGTTCTGGCTGAATACCTGCTGGTAGGCCAAGATTACCATCTGTTGGCTGATATACATTATTTGTTGAGGCAGCAATTGAGAAAATTGGATTTAATGTAATAGTATTATAATTGAAAACAGATTTAGTACTTAAATTAACTAAGTTAGCTGCTGAAAGTGCATCAGAATAATTACCAACAAATAAAGAATATCTTGCCTTTAATGCATATAAAGTATTCAGTAAATCTATACCTGCCGGTATATTGTTCAAAAAAGAAGTATTTGGAGGTGTTGTATTGATTACATTAATAGCATTATTTATAACACCAAGTGCTTTATTAAATCCATCATTACTACTTATAAAATTTACCTTAGAGCCAATAGTATCAGGGATATTGTTCCAAAAAGTTGCTAAATTTCCCATAGCTAAAGCTTTAAATATTGATGCATAAGCCAATAACCCACTTGCATAGCCTGGGTCTTTTACAACAGATAAATTATTCATGATATTATTTGCATCAGCTATAATTTTATTAGAAACAGACCACATACTTGTAGCAATTCCATTGGTGTTTAAAACAAAATTACCTCCTGCATAAAATTGCTGCTCATCTGTATTGCCTGCATTTACAACAAACAATTCATTTGCCAATAGGCCACTTGTTGAGATGTAATTGTATACATTACCTCCTCTGCCCGCAGTATACCAATTTTGCAATCCTACAGCAACGGCAGTAAGGGATTGAGGAGAATTAAAAGCCAGTTGGACAGATGGACCGGAAGGATCCGTAAAATTTTTTGAACATGAAGTAATTAAAATTACAAATACAAATAAAAATACATTTATATTATTTTTCATAAAATTAAATTTAAAAATTAAAACTTAGTATTAATTCCTATACTGAATGTTTTAGGAATTGGCACAGTACCAAAATCAATACCACGTAGAATAGTACTTTGCCCGCCGGCATTTACTTCGGGATCATATCCTTTATAGTTATCCCATGAAATTAAATTTCGTCCACTTAAATTCACAGTTAAATCTTTAAAATATTTTATATTTCCAATTCGATAAGCAATTGAAATTTCTCTAAGTTTTACGAAACTACCATTATCAATTCTCCATTCTTGTATTGGATACACGCCAGCAATATAACCGCGAGGTATTTGCCCTAAATCTTCTTGCTGAGCTATAACACCATTATCTACCCCCTGTCGTGTTCTAAAATCAGCATTAAATACATCAACTCCTTGTACGGCATCTATTTGTATGTGCAATAAAAGCTTTCGATAGGTAAAATCATTTGTAATTGTTCCTGTGTATTTTGGATTGGGATTACCTATTACTTTCTGTAATACAGCACCAGAGGGGAGGCCAGACTGGTTTCTGCCCGGAGTATAATGCAGTACTGAATTTTGTGTTCCTGCTTCAGTTAGTGGTATTCCGGAAGTATTTTTTATTAAAGCGCCATTGTTATCTCTGGCAAAGAATGTTCCATAAAAAACACCTATAGGTTGTCCAGCAATAATTGCAACCGGAGCACCTCCATTGGTATTATACAAAATAAGTTGCTGGCCGATATTGGTAGCTTCATTTTTATTGTGATTATAAATTATTGTAGCCTCCCAAGTAAAATTTTTCTTTTGAACAGGAACAAGATTTAAGACAAGTTCGTAACCCTGATTTTTAAGTGAACCTATATTATCCCATAAACTCGAATAACCATTTGTAGGTGCAATTAAACGATTTATAATTAAATCGTTCACTTTCTTATTATAGTAGTTAAAAGTTACATTTATACGATTATTAAAGAATGCCATATCAGTTCCTATTTCAATCTCATTTTGTCTTTCGGGTTTTATATTTGGGTTTGTATATGCACTGCCGGTTTGGAAAGAAGCTCTCCCTAAAAATGGAGAAGCAAATAATGTATTAAACCTTCCATATGCAGGTATCCCTGTTAAATTTCCTGATTCACCGAAAGCTGACCTGATTTTAAACAGATTCCACCAATTTGATAATCTAAGTTTTTCCCAAAAATCAGTACCGGAAATAACATAGCTTCCACTAAGTTTTGTATATACCTGATTTCTTTGCGATGTGGCAAAAACTGAAGAACCGTCTATTCTTATTGCCCCGGTAACAAAAAATTGATTCCTGTATTTAAAATTTTGTTGGATAAATTCTCCGGAAATTGAAACCTCACTTCGTTGATCAGAACCTGGTAACAAAGTACTTGCTCCACCTACCGATTGTACACTTGGTGGTAAGCCTCTCCCCTGCAACAATGTATAATTATTTTTAAAATATTGTTGAGAATAGCCAAGCTGAGTTACTGATGAAAGATTTTTATTGATATTAAACCGATAAGTTAAATTAGCATCATGATTAATTTGAAAATAAGTATTTGTGGCTGTACTTGCATATCCATTTAATGTGGGATCTAATGTTGGCCCGCCACCATAAAATGCAGTACTTACATTATAAGCATAAGGAGGTAAATAAGTAATTCCATTTTGAGCATAATTATCGATTCCCATATGATAATCAAAAGATAAATTTTTAATTGGATTTATTTTAAACCCAATACCACTTATTATTCTGCTAACAGTTTGCTTTTGTTTAAAATCTTCAATTACTGAAACAGGATTTACCCTTCCTCTTTCACCAACAGCCTGAATATTCCCTAATGCATCTCTCTTCTGAATATCATAATAATTACCAATAATAGTTACAGCATTAGTTGGCGAAAAAAATGTATTGCCATCTGGCTTTTCATTATCAAAATCGTAAATATAATTTGTGGTTAAATTAAAAGACATCCATTTTGTCATTGTTTGCTCTAAATTCAATCGAAAACTATATCTGTTAAAATTTGTGTTTCTTATAATACCTTCATTATATAAATACCCAGCCGATGCATAGTATTTAGTTTTATCCTTACCCCCGGAAACAGAAATATTATTTTCATTCCTTAACCCAGTTTGAAAAATATAATCTTGATAATTATAACGTTGAACAGCAGTAGTGTTTGTTATAGATGGCGTTAAAATAGTTTGGGTTTGCAACATAGGATCTCCGCCAAATTTAACAGGCGCATTGTTTATCGGTATTTGTTTTCGAAGCTGATTAATTCCAACATTTGTTGAAAAATTAACAACAGGCGCTCCGATACTTCCTTTTTTTGTAAAAATTTGAATAACGCCTGCATTTGCACGTGATCCATAAACGGCAGTTGCAGCAGCACCATTTAAAACCTCAATATGATCAATGTCTTCAGGATTTATGTCAGCTAGTCTATTCGTACCTATTGTACCTACAAAATTTTGCCCGGAATAACTTGGATCTGTATTTGTAACTCTGTTTGTTGAATTATCAACAATTACTCCATCTATTATGTAAAGTGGCTCAGATGAACCAGAAATAGTACTAATTCCCCGCAATCTTACAGATATACCTCCCGCTGGGTCACCTGAATTTTGTGTAATCTGTGCCCCTGCTGTTTTTCCCTGCAAAGAAGCTAAAACATTGCCACTTATAGCATTAGCCAACTGATCTGATTTTACAGTTGCAATATAACTTCCTAATTGACGCTTGGTAGTTCCTTCAGAAGTACCTGTTACCACTACTTCATCTAATTGTGATGCTGTACTTTTTAATATAATTACAACAGATTTTGCATTTACTTTAATGTTCTGATTTAAAAACCCTATATGTGTTACCATTAAAGTTTGCCCAATCCTTGCCTTTATAGAAAAAGCACCATTCTCGTCAGACTGTGAAAATATGTTTGTTCCTTGAACCTTGATTGTAACACCTTCTAACGGTAATTTACTTTCGGCATCTAAAATTTTTCCCGAAATAATGGATGTTTGCGCTGTCAGTTCTTGAATACTTCCTAAAATGAAAGTAAGAAACAAAATAAAGAATAAGCAGTTTTTAATTCTTCTTCTCATAAATAGAGTTTTGGTTAATTAAATATTTCCTGAAAGTAGCCGTAATCTATTTATAAAAAACATGAACAAATGTAGAATAACGCAATAAAACGCAGTAATAAAATTATTTTTTATCTACATAAATGTAAAGATGCCTTTTACCAATAGCATCACATAGTTACAAAGAAAATTTTAAGAAAAAAAATAAAAATCGGCAAAATCTTACATTTTTATTTAAAAAACGCAAAATGTTGCAACATTAAAGCAGCATAATACACCTTAAAATACCTGAGATGGTACTTATAAAATTTGAAGACCGGCTGTTTTATAAGACTCTAATCGAGTATCTGTGGGTTCTAATTCAGTAATAAGGGTATGAATAGCATCTAATTTACAAACCTGTAAGCGTTGTACCGTGTTTACTTTTTCTGAAATAGCTAATGAAACCGTTTTTAACGCACTGCTAATCATGGCTCTTTTTACTTCAATTACTTCCCATTCTAAATCAGTAATGCCTTTTTCCGCGTCAATGCTATTGGTACCTAAAAAACAGATATCGGCGGTAATTTCGCTTAAACGGGTAACTACTTCTGCACCAACAGCTATTTGTGCGTTTTTAGACAGTAAATTCCCCAGAAAAATAACCTGACTGTTGGGGTGGTTTAATAACTCCAATGCTACCGGAAGGCTCACGGTAATGAATGTAACATTCAATTCTTTGGGCAAAATTTTCACCATTTCTACAATGGTAGTGCCACCTGACAGGAGTACAAACATGCCATCTCTTAATAAAGCAATGGCCTTTTGAGCAATCATACGCTTTTCTGTTTGCTGGTATACCACATTGCTCTGTAAAGTAAAATGGAAGGCTTTCGATAATGCACCACCATGTACTTTGGTTATTTTACCCTGCTCATCCAACTCCTGTAAATCGCGCCGAATGGTATCTTCACTTACATTCATTTGCACGCTTAAATCAGACGATAATACTTTGTTATGGATATTAATTTGTTGCAGAATATATGCCTGCCTTTCCTTTTTTAACATATTAATATTTTTGTAAGGCCACTAAACTACAAATAAATTTTTTAAACCACCTGCTAATTGCAGATATTCGTATTTGTAAATTGTATGATTACCCCACAAACCATAGAACAAATTAAAAACCGTATCGATATACTCGATGTAATTGGCGATTATGTAAAACTCAAAAAACGGGGTGCCAATTACTTAGGTTTATGCCCTTTTCATAATGAAAAAACTCCTTCCTTCACCGTTTCGCCGGTTAAAGAACTGTACAAATGTTTTGGATGTGGTAAAAGCGGCAATACCATTACTTTTTTAATGGAACATAACAAATTAAGTTATGTTGAGGCTTTAAAATGGCTGGCAGAAAGATACCATGTACCCATTGAAGAAACCGAGGTAGGTGCCGAACAGCTTCAACAGCAGCATACTGCAGATAGTCTGTACATCATCAACAGCCATGCTCAGAAGTTTTTTTCAAATGCATTGTTTCATACTGATGAAGGCCGGCAAATTGCACTGAGTTATTTGTATGAAAGAGATTTTTCCGATGCGATTATCGAAAAGTTTCAGTTGGGATATAATCCTTCCACCAATCATCCACTATCCAACTATTTAATCAGTTATCAGTTCAATCCCGAACTTTTGTTGAAGTCAGGATTGGTTGTTCGAAGAAATGAATCTGACTGGGTGGATAATTACCGGAACAGAATCATTTTTCCCATCCACAACAATACCGGAAAAATTATTGGCTTTGGGGCCAGAATTATTGGCAAAAACGATAAAGCACCCAAATACATCAATACACCTGAAAACGAAATTTACGTTAAAAGCAAAGTACTGTATGGTATTTATTTTGCCCGTCAGGCTATTGATAAGGCTGATGAATGTTTATTGGTGGAAGGATATACAGATGTGATTAGTCTGCATCAGGCAGGTATTGAGAATGTTGTGGCCAGTGGTGGCACTTCCCTCACTATCGATCAATTGCGCAACATTAAAAAATACACCAACAACTTAACCATTATTTATGATGGTGATGCTGCCGGTGTTAAAGCAGCGTTAAGAGGATTGGATATGGCGCTGGAAGAAGGCCTGAATGTAAAACTGGTACTGATTCCGGATAATGAAGACCCCGATAGTTATGTTCGCCAATTGGGATCCGTTGCCTTTAATGAATTTATTGCTGCCAATAAAAAAGATTTTATTCTTTTTCAATTAGAGTTATTGCTGAAAGAGGCGGGGAATGATGTGGCAAAAAAAAATGCAGTGGTGAATCAAATTGCGGAAAGCCTCAGTAAAATTAATAAAGCTGAAGATTTTTCTAAACAGCAACATTATATAAAGCAAAGTGCTGCATTACTAAATGTAGATGAGGCAGGTTTATATAACCTGATTAATACCTACAAAAGAAATGAAATATCAAAAGCAGAAAAGAAAAATAGTTTTGCTGATGCTTCAACCACGTCTACACTGCCATTACAACCCAATACTGCAACCGAAGAAATTTCGTTGCTGCAACAGGATGAATTACAGGAACGTAATTTACTGCGTGCCTTATTGGAGCATGGTTTAAAGCAATGGGATGAAACCATGACGATGGCTGATTTTGTTTTTCAGGAAATTGAAAATTTTGAAATTGAAAATGCTTTAATTAACCAAACCATTCAAGAGTACAGGCAGTTATATGAACAGGATAAACAACCCGATGCAAAAACATTTTTGTACCATGAAAACAATGCCATCAGGCAGTTGGTAATTACCACCACCGTTTCGCCATTTGAACTGAGCCAGAAATGGGATGAAAAAATTGAAGGCCTGAATATTACCAACCGGGATGTAGCACATCAGGATATTTTATTAAGCGTTGATTATTTTAAACTTAGGAAAATAAAAAAAATGTTTGTGCAAAACCAGAAAGATATGGAAAATGCAAGTATGGAGGAGCAAATACGTTTAATAGAAGTGCACAAGCATTTAAAAGCAATTGAACGGGAACTTACACAGAAAATAGGTACCGTTATTTTAAAATAAATTATTGCAGATCTATCTCCATCAGCATATCGCTGTAACTATATTGCAATAATTCTTCTTCATGTATATTCAGCGCATCCATATAAGCAGCACATTGTGCCTGCAATTCCTGTTCTGTTTTTTCGGGATGTAATAAGTTACTGGCTTCTATTTCTACAAAAAAGCCTAAACCAACCACTTCATCTATATGAAATTTTACATTTTCAATGAAGAAAATTTTTCTTTTTTTATCAACCACAATTTTTTTACCAATTGCACGGGTTAACATATCTAACAGCGTATTACTATCTTTTACCTGTACCAATTGAAAATAAGATGGTTTGGGGCCTGACAGATTGGAGCGTTCATAATAAATAAGATTATTTTCAATATTTCCCTGACGCAATTTCAATCTGCCGTTTTCAACCTTAAAATAAGTATCTTTCTGAAAGTCAATACCTTTAAAATCAGCACCTGCACTAACTAAAAATGCTTCCACTTTTTCGGGGTGAAAGCATTTTGCTTTAATTTCTATATTAATAAATGCCATAATTTATTTTTCGAGCGGATTTTTCTTACCCGCCATTAATTTTTCAATAACAGCTTCCAGCCTGCGCTGTCTGGTATCTTGTTTTTTTGCCCCTTCAATCCAGCTTACATATTCTTTTTGATGAGAAACCGGCAATGCAGCAAAAATTTCTTTTGCTTTTTTATGTTTCGTAAAAATTTTTTCTAATTCAACAGGCGGCACAATTAAATTCTTATCAAAATCAATTCTCTTGTTGGTTTCTTTTTTTGGTTCATTTTCAACCACACCGGTAACAGAAACAACGGTTTCTTCAACCACAACGGCAGAGGCAAGTTTTTTAAACCGCATCGCACTCCATACATGGTCAATTTCTATCTGATCAATTGTTTCATACCCTTTATCAGTTAAACAGGCCCAACTGCAATCTCTGTTTAAATCACTTACAATTTTGCTGGTTTGCTTTGGAAATGCTATCCAAAGTTTGCTTTCCATGTGTAAAGCTGCAAATACTTCTTTTAAAATAGTATTTAACTGGCAAATATTAATGGCAAAAATGAGTGCAAAATCAACCTTTTTCGACTTTAATAAAGGTGTAACATTTTTTGCGTAAGATAGCTTAACGAATTGTTTTTCAATGGAAGAAGGCAGTCCTTGTATAAGAATTGCCCTTTCATTATTTAATTCTAACTTTTCAAATAAACTCTGATTTGACATGCCTAAAACAAATTTCAGGTGATGTAATTGGGAGATGAACAGGATTGCAAAATTAATGAAAATAATCTGTTTTTGCCGATATTTCTAAGAATGAAACTTAAACAGGCAAATATTTACCAATTAATACCGCCTATTTGCCTGATACAGGATGATAATAAGTTAATGCTCCGGGCATTAAAGCCTCTAATTTTTGAATTCTGTCTGCATCTGCCGGGTGATCGCTCAGGAAAACGGGTGGTTTGGCACCTCCTAAAGCCTCCATTCTTTTCCAAAATGGTATCGCTTCCCGAGGGTCATATCCTGCCATTGCAGCGAATATGAGGCCATAATGATCGGCCTCATATTCCTGTTTTCGTGAGTTGGGTAATAAAACACCTACCTGAGCGGTAGGGGCATATACCTGATTAAATAAATTAACTGCTCTTGTATTGGTTGCCAAAGCCACATTTCCGGCTACTTCAATACCTTGTGCTAAAAGTTGCTGGCTCATTCTTTCACGACCGTGCCCTGCAACCGCATGGGTAATTTCGTGCCCTAAAACAATGGCTAATGCGGTTTCATTTTGCGTAACCGGTAAAATTCCGGTATATACTACCACTTTTCCACCGGGCATACACCAGGCATTAATTTCTTTACTATCCACCAAATTAAATTCCCAATGATAATTTTTCAGTGCGTTGGGTTGTCCATGTTCCGTATAATATTTCTGAATGGCTTCGGCAATTCTATGCCCTACCCTTTGTACCATTTCTGCATCTTTCGTTGTGGCAGGCACTACTTTGTTAGATGACAAAAATGATTGATATTGTGTAATGGCCAAAGCCTGAACTTCACTTTCAGGCACTAAACTTAACTGGCTTCTTCCGGTAATTGAATTACGGCTGCAACCACTAATGATTGAAATAAGCAAAGTTGTACCGGCAATAAAAAAATATTTTTTTGCAGCATCAATAAAAAGCCTTGTTTTCATATAAACTAAATATTTAACCCGATAATTGGTATAATCTAACAATTACTTTTATTTGAAGTATGTCATTAAAACAAATATAATCACTAAAATAATGCCGAAACATACAAATCAGCAGAATTGACAGAAGATAAAGTGCGTTTGTGTAGAAAAAATTGAAAAAGTGGTGAAAGGATGAAGGCAAACAAAAGCATTATTCATTCCTTTTTTTTCGCTTGTCTCTGTGTTTCAAGATAGGCACTTTGCTTTCAGTACCTTTAATAATACGCGAAATATTTTTTTGATGCGTTAAAATAATCATCAGTGCAACAATAACTGCGAATATGCGGTACAAGGTTTCTTTTTCATTAAAAATAAAGAGAATTAAAACCATAAAAGCAACACCTGCCAGTATGGAACTTAAAGAAACAAAACGAGTTAAATACAATACAATTAAAAACACGCCTACACAACTTACTGCAACAATGGGTTGAATGGCCAATGCCATACCAAACAAAGTAGCTACACCTTTCCCTCCTTTAAATCCCGCCCAAATGGGGAAAATATGGCCAAGTACTGCAGCCAATCCTAATCCAATCATTAAATTGGTACGATGCAATTCATTGGTTAAATATTCAGGGTAAAGTATATAGAGCGAAGTAGCAACAACGCCTTTCAACATATCCATTATCATCACAAAAGTGCCCCATTTACTGCCCAGCACTCTGTAGGTGTTGGTAGCACCGGCGTTACCGCTGCCATAATCCCGAATATCAATTCCAAAAAAACGTTTACTTACCCAAACTGATGTAGGAATAGAACCAATTAAATAGGCTGCTATGATGAGTATGATCTCTTTCATGTGTGTCAATGTATTCTATACTTATTAGTTTCAGTTAAAATATGCATTTTATCATAATCATACTTTACAGTAAACTATTGAAATTGGGATGTCAAATATAACCTACCCTACTTAAAAATTCACAAATATTTTATAACGAAAAACAACATACAAAATTATGCTTCATATAAAAAAGCTATCCAACCTTCTTTTTCCAATATTGCTTTTTGTTGCCAAGTTGATTTATGTTGAATCATATTCTTTATTTCAGGTGCATCAGAAACCAGTAAACCGCTTAATAAAATTAGGCCTTTTGGTGATAAGCAATTGATAAAATAATGTAGGTTATCTAAAATAATGTTTCTGTTAACATTAGCCAGTATAATATCAAAATTTTGATCAGTTGCGGCATTATTGGCTTGCTGAATGTTGCAATTTTTGGTATGGTTCATCGCAAAGTTTTCAACGGCATTTTGAATACTCCATGCATCGCAATCGACGGCATAAACAGAAGATGCGCCCAGTTTCTCTGCTAAAATGGCTAAAATGCCGGTTCCGGTTCCAAAATCGAATACCGCTTTTTGGGAAAAATTTATTTGCTGCATTAACTGCATTACCAAAAAGGTAGTGGGATGATGGCCGGTACCAAAACTCATTTTGGGGGTAATGATAATTTCATGCTCAACATTCGAAATTGCATCATGAAAACTGGCACGTATCGCTAAAAAATTTTCAAGCACAACCGGTGAAAAATTCGCTTCCCAATTGGCATTCCAATTTTGTTCCGGAACTGTTTCAATGGTAAATTGTACGGCATATTGATTTAATAAAGAAGTTAATTGGATTTCATTAAAATTGTTTTCAGCAATATAGGCCAATAAGCTACCTGCATTTTCTTCAAACCCATCAAAACCAATGGCTTCAAGTTGTGCAATGAGCATTTCAGTTAGTTCAGTATCGGGTAATTTTATATTTACTTTTATATAAACCATTGCTAACATTTGGTTTTTATTAAAAAAAAACTGCTTACTTCAAAAGTAAACAGCTTTATCCTCCTACTAATTTCTAATTATTGATTGTTTACATCTTCTGCCTGTTTGTTATTGGCATCAGGCTTGGGCATCAATACTTTACGGCTTAGTTTAAACTTACCGGTTTTGTTATCAATTCCAATCAATTTTACTTTTAACTTATCGCCTTCTTTTAAAACACCATCTAAATTTTCTAACCGCTTCCAGCTTATTTCACTAATGTGTAATAATCCTTCTTTTTTAGGTAAAAATTCTACAAAAGCGCCAAACTCTTTAATGCCTTTTACCACTGCATCATAAACTTCACCTACTTCAGGTACCATCACAATGGCTTTAATTTTGGCTACAGCTTTCTCCAATCCTTCTTTATTTGCAGAGAATATACTTACCTCGCCGGTATTCCCAACTTCCTCGATATTAATGGTAGTGCCGGTTTCGCGTTGTAATTCCTGAATAACTTTACCACCAGGGCCAATAATGGCGCCGATAAATTCTTTGTCAACAATTATTTTTTCCATTCTTGGCGTATGCGGTTTCACTTCAGGACGAGCAGCAGGAATAGTAGCATACATCGCATCCAGAATATGTAACCTTGCAGTTTTAGCCTGATTCAATGCTTCACGCATTAACTCCATACTTAAGCCGTCAATTTTTATATCCATTTGTACACCGCAAATACCATCACGAGTGCCGGTTACTTTAAAATCCATATCGCCCAAATGGTCTTCATCTCCTAAAATATCGGTAAGAATGGCATATTTGTTATCGCTTGAACGGGTAATTAAACCCATTGCAATACCACTCACATGTTTTGGGATGGGTACACCTGCATCCATCAGTGCCAAAGAACCCGCACAAACTGTAGCCATAGATGAGGAGCCATTTGATTCTAAAATATCGCTCACAATACGAGTGGTATAAGGATACTCATTACCTGGCATCATTTGTTTTAATGAGCGCATGGCTAAATTTCCATGCCCCACTTCTCTTCTACCCGGACCACGCATAGGTTTTACCTCGCCGGTTGAGAATGGAGGGAAATTATAATGCAAAATAAATTTAGAGTAATCTGATTTAGCCGCACTTTCAATTAACAACTGGTCTAATGGCGTACCCAGTGTTACAGTAGTTAGTGATTGCGTTTCGCCACGGGTAAAAAGCGCTGAGCCATGCGGTGAAGGTAAAACATCAACCTCCATTGCAAGCGGGCGAATTTCTGTAAGCTGGCGGCCATCTAATCTTTTTCTTTCGTCCAGCATCATGTTTCGAACTAGTTCCCATTGCAAATCATCAAAATATTTTTTGGCCAATGCTTTGGTATTATCATCTGCTGTTTCACCTAATTGTTCAACCAAGGCTTTTTTCAAAATGCTGAATGCCTCTGAACGTTGGTCTTTACTGCTGGCGCTACGGGCAATTTCTAATATTTTTTCTGCACAAAATGCATGTACTTGTTTTTGAATATTTTCATCCTGTAAAGGTTTAGGATAATCTCTTTTAGCAGTAATTCCCTTTTTATCTCTTAATTGTTTTTGTGCTTCAATTTGAACACGAATGGCATTATGCGCCAATTCCAACACTTTTACCAAATCTTCTTCCTGACACTCTTTTGCTTCACCTTCCACCATCATCAGGTTTTTTTCTGTAGCTGCTACAATAAAATCCATATCAGCCTGCTCAATTTCTGTTCTTGTAGGGTTAATGATATAATTACCATTTACTCTGCCCACCCTTACTTCAGAGATAATTTCTTTAATTGGAATATCAGAAACAGCCAAGGCTGCAGATGCTGCCAAACAAGCTAAAGCATCAGGCAATACTTCTTTATCTGAAGATATGAGGGTGATTAACACCTGCACATCGCATAAATAATCTTCGGGAAATAAGGGTCTTAATGCACGGTCAACCAACCGTGATATTAAAATTTCGTAATCACTCAATCTGCCTTCCCTTTTGAAAAAAGAACCGGGAATACGCCCGGCTGAACCAAATTTCTCCTGATAGTCAACACTTAACGGAAAAAAAGACTGCCCTTCTTTTGGTTCTTTATTGGCAACAACTGTTGCTAACAGGATACAATTACCCTGACGAACGGTAACCGCACCATCTGCCTGACGTGCAAGTTTACCCGTTTCTATAACCACTTCGGCACCGCCGGGCAAATTAAAGCTTACTTGAATAGGTTGTGATAACATAATACGTTGATTTGTATTGAAATTTAGCCGGCCTGTTAATATATGGCATGCAATTAAATTGCAATAGATGAGAAAAAGTAAATGCAGGTAACTGCTTTAAAAAAAGCTATTCCCAACCGAATAATTTACAGTCAGGAATAGCTTTATAAACATGTCATTTTATTTTCTAAGCCCTAATTTTTCAATTAAAGCCCTGTAACCAGTCAAATTGGTTTTTTGCAAATAAGCCAGTAAACGTTTTCTTTTACCAACCAGTTGCATTAAACCGCGCTGGGTAGAGTGGTCTTTTTTATTTACCTGCAAATGAGCACTGATTTGAGCAATACGCTCAGTAAGCAAAGCTATTTGACCTTCAATAGAACCGGTATTGGTTTCTTTTCCGGCAAATTGGGTTAAAATAGTAACTTTTTTTTCTTTTGTGATTGGCATCTCAATTTCTTTTTTGCGTCTTGATTATTTTTTCTGAAATATTATGGCGGCGAAGGTAATAATTATTTTCTAAAATATTAGCAGCCTGTTTTATTTTATTATGTGCTTTGCACAAATATATTTGAACATGGGATATTTTAAAGAAAACAAAACCCAAAAACAGACGGAATGATATATTTGCTGCCTAACCTTAACCTGACAAATTGACCAGGATCTATTTTACAGTTACTAATTCATTAGTGTATGATCAGCGTATGCAACGAATATGCACCTCGCTGGCTAACAATGGTTATGCAGTTACTTTAATTGGCCGGAAATTAAAAAGTGATCCATTGCCGGAAAAAACGGCTTACCGCAACATCTTGCTAACCTGTTTTTTTTCAAAAACGATCTTATTTTATGCAGAGTACAATATTCGGCTGTTTTTTTATTTACTTACCCAAAAAATGGATATCATCTGCGCCATTGATGCAGATACCCTATTGCCCTGCCTATTTTATTCCCGACTTAAAAAAGTAAAAAGAGTGTATGATGCACATGAATATTTTTCAGAACAAAAAGAAATTGTAATCAGAAAGCGGGTGCAATGGGTATGGCAACGCATTGAAAAATGGTGCATTCCGCAATTTAAAAATGGCTATACTGTGAATGAATTGTTGCAAGTAACTTTTCAAAATAAGTTTGGCGTTAACTATACCATCATCAGAAATCTGCCCATACAACCTGCTGATTATCCATCCAACAATACACCATTGGCAAATACAAAAGTAATTCTTTACCAGGGAGCAGTGAACCATGGCAGATGTTTTGAAACTTTAATTCCTGCCATGAAGCAGGTGAATGCACAGTTATGGATTATTGGCACCGGAAACTTTTTTGATGCAGCCAAACAACTGATTGAAGCACATCAGTTAACCCAAAAAGTGATACTAACCGGTGCACTATTGCCGGAAAAGCTCAAGGAAATTACACCCGGCGCGTATTTGGGCTTAACCCTGTTTGAAGCAAATGGCCTCAATCAAAAACATTCGCTCGCCAACAGGTTTTTTGATTACATCATGGCAGGCATTCCACAAATTTGTGTGAACTTTCCGGCTTATGCTGCCATTCAACAAAAATATCCCGTAACATATATGGTAGATGATACCCATGAAGATACTCTGGCAGCAGCAATGAACAAGTTATTGAATGATACTGTTTTGTATAATCAGTTACAACAACAATGCTATATAGCAAGAAAGGAACTGAATTGGCAAAAAGAAGAAATTAAATTATTATTATTTTGGAAAAACATTTGCATATCATAGATTTTACAGTACCCTACCCTGTTACACATGGCGGGTTGTTTGACCTTTTTTACAAATTACCTGCTTTGCAACAACAGGAAGTCCAAATACATTTGCATTGTTTTTTATATAACAATATGCAACAGGATATTCTGAAGCAATTTTGCAACACGGTTCATTATTATCCACGCTTAACCGGGCATCAGGCACTATCTATGCAATTTCCATATATTGTTAGCAGCAGGGTAAATGAAGACTTGTTGCAAGCATTACTGCAAAATGATTACCCAATTTTAATGGAGGGCATTCACACTACTTATTTACTGAAGGATAAACGCTTTAATGCAAGAAAAAAATTTGTTCGCATTCATAACATCGAGCATTTGTATTATCGGGATCTAGCCAATGCCAGTCATTCCTACTTAAAAAAAATGTATTATTTAAGAGAGAGCCGACTTTTAAAAAAATATGAAGCTTCTATTGTAAATGAAGCCAATGCTTTTTGGGGTGTTACTCATCAGGATGTAAATTTTTTCAGAGAACAGTTTCATTGTACTACTATCGATTATCTACCGGTGTATTTACCCGATACATGGGTTGTTAAACCACTTTCAGCCATGGGTAGTTATTGCCTTTATCAAGGCGATCTCAGTGTTTCTATTAATGAACAGGCGGTATTGTGGTTATTAAAAAATGTTTTCAGTAAAATCAAAATTCCGTTTGTAATAGCCGGCAAAAATCCATCTCAATTACTCCAATCAAAAATTTATCAATATACCCATTGCTGTCTGGTAAGTAATCCTACTGAAAAAGAAATGCAGGACATGATTGCAAAAGCACATATTCATGTAATTTATGCTGAAAGTGATGCTGGCATTAAACTCAAATTACTCAATGCGCTTTTTAATGGCAGGCATTGTGTAGCTAACGCAACATGTGTAAAAGGAAGCGGACTGGAAACACTATGCCATATAGCTACAGATGCTTCAGATTTTTGTGAGGCTATTTCCAATTTATTCAATGCCCCATTTAAAGAAGATTGTAGCCAGATGCGAAAAAAAGTTTTGGAAAAAATGTTCAATAACACCCAAAACGCACAACAACAGGTAGCATGGATTTGGGGAAAATAAGCATTAAATAGTAGCATTTTTAAAATGCGGATACTGACTAAGCATTTTATAATAAGGGGTGGTACATAAATAATGTAACGCAGCCATGTGTTGTGCATGATGCAAATCAGTACCCAATAAATCTATTAATTGAGCGGTTAACAATTTTTCTGCTGTTTGCTTTACATGCTTACCATAGTATCCGGTTAGTGAAAGTGCATTTAACTGTAGCCAACAACCCTTTTCTTTCCATTGTTCATATTTATTCATTTGTTTATGATAATAATTGTATCGCTCAGGATGCGCCAAAACAGGTTGATAACCATCCAGAATTAATTGAAATACACATTGTTCCAGATAAGGGGATGGCGCTAAATAACTCATTTCAATTAAAATAAATTTTTTTTCGCCAAAACAAAGAAATGGTTTCTTTTTTTCAACTGCTTCTACAAAATTTTCATCGGCCATGTATTCTGCTGCAGCTTCTACCTGCATAGCAATATTGTTTTCATTCAATACACGCTTCACTTTCTCCAATGCAGGTAAAATGGTAGTTGGATTATTAGGATATATATTTCCTAAAATGTGAGGGGTACAAATTATTTTTTTATATCCCAACTGCTGCATTTGCTGCAGTAGTTCAATAGAATCGTTGATACTTTTTGCACCATCATCTACCCCCGGTAAAATATGATTGTGCAAATCAGTTTGCAGAAAAGAAAAATCGCCCAAAACCTTTTTTTTGAATATTGAAAACATAACAGCGTTGTAAAAAGAGAATAATAGCTTGATTGATCTTTCAAATTTAAGTGATGTCTTTTAATTTCTTAGCAGGATTGCCTACATACACACCCGGGCGGGTGATAGATTTTGTTACCACTGCACCTGCACCGATTACTACGCCATCACAAATAGATACCGGTAATATAGTGGCATTGCTGCCAATAACTACATGATTACCAATATTCGTTTTTTTCCATAAATTTTTATTGCCTTCTGCTGGCCGGCCATTTACAAAAACATCATTAATAAACATGACGCCATGCCCTATAAAACAATGATGACCTATTGTTACCATTTCGCAGATAAAACTATGCGATTGAATTTTTGTGCTGTGTTCTACTATTACATTTTGCTGAATTTCCACAAATGGCCCTATAAAACAATCATCCCCAATAAAACAATTGTATAAATTACAAGGCTCTACAATTTGAACATTTCTTCCAAACTGAACATTGCGAATGGCAACTTTTTTAGCAATAAATGGCATATATCTGTAAGTTTCTACTTGCTTTATAATTTTAAAGTTACTGTAATGAAAATTAATGATAAGATACAGCTATAGCCTATTTTTTTATAAAAAGAAACACAATCAGGTATTTTATAAAGTTCATGCACCATCCTATTTTTAGCAATCACCCCTTGAATAGTATAGCAATGCATTAAAAAGATTTGTTTTAAAAAGAATTATGCTGAATGGATTGGTGAATGCTTTCTATTAATGCAACTGTTTGCATGGCTTCCTCATTTTGTATGATGGATGCTTTATTGTGCAGTAATATTTCTCTAAAATGGGCATACACTTTATCATGATTACGTATTGAACCCTGATAACTTCCATAGTCATTCGCTTCGGCAGATGTTTCAGTGCAGGCAATATCTCCATGCTTCAAGGTTTGGAATGCAATATTGTCTAAATATTTTCCACCAATTTTAATAATACCGTTTTCTGCATTCAGTAATATGGAGCCCTCGGCATTTTGCTGAAAAGCATTAATACTGTAATGAATACTGCCCAGTGCACCATTGGCAAACTGCAACTGCGCAACACCGGTATCTTCAAACTCAATGATGTTTTGATGTGCCAGATTGGCTGCTGATGCGGCTACAACTTTCACATCACTACCCATAAACCACAATAAAATATCAATAAAATGACTAAACTGTGTAAACAAAATTCCACCATCTAATTGTTTTGTTCCGCGCCATTTACTTTGCATATAATACGCCTCGTCCCGATGCCATAAACAATTTAAATGAACAGAATAAATTTTACCCAATAGTGCCTGTTCAATGGCATGTTTAACTGCTAACACAGGTGGATTAAAGCGGTTTTGCTTTACCACCATTAACAATTTTCCTGCCTTAGAAGCTGCATCAATCATTGCACGGCAATCCATAGCAGAAAGTGCCATCGGTTTTTCTACCAGTACATGAAACCCTGCATCTAAGCCCTGTATTGCCTGAGGAGCATGTAAAGCATTCGGCGTGCAGATTACCAATACTGCTGCATTTTTACATGCTGTAAGCAAATCATTCAAACAACCGAATGCCTTACAATGATATTGTTCTGCGAGTTGTTTGGCTTTGCTTTCATCCACATCACAAACGCCTTCCAATTTACCAAACTGATGCATCAGAGCAGCATGCCGAACACCAATATTTCCGCATCCAACCAAAATAAACTTTACAGATGTCATGATAAAAAATTAAGCGTCGATTAAACCCTGCTTAAACAACATTTCTATGAATTCTCTTACAGCACCTTCACCTCCTTTTTTCTCGAGATGAATAATGCCTTTTATATTTTTAACCTGCTCGACTGCATTAGCGGGGCATGCTGCTACTCCTACTGCTTTCAAGAGTTCAATACAATTAATATCATCACCAACATAAGCAGTTTCTTTCATGGAAATACCTTCTTTTTCACATATTTCTAAAGCTGCATCTAATTTATTGCCGAAACCTCTACCCTGATAAACATAATCAATCTTTAATTTTGCGGCCCTGCGTTCTACAATTTTAGTTGCTTCGGTAGTAATAATGCCTGTTTTAACACCCGCCTTGGTTAACAAATTAAAACCCATCCCATCGTGGGTATTGAATTTTTTAAATTCATCGCCACTTTCAGTATAATACATGCCGGCATCAGTCATTACTCCATCTACATCTGACAAAAACAACTTAATTTTTTTATACATAAAATATTTTTAATGCATTATTATATGGGCAACAGGTATTCAATTGGAAATTCAACCACCAAAACCTGTCCAAGTGTATCTAACTGAACATATACTTTTTTCTTGCCGGTTCGTAATACTTCGCCTTCATTATCCATAAAAACACCGCCTTTAATTTTTACCCTTGTTTTTTCTTTTAATGCCTGTATTCCGGTTACCTGAATGGTTGTTCCGGGCATCAATAAATATTGTTTGATGATTTCTATTTCCTCATCTCTTATTATGGCAGGTTTGCCCAAATAATGAATAAAATTGATGATGCCATCTGTATCTAAAACAGCAATACGTTCCATTTCATTAATCCTGACAAACACATAAGAGCGGAATAATGGCACTTCTATAATTTTTTTTCTATCCGACCATTGCCGTTCTACTTTCTGCACCGGGCACCAACTTTCAATTCCTTTCTGTAATAAAATATTATCTGATTTTTTTTCCCACCGGGGTTTAGTATACACTGCATACCATTTTCTTTCTCTGGATAACATAGTGCTTTGCATTCAATTACAAATGTAAGATTAGTTCTTTTTTCAAACACTACTATCCAACAATTCCTTGAATGTTTTAAAAAGAAAGGGGCTGCTGTTGAATAGCAACCCCCTAAATATTTTTTTGTGTTTTAATGTTGCTTCATGGCTGTTTGTGCCTTT
Organism: Hydrotalea flava; assembly: GCF_001623405.1. Lineage (GTDB taxonomy): Bacteria > Bacteroidota > Bacteroidia > Chitinophagales > Chitinophagaceae > Hydrotalea > Hydrotalea flava. The sequence continues at coordinate 94,055 of NZ_LUHG01000041.1, forward strand.
CCGGCATCAATCATATCTGCAATTACTTTTGCTGACTGGTAGATGTACATATCTTTTGTACGATCTTTTAACCACTCCTGGTATCTTTTCCCTTTGGCTGTATCGGAATTGTTGTAATACATATCCTTATCAGATGGAAGTACCTGCAAATCCATTGGCGCTTTTAATTTCAATAAATTATTGTCTTGTTCTGCAGTTGCAATAATTTGTTGCTGATCTTTTTTAAATACCTCATAATTCATCTCAACCGGCGCATCTGTTTTTTGTGCCAGCCATTTTGTATTGTTATTGATTAAACTAAATATTTTATTGGCCTGGATAGCCTCATTTTCTTTTTGGATAAGCGCATTGCGGTCATAATTCTCCTGCCAGGTTTGAAAAGCAGCTTTTGCAATTTCATCCCATGGCAATGCAGATGGATTATCTTTTTCACGCATTTTCATATAATCATACAAATCAGGGATGATTACATCGGGTGTAACACCTTTTAATTGTGTTGAGCCACCATTAATTCTGTAAAATTTCTGAAAAGTTAATTTCACTGCACCATTTTCAGTTCTGCCCGAAAAATTATCCAATGGTTTACCCAACGGAACATTTTTTTGAACGGTACCTTTTCCATAAGAGCGGCTTCCAATAATAATACCTCTTTTGTAATCCTGAATGGCTGCGGCAAAAATTTCGCTGGCAGAAGCACTTCCTTCATTAATCATAACAGCCAATGGGCCATCGTATAAAACGGAATTATCTCTGTCAGTTAATACTGTTGAGCTGCCATCTTTATCCCGTACCTGAACAACAGGGCCTTGACCAATAAACAAACCCACCATTTGCACCACTTCATACAAAGAACCACCGCCATTAAACCTTAAATCCATCACAATACCATCAACATGCTGGTCTTTTAATTTCTTTATTTCTTTGGCCACATCTTCCGAGCTACGAGCACCATTTGCACGTTCAAAATCTGCATAAAACTCCGGCAAATAAATATATCCTATTTTTTTTCCATTTTGATTGATAACTAAACTTCTGGCAAATGATTCATCTAATACAACTTCACTTCTGATTAATGATACCACTTTAATACTCCCGTCCGGATGTTTCACAGTTAATCTTACTTCAGTTCCTTTATCGCCTCTAATTAATTTAACAGCATCTGTAACATCATAACCTGCAATATCAACCGGTTCTGCATTGCCCTGGCCAACCTTTAAAATAATATCATTGGCCATCAACTGACCGCTTTTCCAGGCTGCACCGCCATTTTGAATATTTACAATTTTAATATTTCCATCTGATTCTGTGAGCTGCGCACCAATGCCAAAAAACCGGTTGCTCATCATTTCATCAAACTCTCTTTTTTCTATTGGGGGAAAATAATCAGTATGCGGATCCATCAGGTTGCAGATGGTGTTCAGAAATAAATTAAACCGTTCATCATCGTTAAATTTAACTTTAATACGCTCAAAAATTTTATTTTCAGTTCGCAACACACTTTGCCTGGCCTCGGCCTCCAACTGGTGGTCGGTTTTATTTTTAATAGAATCAACCACAGCTTTTTGGCGCTGGTTTTGCAAATCATAAAACCGGTTAAGCGTAATATATTTCAATTTTTTATACCATCTTTCTTTTTTATCAGCTTCATTTCGGGGATAATCTAACTGATCTACATTGGTAATAATAGAATCCTGATTAGTAAAAGTGAATGGATGTGATAAAATTGACTTGTATAATTCTACAGTTTCAGCCACACGGGTATTATAAATGGCAGACACAGCTGGTACAAATGCAATGGGTGCACCATGAATTTCGTCATCAATGATGGTGGAATATTTTTTTAATGCTTCAATATCTTTTTGAAGAAAAATGCTTTTATCATCATCAGCCCACATATCAGTTAAATACTTATTAAATACTTTTACGGAGAATGAATCATTGATTTTTTGCGGACTGTAATGTTCCGTTTCTAACAGTTGCCCAATTGTTACTAATAATTTTTGCTTTTGATTAATAGTGAGGTCATTTTTTGCGCTTAATGTAGTAAATGCTACAAAAGAAGCACCGAATAAAACCAATAATGCTACTAATACTCCTTTAGGACTCTTCATAAATTTTATAAAATTTTGCATATTAATCTTCAAAAATAGGTGAATTACAACTGTGGTAAAAGTAACGTTTCCCTATTAACAAAGGTTTTGGAATCTAAAACTTTCCATGAAATAAAAAATGTGTTTTGTGAAATGCTGAATTATCTTATTTTTGCAGCCCAATAAAACGGAGAGCGTAGCTCAGTTGGTTAGAGCGACAGTTTGTGGCACTGTAGGTCGTGGGTTCGAGACCCATCGTTCTCCCAACCCTCCTTCCATGAAGGAGGGTTTTTATTTTGAAAACAATACGATGCATACCTGGTATTACCTGCTTCCTATCATTACTGCACTAACCGGTTGGTGTATTAATAGCATTTTATTAAAATATTTATTTAGACCTTACCAACTCAAAAAGGTACTTTTCTTTTCCATACAAGGCATTTTGCCTTCAAAAAAAGAAAAAATATGCGTTTTATTAGCCCAGCATATTATTGAACGATTACCCATAGAAAGCATTATAAAAAAAAGTACATCGAAAGAAAGTATTGAAAACATGATGCCTTTGGCTGAAAGTGCCATTGATGAATTTTTAAGAAAAAAATTAGTGGAGAAAATGCCCATGCTGTTAATGTTTGTCAGCGACCGATTAATTAACGAATTGAAAAACATTTTTATTGATGAGCTAAACACCCTGCTGCCTGCCATGATAACGAAGTACATGCAACAGTTCAATCATAAAGAACAATTAACACAACTATTGCAGGAATATTTCAAAAAGATGGACAACCAAACAATAGAAATGGCGATTCGTAAAAATACACCTGTTGTTGCAGTTTTTCAGTGGTGGGGAATGATAAGTGGTTTTTTGATCGGCTGTATCCAACTTTTGCTGCTTTATAGCATTTCATCGGTACATTAAGGCTTTTCATCGGTAACTGTGTTGAACTTATTCCATTCAAAATTGTCTTATTACCGTTTATATATACTTAGCACATTTTATATAAAAACGTAATTGAAATTTGCAATTGAAATTTACAAACACCATGAGGAAAATTACCTTAACACTTAGCTTCATTATTATTGTTGTAATTGCATACAGCCAGTTTCCGGCAGGCAGGCCAGGTGGCGGACGAATGGGCGGCCAAAATATAAATATTGGCCATTTTTATGGAAAACTTGTAGACGCCAAGACCAATAAACCCATTGCAGATGCAACCGTACAATTGATTGGAAACAAATTTGATACAGTTACTAAAAAAATGAAGGAAGTAATTTTGGCAACTGTACTAGCCAAACCAAATGGCGATTTTAGCTTAGAAAATTTACCAGTTTTTGGAACTTTTAAATTATCAGCAACTGCAATTGGTTATAAAGCCTTATCACAAAATTTATCATTTGATATTAAATTTCCAGCAGGAGGTGCTACTCAGGATCCCAACTTTATGCAACAAATGCTGGGTATGGTAGATAAAGATTTGGGTAACCTTAAAATGGAATCTGAATCAAACGATTTGGGCAATGTAACCGTTTCCGCTCCTCTTAAACAACAGTTTGAACTGGGTATTGACCGCAAAATTTTTAATGTAGATAAAAACTTAGAAAGCACCGGGCAAACCGCAACAGAGGTAATGAAAAATATACCTTCTGTAAATGTAGATATTGATGGAAATGTTACCCTAAGAAATGCTACACCAACCATTTTTATAGACGACAGGCCCACTACACTTACTTTAGATCAAATACCTGCTGACATTATTGATAAAATTGAAATTATTACCAACCCTTCTGCTAAATATGATGCTTCCGGTGGCAATGCCGGTATTATAAATATTATTTTGAAAAAGAATAAAAAAACCGGATATAATGGCGGAATTAGAGCAGGTGCAGACTCTTATGGTAAATTTAACGGAGGTGGTGATTTAAATGTTCGTCAGGGTAAAATTAATGCCTTCGTGAATTTTAGTTATAACCAGAGAAAATTCAAATCAAACGGCACCACTGATCAGAATAATTTCTTCAATCCTCCCAGTAATGTATACTCCACTCAGGATGCTGTAAACAATGGTGAATTTAAGTTTATTCGCGGTGGATTTGATTATTTAGCCGATAACAGAAATACCATTACCATTGCAGGTAACTATGTAAGAGGCCAATTCAATTCGAATACTACTCTAAATTTAGACTCTACAATTAGTTCTATTTATGCCGCCAATAACCAAGGCATCAGTAATGCAGACCGTAGTTTTGAAAACAAAGGTGCACAATTAGGCTATAAACACAATTTTGCCAAAAATGGAGAAAACCTGACTGCTGATTTAAATTACAATGCGAGCACCAATTATAGTAATTCGAATAATAATATCTATACTTATTTCCCAAATACAACTACACAAAAACAACCACCATTGCTGCAGCAAACCCTAACAGATGGTTCTCAGAAATATTATACTATACAATCAGATTATGAGAATCCAATTTCAGACAGCAAAAAGTTTGAAGCAGGCTTAAGAGCAGCTATCAGAGACTTTGGAAACAATAGCACCCAGTTAAAGTACAACAACAATACCGGCAATTATGATAAATTACCCGGTATCAGCAACAATTATAAATTCAATGACCAAGTGTATGCCGCATATGTTAATTACAAAGGCAAAATCAACAAATTAGGCTATCAAATTGGTTTGAGAGCGGAAAGCTCCAGTTACACCGGAACTTTATTAAACGTAAATGGCGCAGATTCTTCTAATTTTTCTGTTAAATATCCGGTTAGCTTATTCCCCAGTGCTTTCTTAACCTACAAATTAACAGATAAGCAGGATGTACAAATTAATTATTCCAGAAGAGTGAACAGGCCCAACTTCTTTCAGTTAATTCCATTCCCTAATTACAGTAATTATCCTGTTTCTGTAAGTGTGGGTAACCCGGTATTAAACCCTGAATTCACCAATTCAATGGAGTTATCTTATAACAATGCTTACAAACCAAAAGCCAATTTTCTGGCAACAGCTTATTTTAAATACACCACCAATTTAATTACGCAATACATATACAGAGGCAAAGACCAGTTAAACCCCAATACTTCCGACAGTATTTATTATTCAACCTACATTAATGCCAATAGCGGTATATCTTATGGTTTGGAATTAACCAACAATATGCCTGTAACCAAGTGGTGGGATTTGTTGCTGAATCTAAATTTATTCAATTCAAAAATTAATGCCAATAATATAAATGCCAATAATGGCAGTGGCGAAGTGGCATTAGCTACCAATTCTATATTGAGCTATTTTGCTAAAATAAACAATAATTTTAAATTAGGAAAAGGTTACTCTCTTCAAATCAGTGGCAACTATCAGTCAAAAACTGTTTTGCCCCAAAGTAATAATGGTGGAGGCGGTGGGCCATTTAACCAGGTTCAAACAACAGCGCAAGGCTATTTATTACCACGCTGGAGCATGGATGCTGCCATTAGAAAAGACTGGACTTGGAAAAAAGGGCAAAGCGGCTCTTTAACACTGGGTATGAATGATATATTTAGAACAAACTATCAGGAATCATTTTCAGAACAAACCGGTTTATTTAATCAGGATAACAGACGCATCAGCAACCCGCAAATTTTGCGTTTAACATTCAGTTATCGCTTCGGCAAATTTGATGCCAGCCTGTTTAAAAGAAAAAACTTGAAATCAACCCCCGATACCGGCAGCATGGATATGATGGGTGGCGGCAACTAAATAATTCCACTACCAATCGAAATGTATACAAGGGGCTGCTTCATTGCAGCCTCTTGTATGTACTATCAATTCTGTAGAATAAAAACATGATTAATTTTTGAAAACCGGATATCTCCTATTCAATTCTCAAGTTTCAATAGGTTAAAATTCTGCTTCTTTGCTCAGAAACGGAATGCCCTACTAATTTTGTATGCAAATCAAACCATACCTTTACAGCATTCAATCAATATGAAATATTTATTATTCATTTTTACATTGGTATTGATATCCTGCCAATCCAATTCCAATAAAAATTACCCCGCAGCAGAAAATGCTTTTGATGCGGGCCGAGAATTTATTGATGCTTATTTAAAAGGTGATTTTAAAAGGGCTAATTTTTACATGCTGCAGGATGCTGAAAACACTGCTATCCTAAAAAAAGTTGAAATAACATACAAAAATAAGTCTACTGAAATCAGGAACCAATATCAAACTGCTTCAATTAATATAAATAGCATAGAAGATGTTTCGCCCACAGAAACCATTATTAATTATGCCAACTCGTACGATAATGTTGCGCATAAAGTAAAAGTGATTTTAAAAGACGGGAAATGGCAGGTTGATTTAAAATATACACTTGACGGCAATTTATAAAAAAGATAACCATTGAATATGATGACAGTACTTCACCCATGGCATGGCGTTCATTATGGAGAAAATGCACCCAGAGTTGTAACTGCAGTGATTGAAATTCCACAAGGCAGCAGATGTAAATATGAAATAGATAAGTCCAGCGGTTTATTGAAATTAGACCGGGTAATTTATTCTTCATTTTATTACCCTGTCAATTACGGATTTATACCACAAACTTATGGCGACGACAAAGACCCATTAGATATTCTGGTCATTACCTCGCTACCTGTTACCCCATTAACATTGATGGAAGCTAAAGTGATTGGTGTAATGCAAATGATTGATAGTGGTGATGCGGATGATAAAATCATTGCCGTTGCTGCCAACGATCCAAGTGTAAACCATTATAACAACATTGAAGAATTACCCCGGCATTTTTTTGATGAGCTCCGCCACTTTTTTGAAGAATATAAAAAATTAGAAAATAAAACAGTAGTAGTAGAGGAATTTGGCGATAAAACCAAAGCACTAAAAGTAATTGAAGAAGCGATAGAAGGTTATAAGATTAAATTCGGTAAATAACCCATCTTTTCACTTTCTTAATTCTATCGCTTAATCATACATGTGCATTCAATGACTATTTTAACCTTTACCTTACTTATTTTTTTAGGATCATTATTGGCAGGCTTTCTGGGCTCACTTACCGGTTTGGGTGGTGGATTTGTCATCATCCCCATGTTAACACTTTTATTTGGTGTAGATATACGGTATGCCATTGGCGCATCGTTAGTAGCAGTTATTGCAACTTCATCAGGTGCAGCTGCTGCGTATGTTAAAGAAGGCATTACCAATATCAGACTGGGCATGTTTCTTGAAATTGCCACTACTACCGGAGCCGTTTTAGGCGCTTATGTTGCAGTGTATACACCTACTAATACAATCGCCATTATATTTGGATGTATCCTTATTTTTTCAGCATATGTTTCTTTACAAAAGAAAAGTGAAGCCATACAACAAACTGATAAAAGTAAATTAGCCAGAACTTTTAAATTAAATGGCACCTACCCTACACCTGAAGGCGAAATTGCATATACTGTAGCCAATGTAGTTGGCGGTTTTTTTACAATGATTGGTGCAGGCTTACTATCAGGGTTGTTAGGTGTTGGTTCTGGCGCATTAAAAGTATTGGCGATGGATAATATTATGCGTATTCCTTTTAAAGTATCTACCACCACCAGTAATTTTATGATTGGTGTAACTGCTGCAGCCAGCGCCGGCATTTATTTGTACCGAGGCTATATTGATCCGGGTCTTTGTTTACCCGTTACATTGGGTGTATTAGGTGGCGCATGGATTGGCTCAAGATTTTTAACAAACGCCAAAACCAGCCGATTAAGAAATATTTTTGCCTTTGTAATTATTGCCATTGCGCTGGAAATGTTATACAACGGCTTTACAAAAAAATTTTAAACCATGCGTAAGATTCTACAAGATGATGATTTGGAATTTGCAATGGGTAATCTTTTAAGATTGGGCGTAATTATTTCATCCATCATTGTTGTAATTGGAGGTATCATTTACTTATACAAACATGGTATGCAAATTCCTGAGTATGCAACTTTTACAGGTGATAAAAGCATGTTTAATGCAGTTACAAAAATATTTAAGGGTCTAAAAGAATGGAAAGGGCAGGCTATTATACAATTAGGCATTATGGTATTGATTTTTACACCGATTGCACGAATTGTTTTTTCTTTTATCGGTTTTTTAATTGAAAAAGATTTGCTATACATGTTACTCACTCTTATTGTACTTGCAATTATCACCTTTAGTTTATTAGCCGGTACCAATATTGTATGAAAAAAAGTAAAAGAATCTTTTTGATTTATAAATTCCTGAAACCTTATTTTTGCTAAAAATTCATCAAAATGGAAAATAAAACTTCAACCGGAAAATACTGGATATTATTTTTACTCTCTTTGGTGTTGATTATTTTTATGCTAATTTCTCCGGATGTACGCCCCTATTTCTGGTTAGCCTTGCCTTTGGTTTTAACATTTTTTGTAAAAGCTTTAGATATCATATAAATTTTTTTATACTGCAATTCCTGTTTATAACAGGCAAGGGAATTTTTCCTTAAAACGTTTAATTAATCGCAAACGGTGAGTGCGTTTTGAATGTAGTGTTGATATAATTCCCATCGCATCTATTGCATCAATTTTTACATAACCCGATGCATGAATGATAGTGTGTGTATTAAATAAAATACCAACATGGGTAATATGCCCTTCTTCATTATCAAAAAATGCGAGATCACCACAATTGGCTTCCTCCAAAAAACCAATACTTTTACCCAATGCTGCTTGTTGATAGGCATCTCTCGGTAAAACTATATTGAAAAGCTTAAACACCTGTTGGGTAAATCCGCTGCAATCAATTCCAAAAACAGATTTTCCACCCCACAAATACGGTGTTCCCAAAAAAGCACGGGTAATTCGTTGAATATTTTGTTCCGTAAAATCAAAATGAGCGGGTGGTTTTGCCTCTTTAAATGAAATATCAAACGGAGGTAAGGATATACTTGTATCATTCCAGGGTGTACCCATACTCACTCTCGTTAACTGATTGTTGATGATTACCTCATTAATAGGTTGATGATGCCATCCGTATGTTTCGGGTAAAAATGCTGTTTCAACCAACTGTATTTGCTGGCACCAACCTTCATACCCATCATAATGGCATTTCACTTTTATAAAATCCTGTAATCGTTCTAACACCGTAACAGATTCTAAAAATAACAACTCAGTTACCATCTCACTTTTATGCGTAGGTTCTATTCTTACAGGTGCAATGGCTACTATACAAACTGCAAAACTCATTGAATCAATTTTTTGCAATTTATGGATTAAAGATAAATGCGCATCTAAATAAAAATGCTTATTTTAAAATTGTGAAGTTGAATAAATACCAACATATTAACGATGAAGCTTTGCTGCAAGAGTTTTATGCTGATGGCAATACAGAATGGATAGGTATTTTATTAGAACGGTACACCATACTCTTACTGGGTACCTGTATGAAATATTTAAAAAATCAGGAAGCAGCTAAAGATGCTGTTCAGCAAATATTTTTGAAAGTGATGACAGAAATGCCAAAATATAAAGTACAATATTTTAAAAGTTGGATATACATGATTGCCCGAAATTATTGCCTGATGCAATTAAGAGATAAAAAAATTACTTATACACTACAGGAAGAAGCACCACTACTTGAAGCTGAAGGTAATTTGGCTGAATTATTAGAAAAAGAAAAACTATTGCAATGCATTGAAAATGCGTTAGATGATTTAAATGAAGAACAAAAAAAATGCATAACCCTTTTTTATTTGGAAAAGAAAAGTTACAGAACCATTGCCGCAATAACCGGATACAGCATATTACAAGTAAAAAGCCATATACAAAATGGGAAAAGAAATTTAAAATTATTGGTTGAAAAAAAACAACATACACCATCGGGAAAACAGCCTGAATAGTATTTTACCAAAAGCTGATTTCATTTAAAGATGCGATACCATGACACAAAAAACAACTAAAACAAATAACCAGCTCCCAATTACTGAAGAAACAATTCTTCACTATCTTGAAGGCAATCTTTCAGATGAGGCCATGCATGCATTTGAAGAAGAAATGGAATCTTCAGCTTTTTTAAGAGAAGCCATAGAAGGTTTAGAAACTTTTACTGATAAAAAAGCGTTAAGAGCATCAGTAAAACAATTACAAAAACAATTACGAAGAAGAACAGAGCATACCAGAAAAAAAAGATACCAGCTTTTCCAACAACATCAGTTTCAGAACATCATCCTTATTGTAGCATTACTATTATTAATATTTCTTGGCGTTGTTGTGGTTCATTTTTTAAAGCTTCACCCGTTATTAAAATAGTCAGTGACCGTATCAATAAGTTAACCGGTAATTTAGACCAATCATATTTCATATTAAACAACAATATTGAAAAATGTACCGACTTAAATTATGTATACCAATCAGCAGCTCTGCCTGAGAAGCAACAGCTCATAAATAAATTGTTCGATAGAAAACTACACTATTTTCAGGGGTGTTATCGAACTTTTTGGATTATGCCATTGTTCGCTCATAACTCATTGATACTCAAGGAAAAAAACCTACTTGATATTCAAAAAAAAGGCGATTTCTTCGCAAAAACCGCCTCAGGTGGACCTGAGGAGAATCGAACTCCTGTCCAAACATATTTACCATAAGTCTTCTACATGCTTATTTCATTATTAATTGTCGGCAATGAACCGGAAATGAACAAACCAATTCAATGCTTAGCTGTATATTCTTTTGCAATAGTCACAGCCTTCTATTGCAGCAACCTGTGTTTGTTTTGAGTCGGCGGCGGCACCTGGTAACAGGTAAACCTGTGCGGCGGCCCGAATGACTGACTAATTACTAATTAGGCAGCCATGGCATACTGTGTATTGCCATTTAAAGTTTGAGTATTCAGATTTAAGTGCTAATTACCCAACGCACTGCATGCTTCCACTTACCGTAACCTATGCTGTCGAAACCAATACAGGCCCGGGTAGTTGAAAAAATCAAAGAACTTATTCAATTTCATATACAAAGGTACTTTATTCTGTAAACACCTGCTATTTAAAATTTTAATGACTAAAAATTCGTAAAAAATCCAAGCCAAGTGCATAAGCCATTAAACTTAACAACAAAATCATGCCAACCATCTGCGCATACTCCATAAACTTATCGCCCGGCTTTCTTCCTGTAATCATTTCTACCAATGTAAACAAGGCATGGCCGCCATCTAAAGCCGGTATGGGTAACACGTTCATAAATGCAAGGATGATTGAAAAAATGGCAGTTAATGTCCAAAACGACTGCCAGTCCCACACACCAGGGAATATACTACCAATACTTATTACACTTCCTAAAGAATCGTTTACTTTTACTTCTTTAGAAGTGAATAATAATTTAAGATTGCTAATATAATTAATGAGCGTACTGTAGCATTTTTCAATGCCAACTGGAATAGCCTGTAAAAATGAATATTTAATTTGCACGGTACCCAATACTTCATCCGGTGCCTGAAAGCCAATACCGGCTTTAATTTTAGGTTTGATATTATTTACAATAGTTGCCTGAATGGTATCGCGGTTGTTTTGAACCAGCGTATAATGGATGGAATCTTTATTTTTTAAATCTTTCAAAACATCAAATGCCTGGTTGTTATACGAAACAGGTATTTGATTAATGGCAATAACCCTATCGCCTTTGTGTATTGATCCATTACTGTTTATTTTAGTACCGGGAAGCACAGTATCTACCAATAATGGGATACGTACATAAGTAAACCCACCCAGTTTGTTTTTGTTTAAATGTTCAATAAATCCGGAGGGTAGATTTAAAATGGTATCTTTTCCATTTCTTTCAATGGTAATATGTTTGGCCTGGTTGAGAATAATTAATGAACCTACAGTTCCTACTTTTTCAACGGGCTTACCTGCAACAGCCACTATTTTATCGCCATCCTGCATTCCAATTTTTTTCCCAAGACTATCTACATACACCCCATATTTTAAATTTTGAGCAGGTATATATTTTTCGCCCCAGGTATACATAATTCCTACGAAAATAACAATGGCCAATAAAATATTCACCGTTACGCCACCCAGCATAATAATAAGCCGTTGCCAGGCGGGCTTTGCACGAAATTCATAAGGCTCAGGTGGTTTTTTCATTTGCTCTTTATCCATACTCTCATCAATCATGCCGGCAATTTTTACATAGCCTCCAAAAGGTACCCAACCAATACCGTACTCCGTTTCACCTATTTTCTTCTTCCATAAACTAAACCAGGGATTAAAAAAAAGGAAAAACTTTTCAACCCTGCATTTAAACCAACGTGCAGGTAAAAAATGCCCCAATTCATGCAAAATAACAAGGATAGAAAACGACAGGATAAATTGTCCTGCTTTAATTCCCGCTACACTCCAATCAATTACTAAAAAACTCATTCAATTTTAATATTTAGTTGACTTTTAATTTTTATACAACAAAACGATTGCCATTCAGTTGATTATTTGAACCTATTTTTATATAAGTTCCATTACATCTGAATTAAAGAAGCTGCAAAATTACGCGCTTCGGCATCACTGTCAAAGTATTCGTTCAGGGTGGGCTGGGCAATGAAGGTAATTTTATTCATGGTTTGCTCAATCATTTCAGTAATATCCAAAAATCCAATCCTGTTTCTTAAAAAAGCATATACTGCAATTTCATTGGCTGCATTCATTACACAGGGAAGATTACCGCCTTTAAATAGTGCTTCCGTTGCCAATGCCAAATTGCGGAAGGTGCGTAAATCAGGCTCTTCAAATTGAAGTGTTGCTGCTTTTTTAAAATCAAAACGGGGAAAATTATTGGGAATTCGTTGCGGAAATGCCAATGCGTATTGAATAGGTAGTTTCATATCGGGCAGGCCCATCTGCGCTTTGATGCTCCCGTCTTCAAACTGCACCATACTATGAATAATACTTTGGGGATGTATAACTACCTGAATTTGGTCGGCATTTAAATTAAAGAGCCATTTTGCCTCAATCATTTCCAAACCTTTATTCATTAAAGTTGCAGAATCGATACTGATTTTTGCACCCATTGACCAATTAGGATGCTGCAATGCATGTTCTTTTTTTACATTCACCAAAAAATTTGGTTTTTTTCCCAAAAAAGGGCCACCACTTGCAGTAAGCACCACTTTTTCAATTTTATTTCTTCCTTCGCCAATAAGGCATTGAAAAATAGCTGAATGTTCACTATCAACCGGAATAACAGGCACTTTATTTTCTAATGCTTTTTGCATGATGATGTCTCCTGCTACTACCAATGTTTCTTTATTAGCCAGTGCAATGGCTTTTTGATACTTAATGGCTGTGAGTGTGGGTTTTAATCCTGCATAACCCACAATAGCAGCCAACATCATATCATAACAATTCATGGCTGCCACTTCTTCCAAAGCTTTTTCACCTGCAAAAACCTTTATTGGAGTATGTGCCAATGCCTCTTTCACTGCAATATATTTTCTTTCATCAGCTATTACTACACAATTTGGATTAAACTGAATTGCCTGTTGCACCAATAATGTATCGTTGGTTTGGGCAGTTAATATTTCAACAGAAAATTTATCAGGATTAGCTGCAATCACTTCTAATGCCTGTGTACCAATTGAGCCTGTTGAGCCAAATAAAGCAATTCGTTTTTTTATTGTCATTGAATTTTAGAATTAAAACAGTACACAAAGAAGTACAAAATAAGGTATTTACCACAAATATGCACTAACAGGCATTTTGTGTATCTATATTTTGGTGCATACCGTTGTTTAGCAAATGATTTTTCTATTTTACAAAAGCTTGTAATGCATCTGCAATATTTCTATCATTACTTAAACGCGGCACTTTATTTTGCGCTCCCAGTTTTCCAATGGAACGCATATAATCAATAAATGCATTTTTTTGTAAGGGCTTTATTTCTAATGTACGCAAAATATTTCCTCTAATTAAATCATCATAATATACATTTTTGGCGCGTAAATTATTATCAACTTTTAAGGCAAATGCCGCCATATCTTTCGGCGTTTCTTCAAATTCAATATACCATTCATGAAAACTATTGCCTTTTTCTTTTGCAATGTTGGGCGCAACTGTAAATTCAATAACTTTTATTCCTTCTTCATTGGCTGCTTCCATTAAAGCATATTCTACCTCTTCTCCAATAACGTGTTCCCCAAAAGCAGAGATAAAATGTTTAATACGTCCGGTTACTAAAATTTTATATGGATTGGTACTGATAAATTTAACCGTATCACCAATATTATAAGCCCATAATCCAGCATTGCTGCTAATAATTAAAGCATAGTTTTCACCAATCTTTACATCAGCAAGGGTAAGCCGGGTAGGCCTTTCATTGAAAATTTCATTGGCCGGAACAAATTCAAAGAATATGCCACTATTGGTGTTCAGCAATAAACCGGGAGTATGTGGATCATCTTGAAAAGCGAAAAAACCTTCACTGGCTGGAAATAACTCCAAACAATCAATGGATTTACCAATGCTGTTGTACAATTTTTGTTTGTAAGGTTCAAAATTTACCCCACCCTGAATCATAATACTGAAGTTGGGAAATATTTCAGCAATAGGTTTGCCTGTTTTTTCAATGAGCCTGTCAAAATACATCTGCATCCACGGTGGAATACCACTAATCAGTGTCATGTTTTCATGCAGGGTTTCTTCTACTATTTTATCTAATTTCATTTCCCAATCTTCAATACAATTGGTTTCAAAGCTGGGTAATTGATTGGCTCTTAAATACCTGGGTACATGATGGTTTACAATACCGCTTAGCCGGCCGGTAGGAATACCGCCTACCCTTTCCAAAACCGGCGAACCACTTAAAAAAATCATCTTTCCCTTTGCAAAATCAAAATTTCCGGTTTCGGCCATGTAATATAATAAAGCATTACGGGTAGTATTAATGTGGTTAGGAATAGAATCTTTGGTAATGGGAATATATTTAATTCCCGAGGTAGTGCCACTGGTTTTTGCAAAATAAATAGGCTTGCCTTTCCACAAAACATTTTGGGTACCTTCTTTTATTTTTTCGATGTAGGGTTTAAACTGCTCATAATCCCGAATCGGAATTTTTTCAACAAATTCGGCATAGCTATTAATTTCCTGCATTTGATGATCTTTACCGAATTTGGTGTTTTTGCCCACTTTTAAAAGCATTTTGAAAATGGCTTCCTGATCAGCCACAGCACTGAGCATACTTTTACGAATGGTTTTATGAATATGAAAAGCAAACGGGCGAGCTAATAACGATTTTAAATTCATAATGGAGGGATATGCATCTACTATAAAAAGCACAAAAATAGCATTATACAACACCTTTCTACCAAAGAAGGTATTAATTTTATCAGAAAATAAGGGTTGAAGAACAATTATTTTGAAAAAATTTGCAATTTTTGGTATTGAAACATTACCTTTGCCGTCCTAATTTTGGATAGTTATGTTAGCAGTTGTAAAAATCGCAGGTCAACAGTTTAAAGTACAAGCAGGAGATAGTTTGTATGTTCCCCGCTTAGCAGCCAAAACCGGTGATAAAGTTGAATTTAAAGACGTTTTACTGGTAGATAATGCAGGCACACTTTCAGTAGGTAATGCAGTGAATGCTGTAGTTAAAGCTGAAATTATAAATGAATTGGTGCAGGGAGATAAGATTATTGCTTTTAAAATGAAAAGAAGAAAAGGTTTTCGTAAAAAGCATGGTCACCGTACCCACTATACTCAAATTAAAATTGAAAGTATTGCTTAAATTGTTAAAACAATTTCAGACTTCATAATCTGATGCCGTTTTAATTTTCAAAATCAAAAAAGTTATGGCACACAAAAAAGGTGAAGGCAGTGTAAAAAATGGTCGCGACTCGAACAGTAAGCGCCTAGGGGTAAAAATATTTGGTGGTCAACCGGCTATCTCCGGAAACATCATCGTACGTCAACGCGGTACCAGTTACCATCCCGGAAAAAATGTTGGTGTTGGAAAAGACTTTACCATCTTTGCATTAACAGATGGAATTGTTGAATTTAAAAAGTCTAGAAATAACAAAACCATCATTTCAGTTTTGCCTGTAGAAGCTACTGCATAAAAAAAAATTTTGCAATACCAGAATAGTTGTTAATTTTAGGTTATTAACTAACCATTAAATTTCAACTTATGGCAAAAGCTGTAAAAAAAGCTGCTCCTAAAAAAGCTGCTGCAAAAAAAGCCGCTCCTAAAAAAGCTGCTGCAAAAAAAGCCGCCCCTAAAAAGGCCGTTGCAAAAAAAGTTGCTCCTAAAAAAGCAGTTGCAAAAAAAGCCGCTCCTAAAAAGGCCGCTGCAAAAAAGAAGTAATCTTCTTGTAAAAGAAGTAACAACTA
Organism: Hydrotalea flava; assembly: GCF_001623405.1. Taxonomy (GTDB): domain Bacteria; phylum Bacteroidota; class Bacteroidia; order Chitinophagales; family Chitinophagaceae; genus Hydrotalea; species Hydrotalea flava. Next base: position 110,494 of record NZ_LUHG01000041.1, read on the forward strand.
ACAAGTCCCGATAAATCGGGACTTTTTTTATTACATTTATCACTCATTTTTAACTACTCAGTTCATGTTAGACAACTATGCCATAGCAGATAATTTTACCTTACTCTCTAAATTAATTGACATACACGGAGAAAACAGTTTCAAATCAAAATCGTACGCCAATGCAGCTTTTGTAATAGAAAAATTACCCGAACAACTCTCTCAATTACCTGCCAATAAAATATTCAATATTAAAGGTATTGGTGAAGCCATTGGTAATAAAATTCAGGAACAATTAACAACTGGATCATTACAAATTTTACAGGAATATATTCAAAAAACACCGCCCGGCATTATTGAAATGCTGCAAATAAAAGGATTGGGACCAAAAAAAATTAACAGCATCTGGAAAAATTTAGAAATAGAAACTATTGGTGAATTGTTGTATGCATGCAACGAAAACAGACTAACCTTATTAAAAGGCTTTGGCGCAAAAACGCAGGAAAGTATTAAAGAAAACATCAATTATTATTTAAATAATCTGGGTAATTTTTTGTATCAACAAGTTGAAACTTATATTCAGGCTTATCATCAAAAATTAACTAAAGTATTTCCAGAAGATTCATTTGTACTAACCGGCGCTTTCAAACGGCAATTAGAAACCATTGATGCCGCAGAATGGGTTACTACAACAAAACCCGATGCCTTAAAAAATTTTTTTGTAACAAACCAATATACCATTGAGGTTGACACACCCGATAAATTAATATTTAAAGGAACCGAAAATATAAAATTAATTTTTTATTTAACTTCTAAGCAACAACTCACCTACCATTATTTTATTACCAGTTGCAGTAATGAATTTTTAGTGGAATGGAGAAAACAATTTGTATGGAAAGATGACAAATACTATGAAAATGAAAATGAAATATTTGAAGCAGCCGGTATTGCAGTAATACCAGTTTATCAAAGAGAACTTCCGGAAATTATCCAACAATATAAAACCACAAAAATTGCAACACCTATACAGATCAATGACATTAAAGGTATTATACACAGCCATAGCAATTGGAGTGATGGGCAACATACCATTGAGCAGATAGCCATTGCTGCCAAAGAAAAAGGGTATGAATATTTGGTAATTAGCGACCACTCAAAATCTGCATTTTATGCCAATGGATTACAGGAAGAACGTGTTCGGGCGCAACACGCAGCCATTGATGTTTTAAATCAATCATTAGCACCATTTAAAATTTTTAAAAGTATTGAAAGCGATATCCTGAATGATGGATCATTGGATTATTCAGATGACATTCTGCAACTTTTTGATATTGTAATTGCATCCATTCATTCTAATTTAAAAATGACGGAAGAAAAAGCAATGAGCCGTTTATTGAAGGCCATTGAAAACCCATACACCAGTATTTTAGGGCATTTAACGGGCAGGTTATTATTAAGCAGAAAGGGGTATCCGGTGAATCATGCTGCCATTATAGATGCCTGTGCGAAGCACCAGGTAGCCATTGAATTAAATGCACACCCCAGACGATTGGATATTGATTGGAGGTACATAGATGCAGCGTTGCAAAAAAACGTTTTGATATCAATTGATCCTGATGCGCATGCAATTGAAGGTTTTGATGATTGTAAATATGGGGTATTGGTTGCACAAAAAGCCGGATTAACTCATGCACAGAATCTAAGTAGTTTTTCTTTAGCACAGTTTGAAAGTTTTATTGCACAACAACACAAAAAAAGAAATGGCTAATCTGTTGCTGCATGAATAGGAATTTGAACATAAAACGTAGTACCAATGCCTTGTTTGGTTACAAACCAAATTTTACCATTTGCTTTTTCTACAATACCTCTGCAAATAGCCAGGCCTAATCCGGTACCGGATGATTTTGTGGTAAAGTTTGGAGAAAATATTTTCCCGATAAACTCATCCGGAATTCCGGAACCATTATCAGTTACAGAAATTAAAATATGGTTGGCAACATTTGCCTGATACACGTGCACCGTTGGGTTGGAGACACCTTCTACTGCTTCAAATGCGTTTTTGATAAGGTTAGTAAACAATCGTTGTATTTGCGTTTTATCGGCATACAACTCATAATTACCCATTTCTTTTTTCCATGAAATTTTTACATAGTTATCTGCACTATGTAATTGCACCAAACTGCGCAACACATCTGAAACATCAAATTTTTCTAATTGTACATTACCAATATTTGCAAATTGTGAAAAATCGCCGGCAATTTTAGATAACTGATCAATTTGTTCAATTAAAGTTTGCGTAACCCGATTGGTTAAACTATTCAGTTGCACCGGATCGTGTTGTTTATCGCTAATGGCATTTTGCAAAAACTGAATACTTAGTTTCATGGGGGTTAAAGGATTTTTGATTTCATGTGCAACCTGCCTTGCCATTTCACGCCATGCTCCCTCCCGTTCACTCTTAGCCAATGCATCGGCACTTTCCTCTAACTGGTGCACCATTCTGTTATATTCCTGAATTAAAACGCCTAATTCATCTTGCTTTTTCCAGGTTATCTCTTCATTCTTTTTCCCAAGCGATATAGCCTTCATTTTATCAGCAATCAATGAAAAAGAGGCAGTTATTCTATTCGTAATTAAAAATGCAATGGCTCCGGCTACTAAAAATATAAATGCATTCAAATTAATCAGTGTAGCTAAAAAACCGGAGATTTCCTGCTTCAATTCAGCTTGTGAATTTAAGTATGGTATATTTAAATAAGCATAGGTATTGCCCTGTTCATCAATAATGGGAGTATACACACTTAAAAAATTGAGGGTGCCAATATGCTCATCTTGTTCAAATCGAGATTTTTTTAGATGATGCAATTCATAATAAGCAAGTGGATTCATTTTGCTGTTTAATAAATGCTTATTGTATATGTAAGGTTGTGTAGATGCTTTTAAATTTCCTGCAGCATCATAATAATTTATATCTACATTATGCATTTCCGCAATGTCAATAATCTTTTTTTCACGCACACCACCGGTAGTAAAATCATTCACGCCCACACCATCATCAAACACCATTTCAGCATTTATTTTATTTTGAATTTCAGTACCGATGAGCTGTACCGATTTAAACAGTTTATCCTCTTTATTTTTATTAAAACGGTTTATAAAAAATGAAATGGTGGCAGCACCTATTACAATGAATGAAAACAGGCTAATAGAAATAATGGTAAGGTTGATTTGAGAACGAATATCGAAAACAAATGATGTTTTAATTTCCTTCCAGCTAAACCTTTTTAACAACAGAAACTGAACGGTATTTAATAAAAATATTAATAATAAAAATGAACAAAACAGGTAGGCAAATAGTGTGAGTGATTCTAATATCCATTCATTTTTCCGAACAATGAGTACCTGCCTGCCATTTTCGGCATTATACCATAATTCATTATAACCATTTTTATTGATTACATTAAACTGCGCCAAACTATTCATTTGTTTATTGACCTGTATAGGAAAACTGTAATCATTATAACTACTCACTATTTTTCCATTGTTGTACACTGCATAGGCATAATTTCCATTTAATTCATTGGAAAAATCATCTATTTGTGTAAACAATTCCGGATATAATGCTTCACTGGCAAATTTTTTGGGAATCACAATTACGAAGAAATAACCAAGCACATTATTTTCAGATGATTTAATATCTTTTTCAAAAAGATAGCCTAACCGATTGCCATTTGTAGTGTAAGTATACAAACCCGGAATAGAAGTAGGTTTTGCCCTGCGCAATACAATGGTGCGGATGGTTGCATAGTTGGTTGAATCATCATTATACAATGGATGGAATAAACTATCGTAAGTATAGATGTGTGTTTCATATTTATTTAAATAGCCAGAGAAATTACTACTGATAAGACTATCTTTTAAATACTTATTGGTAAAATCAGAATCTAACCGATCAAAATTTTGTAATAAAAACCGGTCATCAAAATTGGTCATGGCAATATTCAACAAATTTTCTCCGGATGGATCGGCCTGCGATGCTAATTTTTCTGCAATACGTTTTCTTTGCTCTAATTCAACCAGTTTATTTTGATACATGACCATAGCTGCAACCGATGCAGCAAAAAACATTACCCAAAAAATAAAGAATGTAGTGTGATACAATGGTCTGTCAATATCATGTTGCCGGTAATAGAAAATAATAAAAAAAACCAATAACCAGGCTAATACTGCAATATTGGTAATGGTAGATGATCCCCCAATTTTTATACTTGCATATAATAAACCCTCTACTGCTGTAATAAACAATTGAATATTCAGTGGAATTTTTCTGGCATACACCCTTCCTAATAATAATTGAGCAACAGAAAAAAATGAAAGCGTAAGTAAACATAAAATGGCAAAACTAACTACGGTATATATATCCAGACTAAAGAAGTTTGCTACATCAAATGAAATTTTAGAATCAAGTACCAGACTTTTAATAATACCTGCAAACAGAAAGCAAATAGCACCCAGAACAATGATTTGCACATATGCAACTATGGTTATAACAGTTTCAGAAAAATGAAGTTTTAACTGTAGGTGCAAATTGTTCTTGTAAAAATTAATCAGCCAGAATAATATCACTACATTAATTAATAAATCGCCTAATGAGGGATGGATGGCATTGGATGCATAGATAGCCGGATCAAAAAGCGGTAATTGAGAAAAATTAAAGGGAAAAGGAAGATAGTAACTGAGTATTCTCAATACCAAAACGGTAACTGATAAAATTATAAAACCCAGTAAATCTTTTTGATTGCCAGCCAATTCAATAGCAATAGCGTTTAAAAAAAATAATAAGAGTATGATACTCAGGGTTCGTAAAATAATGGTGGTAGTATTATATGGAGAAAAAGTTTTACCCGGCTGCAATCGAATTCCACAAAGTGCTTCACCATCCAATCCCTGAATTGGATATCCATCCTGTACACTGCATATTTCATATAATTTTCCCAAACCTTGAAAACCATCAAAATCAGGTTGTAAATATTTGTTCTGTATAAAATAGGCATGGTATATTGGAATTAAACCAACCACCATTATTTTTTTGCCACCTAAAAAAATGTGTTTCTTAATTAATTCAAAATAACCGTTTTGATAGTTTACAAAATGAATGGTATTTGGATGATACAAATCTGCATCATCTACATAGTATTGGTTGGTATTCCAATAGCTTAAAATTGCATGGTTTAAATCATTAAACGTGTAGATAAAAAAACCAAAATTTTGGTTCAGTGGTTTAGATTCAGAGGGCAATAAAACACTATCACTCAATAATCCACTTAATAATACTTTATCAGAAGATAATTGTATAAATGAATTTTCCCTATGCGATAAATATTGTTGAATTTTTGTTTGAACTTTTACCGGAGAAGTATAATAGGTAAAATAATTAGATAATATAAATGAAAAGGTAAACAACCATGCAGCTATAATCATCAAATAGCCATGCCGGTATGCTGCATGTTTAATTATCTTAATCAAGATGGTTCATTTTTAATTTGCGCTTTAACCTGATTCCACAGCACATCCATTTCAGCCAGACTTAAATCAGCAAGATTTTGCCCTTGTTCAGTTGCAATTTTTTCCATACCCTTAAATCTTCGTATAAATTTTTTATTGGTTTTTCCCAGTGCTGTTTCCGGATCAACGTTCAAAAATCGTGCAAAATTTACCAGACTAAATAATACATCTCCAAATTCTTCTTCAATATGTTTTGCATCATTTAAAGCAACAGCCTCTAGTAATTCATTGGTTTCTTCTGTTACCTTATCCCAAACTTCCTCTTTCTGCTGCCACTCAAACCCTACCTGCTTTACTTTTTCCTGTATTCGGGTAGCTTTTATTAATGCGGGCATAGCTGCCGGAATACCAGAAAGTACACTTGTTTTACCTTCCTGTAATTTAATTTGTTCCCAATTTTTTTTCACATCTTCAGCATTTTGGGCAACAATATTGCCATAAACATGCGGATGGCGATGTATTAGTTTTTCACAAATCTTTTCAATTACATCCTGTATACTAAATTCATTTATTTCACTTGCAATTTTTGAATAAAAAACAATATGCAACAGAAGATCGCCCAATTCTTCTTTGATAGACTTCCAATCGCCGGTATCTATTGCATCTGCCAATTCATAGGTTTCTTCAATGGTCATTGGTTTTAAAGATTGAAGTGTTTGTTTTTTATCCCATGGACATTTTTCTCGCAGTTCATCCATGATGGTTACCAATCTTTGTAAATCAACATTATCTGCCATAAATTTGTTTTTATTATCAAGCATACCGCACTAAAAAACTATATCAAACAAGTACACAGGAACATGTTTACGGTTCATTAAAAGTACACAACAAATTGGTTATAAGCGTGCATAGTTTTGCATTTTTTTGAGTTTGTATAATATAGATATACATTTGATATAAAAACATTCATGCATTACTTCAGTTTGATTATACTATTCATGAGCTGCCAGTGGGTACATGCACAATATTATTATAACGATATTATAGCTGCCAAACAAAGTATCCAAAACTATATACACATCAAAGACCAAAAAATTAAAAGTATAGATGTACAAAGCTTTGATGAAAATAATGAGCCGGCCAAAGGGTTTGCTTTACAACAATTATTTACAAATAATTGGAATAAAATGATACTCAGTACACAAAATGCTACCGGAGAAAAATCTACGCTTATCACCTATTATAAAAACAATTTGGTGAACAATACGATTGAACGTACCAACCACATTGAAACAAGTACCAACTATACTTATGATGCAAAAAATAATATAACCGAAATTTTATCTGTTACAAAAGACAGTGCCTATCATTACCAAAATACAGAAAAACATATCTGGCATTATTTATCTGGTGGTGCACCGGCAGATATGATTAAAATTAAAAATAATTTAGATACTACTTTTGTTTATTTTACTTATGATGAGCATGGCAATGTAGCAGAGGAGAAATGGATTAGAATGGGAAGATTAATAGAAACATATTATTACTATTATAACGATATGCACTTGCTGACAGATATTGTTCGTTTTAACAGAAATGCCAGAAAATTATTGCCGGATTATTTGTTTGAATACAATTCAATGCGACAGTTAAGCAGTATGACACAGATTTCTCCAAACAATAATAGTTATTTGGTATGGAATTACAGTTACAATAGTGCAGGTTTAAAAGAAGAGGATATTTGCAGAAACAAAGAAAACCAATTGGTAGCGCGATTTAAATACGTGTATCACCAATAAATTTTAGAAGCATTGCAGCAATAAAAAAAGTCGGGATAGAAATTATCACCGACTTTTTTTGTGCCCCAGGCGGGACTTGAACCCGCACGGCCGTTGCTGACCACAGGATTTTAAGTCCTGCGTGTCTACCAGTTCCACCACCAGGGCTTCCAAAAAAAATTCCATCCAAAAAACGATGGAATATTTTTCAGAGCGGAAGACCGGGCTCGAACCGGCCACCCCAACCTTGGCAAGGTTGTGCTCTACCAAATGAGCTACTTCCGCTTTTTATTTTTGTAAGAACTAATTTATTGGGAGTGCAAATTTAGGTATCTAATGTTCCCAACAAAATTTTTTTGTAAAAATTATTTGTATTCGGGTGTATATTTTGTGCTACCCTGAATTTCTACATCCGGTTTACCTTTGTAACGTTTTTGGTACAATTTATAACAACCTCCTAAAAAGAAGGCTACAATACAAAATACCTGCAGGTAAAATAAAAATCTGGAAGTACTTACCCAATTGCGGGTAACATCTTTCTTGGCGTTTTCATTCATTTCTTGTGACATAGTGTTTCAATTGCTGTGCAAAAATAAGGTACCTGATTAAATTATGAGCGCTTCTTTTCAACAATTTCTGCAAAGATTTTTTTGTGTTTAACAAAATACTGCCATACTATACTGCCCGAATATACACCTTGCAATGACGTCAATGGTTTTTTTAATTGCTTTTGTGCTTTTATGTTATGTAAATGCCTAAGTACATACCAATGAGCCTGAGCAACAGCAATAAAAAATGCTGAATTGCCATTCAGCAAACTTTTCCATGCAGATAATGCATCTAAAAAAAAGCGGAGTGTTAATTTCCAGTATTTTTCTTTTGGTGGTAAATGCATTACCAACATCATTAAATTATTGCGAAAGTTTAAATAAATTTTTCTACCACCCTTTTGCAAAGTACCTGCCCCAACATGATATACTACACTGTCTGGGCATGCAAAAATTTTATACCCTGCCAGTTGTATGCGCCAACATAATTCAATTTCTTCCTGATGTGCAAAAAATGAGTCGGTAAAACCATTTAAAGCATGAAACACTTTGCTTTTAATAAACAATGCAGCACCACTTGCCCAGAATATAGGTGTAACGGTGTTGTATTGACCGGCATCGGTTTCCATATTATCAAAAACCCTACCCCTTGCAAATGGATATCCTAAAGCATCCATCCATCCACCACAAGCACCTGCATATTCAAATTGTTCTGGTGCATGATAAGATAACAGTTTGGGCTGGCAGGCTGCAATCGTATCATCTGCTTCCATTAATGCAATAACCGGTTCAATCCATTGCGGTGTAACCGATACATCTGAGTTTAATAAAATATAATATGCAGCATCAATTTGGCATAAAGCCCAGTTGTAACCTCCCGCAAAACCATCGTTTTGTTGATTCATCAAAATTTCAACCTGCGGAAAATTTGCTTGTACAATTGAGATAGAATGATCTGTAGAAGCATTATCGGCAACAATAATCCTTTTGTTGGGATAGGTAGAAGCCAATACAGAAGGCAGGAACTGCTGCAAATAATGTGCACCATTATAATTGAGAATTACTACTGCTACTGTTGGAAAATTTTCCAAAACATTCATTTTACGAAAATAAGACGAGTTTTATAACATCCTAAATGTTTTCTGCAAAAGTACCTGTAACAATAGCAATGCGCAGTTCCTACCATCTTTCATGCACACAGTTCATTTTACAATTTATACAATTGTTCCCTTAGTTCGTGAATACGTGCATCTTCCATATAATCATCAAATGTGGTAAGGCGGTCAATAATACCATTGGGCGTTAACTCAATTACTCTGTTAGCAACAGTTTGCATAAAAGTATGGTCGTGCGATGTAATGAATACAATTCCCGGAAAATTCTGACAACCTTCATTAAAGCTCTGAATACTTTCCAAATCAAGATGATTGGTAGGCTGATCTAAAATGATGAGATTCGGATTTTGCAACATCATTCTACTAATCATACACCTCACTTTTTCACCACCACTTAAAACATTCGTTTTCTTCATAATGTCATCTCCGCTGAATAACATTTTTCCTAAAAATCCCCTTAAAAAAGGTTCATCCGCATCGGTAATATGCGGCGGTACAAATTGGCGCAACCAATCCATTAATGTAAGCCCGTCTTCAAAAAATTCACTATTTTCTAATGGCAGATAAGCTTTGGTTATGGTGGTACCCCACTCATATTTGCCGGTATCCGGCTTCAAATGGTCATTAATTATTTCGAAGAATCGGGTTACTGCCATAGGATTTCTGCTGAAAAAAGCAATTTTATCGCCCTTGTTTACAGTAAAATTCACTTTTGAAAAAAGCAGATTATCATCAATTTTCGCAGAAAGGTTTTCAACATTTAATATTTGATTACCCACTTCGCGTAAGGGCTGAAAAATAATACCTGGATATTTACGGTTGGAAGGTTCAATTTCTTCAATGGTTAATTTTTCTAATGCTTTTTTTCGTGCAGTAGCCTGTTTACTTTTACTGGCATTGGCCGAAAAGCGGGCAATAAAATCGAGCAGCGCAGCACGTTTTTCTTCTACTTTTTTATTCTTATCACTCATCTGGCGAAGCATTAACTGCGAAGATTCGTACCAGAAAGTGTAATTACCGGTAAACACTTTAATCTTAGCGCGGTCTACATCAGCAACATGGGTACAAACTGCATCTAAAAAGTGCCGGTCGTGACTAACAACCAAAACAATATTTTCATAATCAGCTAAAAAATTTTCCAACCAGCCAATTGTTTCAATATCTAACCCGTTGGTAGGCTCATCTAATAACAAAATATCCGGGTTACCAAATAGTGCCTGTGCCAATAAAACCCGTAATTTATAAGTACCTGGAATATCTTTCATTAAACTTTGGTGTATATTTTCACTAACACCAAGGCTACTTAAAAGACTTCCTGCATTGCTTTCGGCCTCATAACCGCCCATTTCACCAAATTCGGCTTCCAATTCACCGGCCTTCATGCCATCTTCTTCCGTAAAATCTTCTTTAGCATAAAGGGCATCCCGTTCATGCATTACATCCCACAAACGTTTGTATCCCATTAACACTGTTTCAAGAACCGTATTATTATCGAATGCAAACTGGTTTTGGTTTAAAACAGCCATCCGCTCACCCGGAGTAATATCAACGGTTCCCTTATTCGGTTCTATTTCGCCACTTAAAATTTTAAGAAAAGTTGATTTTCCAGCGCCATTTGCGCCAATTACACCATAACAATTTCCTTTAACAAAATTTACATTTACTTCATCAAATAAAACACGCTTACCATAAGCCAGTGTAATGTTTCTAACACTAATCATTCTTTTTAGGGTTTTACAGGCTGCAAAACTAAGGGTTAAGCCGTTAATTCGTTAATTTAGGTTGTTTGACGCGTTATTACCGGAAAAACAACGCTATGCAGGCAAATTACAAATATGCTAATTTTCCCTATTTTTAATACGTATTTGCTTTATGATTCAATACTGGCTAAACTGGAAATCGCTTATTGCCCTTATTGCCCTTTTAATTATTAGTGGTACTATTTTCTATTCCAATTACTTAGCCAATAAAATTAAACAGGAAGAGCAAATTAAAATTGAGCAATGGGCCGAAGCGGTTAAAAGCAATGCTTCTAACCTTATAACGGACACCAATTTAAGTAGCCGAATATTAGCCGAAAACAGTCAGGATATTCCCATTATTGTTGTTACAGAAAAAGGCGTTTTATTGGATAGTAGAAATTTAGATTCCATTCAACTCAAAAATCCGGCTTATTTGCACAAAAAAATCAATGCATTTAAAGCATTGCATCCACCTATTGAATGGAAAAACCCGTTAGATTCCACACAAAAAAATATTGTTTACTATGGCGAATCGCATTTATTGAACGAGGTAAGATATTACCCCATTGTACAATTGATGATTGTGGGATTGTTCCTTGTATTTTTAATTGTAGCGCAAAGAACGGCCTTTCAGAACAACCAAAATCAGTTATGGATTGGCATGGCCAAAGAAACTGCACACCAATTGGGTACGCCGGTAAGCAGTTTGCAAGGCTGGATTGAAATGCTGAAAGAAATACCCGGCACAGATAAAATAGTGAACGAAATTGATAAAGATGCGAACAGGCTGCTTTTAATTACAGACCGCTTTGGAAAAATTGGCAGCATACCTGCATTAGAACCTACCGATTTAGTGTTGAAAATTGAGCAGATGGTTGATTATATCAAAAAACGCTCTGGCGGACAAATACAATTTGAAATGATTACATCTGAAGCGCCTGTAATCACCCATATATCGCCTGCTTTATTTGATTGGACAATTGAAAACCTGCTAAAAAATGCGCTGGATGCTATGGAAGGAAAAGGAAAAATTACCATTCACTTAAAAACAGTACATGAACAGGTTTTGATTGACGTGAGTGATACCGGAAAAGGTATTAGCAGAAAAAATTTACCTGCTGTTTTTAAGCCTGGATTTACTACCAAAAAAAGAGGATGGGGACTTGGTTTAACCCTAACCAAACGAATTATTGAACAATACCATCAGGGCAAAATTTTTGTTTTAAACAGTCAGCCGGGTAAAGGTACCACTTTTCGTATTGTTTTGCCCAAACACACCGGTACCTGTATCTGATGCTTTTTTGTGTAAAAAGCTTTATAATTTATTATTTGTTTTTATTCTGAATATACCATAAGTACCGGTATGAATTTCAGAAATTGCCGGGGTTAATTTCTATTGAATTAAACCATTGGTGTAGTTGTAAAATAACGTTTTTCAATCCATAAATACAATCGGGAAATAATAAAACCATTGGCTACGGCTATGAATATGGGAACTACCACATCGCTGGGATAGTGTACACCTAAATATACCCGGCTGTACGATACCAATGCAGCCCATAAAAACAGGATGAGTGTAAGTTTAGGCATTTGTTTTTTTATTGAAAAGAAAAAATAAAAAGCCAGTGAAAATGTATTGGCTGCATGTGAGGAAACAAAACCATACATACCACCTCTGTAATTATTTACATAATGCAACAAATATTCTAATCCCGGTTCATGGCTGGGCCTGAAACGGTGAAATATGGGTTTGAAAACAGAAGATGCCATTTGATCGCTGATAGTGAGCAATACTGCCACTAGTAATACAAAAGGTATGGCCTTTTTCTTCAATTTTAAAATGATGAGCAACAATAGCAATACATAAAATGGTAACCAGGAGTATTGCCCGCTACACCAGTACATAAACCCATCAAAAAAAGCATTATGGTGTCCATTTACGAATAACAATATTTTCCGGTCTAATTGTTCCAAATATTCTAACATAACTAATATTTAAATTGCGCTTTGTAACGAGGTACCGCATATTTTAAAACAAGCGGAGCAGCAGCACCAATTATAATGCCACCTAAAACATCGGTGGGATAATGTACACCCAGTGCCATTCTGGAATAACCCACCAACATTGCCCAAATTAAAACAGGAATGGTGTATTGCCATTTATGATACACCACAATAATACTGACACAAATTACAAAAGCATCGGTTGTATGACCCGAGGGAAAAGAAGGGCTTCCTCCGGCCGTTAACTTTTCAATAAAAGGATACACCTTAAAAGGCCTGGTTCGGTTAATGGAAAATTTTAAAATAGTGGAAACAATTTCAGCCAGCAACATTGCAAACAAAATAAACCAAGCTCTGAATTGAATGAATTTATTTTTTTGCCGATAGCCAACAATCAGCATAATAACAGGAACTGCTATTGCAAATACATAAGCAGTGTTCGTAATAAAATGTATGAAGGGATCGAGCTGTACAATACGATGATGGTTGAGCCAGTTTAATAATTCAATATCCATATAAAAAATTGCCGGATGTGTAAAGTTGCACCTTATTAAAAGCCGGAAAAATACTTATTTAATTTTCAATTCACTGCACAAATCCTGTTAAAAAACGATTGAATTGATTGCTTTTGAGGAACCATTCAAGGTTATTTTAACACAATAGCCGAAAGCGCAGGTAAATGTAGTTTTATCCGATACCATTCTTCTTCTATATACACTTTTTCGCCTGCAATACTTGTATTTTGTACATCGCCGGTGCCATAAAATGCTTTATTATCACTATTAAAAATTTCTTTCCATGCTTGTTTGCCATATACATGTACTTCCCAGTTATGATGCACCACCGGCGTCATATTGAGTAGAATCAGCAAATCATCAGCAGCCTTTTTCCCTTTTCGTTTAAAAGCCATGATACATTCTGATCTGTGATTTAAATCAACCCACTCAAACCCTTCATCTGAAAATTGTAATTCATACAAGGCAGGTTCAGTTTTGTATAATTGATTGAGCTGCTGTACACATTTTTGCAAACCCAGATGTGGTGCATATTGTAACAATTCCCATTGCAATTCACTTTTATAGTTCCATTCATTGGTTACGCCAAATTCATTGCCCATAAATAATAATTTTGCACCGGGATGGGTAAACATGTATGCATAGAGTACTCTTAGGTTGGCAAATTTTTGCCATTCATCGCCCGGCATTTTATAAATCATGGGGCTTTTACCATGCACCACTTCATCATGACTGAGGGGCAGCATAAAATTTTCATCATAAAAATACATCATACTGAATGTAAACTTGTCCTGAAGTGCAGAACGAAAAATAGGGTCTACTTTAAAATAATCTAAGGTATCGTGCATCCATCCCATCATCCATTTCATTCCAAATCCCAACCCCCCTTCAAAGGTTGGTTTGCTGATTTTTGGCCAGTCTGTTGCCTCTTCGGCAATGGTTTGAATATCAGGAAAATCACGATACAATGTTTCATTTAAATCTTTTACAAAGGCAATGGCTTCTATATTACCATTTCCTCCAAATTCATTGGGTTCCCATTGACCTTCGTTTCTACTGTAATCCAATCGAAGAATGGAACTTACCGCATCCACACGTAAGCCATCTGCATGAAATGCATCACACCAAAAACGGGCATTACTAATCAAAAAACTTTTTACTTCACCACGTTTGTAATTAAAGATATAGGAGCTCCAATCGGGATGATAACCTTTGCGCATGTCTGCGTACTCATAGGTATGCGTTCCATCAAACATAAACAGACCATGTGCATCATAAGGAAAATGAGAAGGTACCCAATCTAAAAAAACACCAATACCTGCCTGATGCAATGCATCAATTAAATGGGCAAACTCCTGCGGGTTGCCAAAGCGTGAAGTAGGTGCAAAATAACCGGTACCCTGATACCCCCAGCTTCCATCAAATGGATGTTCCATAACAGGCATAAACTCAACATGTGTAAATCCCATTTCTTTTAAATACGGCACCAAACGTTCTGCAATTTGATTGTATGAATTGTACAGTTCTTCATTGTATTTATCCGGACGCATCCAACTGGCCAAATGCATTTCATATACAGATATGGGTGCAGCTAAACTGTTTTTTTCTTTTCTGTTTTTCATCCATTCGGCATCCCCCCAGTTATAATCGGTTTGCCAGGCAATAGATGCTGTAAATGGCCTTTTTTCCCAATAATGCGCAAACGGATCTCCTTTATCTAATGCTAAACTCTGGTAACCAATGATGTGGTATTTATAGGCTTCGCCCGCTTCCACATGTGGTATAAACCCCTCCCAAATACCAGAATGATCTAACCGTACCATTAAAGGATGCGCTGTTTTATCCCACTGATTAAAATATCCAATTACACTAACATACGTTGCATTAGGTGCCCAAACAGCAAAATAAGTACCCTTTGTACCGGATACTTCAATTTGTTTATTGCCAAATAAATGATATAAACAATAATGTGTTCCCTGTTGAAAATTGACAATATCATCTTCTGTAAAAAGTGAATAATTCCACACTGAACGCTGTGTATCAATGAATTGAACCGTTTCATAAGGTGGCATTAATCCGGCTTTTAAAGCTGCAATACCAACCAAATTTTGGTTACTGCCTCCATTTTTAATATTTTTTTTTGTAGAATTAGACATATTACTTATTTTGTCGAATATTAAAAATAACTAACCTTTGTTTAATCTGCGTATTCCGGACTACAATTTATGCTTTTAAAATGAATTGAAGTTATTAACATGAACAGTGCTTATGAGAAAATTTTTGCCAATATCCATTTTGCTATTTATTTCATTACATTCGGCTGCACAAACCATCCGTATTAAAGGAACTATTTCCGATACTACTGCACATATCCCATTATCCAATGCAGTTGTTGCAGTTTTAAGAGCCAATGATTCTGTTTTACTGCATTTTACCCGTACACATAAAAATGGAAGCTTTGAAATGAATGCAATACCTGCCGTAAAAAGTATTGTAATGGTGTCGTATCCAAATTATGCAGATTTTATTGATACACTGTTTATAAAACCGGGACAAACCCTTATTGATTTAGGCAATATTTATTTAGAAACAAAAGCCCATTTACTGCAGGAAGTAATTGTGCAACAACGGGTTGCTGCCATAAAAATAAAAGGTGATACTACCGAATTTAAGGCAGATAGTTTTCATACCGGCCCCAACGCGAATGTACAAGATCTTTTAAAACGATTACCCGGCATTCAGGTAAATGCCAAGGGTGAAATAACGGCACAAGGTGAACGGGTTAGAAAAGTATTGGTGGATGGGGAAGAATTTTTTAGTGATGACCCTGCAGTTGTAACACAAAATTTAAGAGCAGATTATGTAGATAAAGTGCAGGTTTACGATAAAAAAAGTGATCAAGCCGTTTTTTCGGGTATTGATGATGGAGAAAAAACCAAAACCATTAATTTAACTTTAAAAGAAGATAAAAAGAAAGGCTATTTTGGAAAAGTAGAAGCCGGAAGCGATGCCACGCAATATCATTATGAAAAAGCCATGGTGAACTCCTTTCAAAAGAAACGAAAATTTGCAGCTTATGTTACCAATGATAACACACGTTACGAATCATTAAACTGGAATGAAAAAAGTAATTATGGTAATGATTTAAACAGAACTACCGATGTGCAGGATGATGGCAGTATTTGGATTAGCCAAACAAATGATGAATTTAGCAACGGCTCCGGCTTGCCTAATTCAACCACTGCAGGTGCTACTTATGGAAATAAATGGAATGAAGACAAACAAAACATTAATGGCACTTATCAGTTCAATCATTTAAATATCATTGGCCAAACCAATTCCATTACACAGTATATTTTACCCGATACTACATTTATTAATAAAGTACAACAAAATGCCAACAACACCCGACAAAGGCATCGGATGAATGCCGTGTATGAATGGCAGATAGATTCAACCAGTTCATTAAAAGTTACTTTAACTGGTTCGCAAATAAAAAGAAACGACATTAATCTATATACCGGCCAATCCATTAGTCAGGAAAGACAAATCATTAACCAAACCGACAGAACTACTACTTTGGATGGAACAGAAAATAATTTTTTAAGTAATTTTTTCTGGCGAAAAAAATTAAAAAAAGCAGGCAGAACCATTTCATTCAATGGCAATTTGAATTTTTCGGACAGAAACAATACCGGATACCTGATTGCACAAAACAGCTTTTATGACAAAACCGGTTTTTTATCAACGGCACAAAACATTGATCAGTATAAAACCAACAATGAAAATCTTTCCGGGGTAGATGGTAAATTGGTGTACACAGAACCATTATGGAAAAAAACATTTTTAGAACTCAATTATCGTTTTGGCTTTTCAGGTAATGATGCGCAAAGAAACACCTTTGCAAAAGATAGTATTAACGGGAAATATGATATTGGTGTTGATTCGCTGACCAATCATTTTAAATACAACATCAATAGTCAGTCTGGCGGCGCCACTTTCCGGTACAATGCAAAGAAATTTAATTTTTCTGCAGGTTCCGGTATAGGTATAACTACATTCAATTTAAATGATGTATTGCAAAATACCCATCGTACTATTCAGTTCACCAATTTTTTGCCCACAGCGGCCATCAACTTTACTCCTAAAGCACAAAGAAAAATCAGCTTAACCTATACGGGTTCTACCCGAAACCCTACCCTGATTCAAATTCAGCCATTCGTTGACAATACCGATCCTTTAAATATTAATATTGGCAACCCCAATTTAAAACAGGAATTCAATCATCGCTTTCAATTATCAGTATCAGATTTTAAAGTTTTAAAAAGCAGAAATATTTACATTAGTGGAAATTTTAATTTAATAAACAATGCCATCAGCTCATCAAGTGTGGTAGATAGTTCAGGCCGAAGAGTGAATCAGGCGGTAAATGTAAACGGAAACTATAGTGGCAATATTTTTATGTTCTATAGTTTTGAAATAGTACCTACCTGGATTGCCGGATTCAGCAGTACACCGGGCATAAATCGGTATATCAATTTTATTAACGGTGAAAAAAATATTAACGACAACCGAAATATAAATATTGGTGTTTATTTTGGCAGATGGAGCGATAAGAAAGTAAATTTTTATGTAAATGCCGATTTTACCAGAAACTATTCCCGTTCATCCATCAGCCCTAACATTATTACCCGTTACTGGACATACACACCATACATTAACTTCACTGCCAAACTACCGGCTAAGTTATATTTTGAAGCAAACAGTAATATCACCATCTATGAAAAAACAAGTGTGTTTACCGGCAATGCAGATGTGTATCTGGTAAACGCATCCCTCAAAAAAACATTTACCAAAAATGATAACTGGGAGTTAAAATTCTCGGTGAATGATTTATTGAATCAAAACAAAGGCATTAACAGAAATATCAGCAGCAATTTTATTGCACAAACCACCCAACAAACCATTCAACGATATTTTTTGCTGAGTCTTGCTTATAATTTTAATAAAAACGGTAAACCCGCTCAGTAAAAAAAATATAGGTTGCATCAACTGTATTGAATCAACATTAAAAATAACCAGACGAAAATATTTATGAAAAACATCCTTTCTTTTTTTATACTCCTGCTATTGGCAATACAGGTATCTGCACAAGCCAATTTTATATATGCAGGAAAAGTATATTATGAAAAACGGGTAAACCAATACCAGCTATTAGATATGGATAATGATAATGAATGGGCACAGCTGATGAAAAAAAATATGCCTAAAATAGTGGTGAATGATTATGTACTAAACTTTAATAAAAATTATAGCCTATTCCAACTCATCAAAGAAAATGATGATACCAAATATATTTTTGGCATGAAGCCCTCTGAGAATGATAAGATATGGAAAGATTTATCCAAAAACAGAATAGATATGCAGCGCGATGTTTTTGAACAGACCTATTTTTTACAAGATACACTACGACAATTAGAATGGCGTATTACCGGCGAAACCAGAGATATTGCCGGATTTGAATGTAAAAAAGCGGTTACTAAAATTTGCGATTCAGTATATGTTGTTGCATTTTATACCGATCAAATTCCGGTGAGCAGTGGCCCGGAAAGTTTTAGCGGATTACCAGGTTTAATTTTAGGCTTAGCCGTACCCCGATTGTATACTACCTGGTTTGCCACTAAATTAGAATTAACTGAACCTGCTGGCAGTATTGCTGCACCTAAATTAAAAGGTAAAATAACCAATTGGCTGAACCTGCAAAAGGATCTGAATAAAGGGATGAGTGACTGGGGAAAATCGGGCCCTAAATATGTTTGGAATGCGTTATTATAAAATTGCCCGCAAGCAATTTTTGCTTTCGGGCAATGATTGGAAAAAAATCATGAATTATTTTTTCAATTCAATAACCATCAAAGTTTTTGGCATTACTTCAAAATTACTTTCAACAGTACTACCATTTGTTACATCAATCCCTTTTGTAAAACCCGCCGTGCGTTCCGCATAATTACTGAATTCTATTTTTTGAGATTTTTCATTGGTATTCATTACACACATAATGGTTTGGTTGGGTGTATATCTGAAGTACACATATAACCCATCTTTCGGCACATATTGCATTAACTTACCTGATGTTATTGCAGGTGATGTTTTCCTGAAATTTGCCAGCGTTCTGGTATATTGCTGTACCTCTAATTCATCTTTTGAAAGTCCTTCTCCGGTAAATGCATTCTTCTTATCTCCTTTCCATCCACCCGGGAAATCTAAACGCACCCATCCATCCGGATTGGTAAATCCTTTCATGAGTACTTCAGTACCATAATACATTTCCGGTATTCCCCGGCAGGTTAACAACCAGGCAATACCCATTTTTTGTTTGGCAACATCTTCTTTCACTTCTGAAAAAAAACGGGACAAATCATGATTGTCTAAAAAAATCACATTCCGCATGGGGTTTGTATATAAAAAATCTTTTGCCAGTGTGCTGTACAATCGGTTTACACCTTCCGTCCAGCCAAAAGGCTGATTCACTGCGGGTAAAATACCATCAAAAAGGATTTGAAAATCAGTTGCACCCTGTAAATTACTTTTAAAAGGTATTTGAATTTTATTATCAACAAAATAGGCCTGACTGGATACCCCATGCACCCATGTTTCGCCAAACATGGTAATTTTTGGAAATTCTTTTTCCAAAACTGCATTACAACGGTTCATGAAATTTAAATCATTATAAATGTAAGTGTCAATCCGCCAGCCATCAACGCCAAATTTTTCAACACTCCAAATGGCATGTTGAATTAAGAAATTGGCTACATAAGGATTGTTTTGATTTAAATCGGGCATTTTTTCTGTAAACCATCCATCGCTGGTAATTTTTTTATCGATAGCAGCTGCATAAGGATCGTATAATGGTTGATCTTTATACGATGTTTGGATAAATTTTGGCCATTGATGAAACCAGTCTTTACTTGGTGGATCTAAGAAAAAAATATTTTTACTTCCAACGTGGTTATATACTGCATCCTGAATCAATTTCATACCTCGTTTGTGTAGTTCATCACTCAGTTTAAGGTACATTTTTTCTCCACCTAATCTGGGTTCTATTTTATAATGATTGGTAAAAGCATAACCATGCTCGGTTCTGTTAGGTTCATCATTTTCAATAACCGGTGTAAGCCATAATGCAGTTACTCCTATATTTTTTAAATAATCCAAATGGTTGATGATTCCCTGAAAGTCGCCGCCATGCCTTAAATAAATAGAATCGCGGTTTAAAGATTGGTCGCGCATGCCGGGAACACGATCGTTGGTTGTATCTCCATTACTAAACCGATCAGGCATAGCCAGATAAATAAAATCGGAAGCGTTTACACCTTGCGCAAATAGTGTACCGTTACCATCTCTTCTACTGTATAATGGCCATTCAATGGTTTGTTTTGAATTACCCGCCCAAAAAACAATGGGTACCATACCGGGTTTAGCGGCTTCGGTAATATTAATATCTACAGCTACATATGTTTTATTGTCTAACGGATGTACTTTTAACATCTGAACTCCCGGATAATTGATCTGAATTTGATTGATTGCAATGGCATCGGGTGTAGCACTTTTAATAAGCAATTGAATTTGATGGTTTTGCATACCCACCCACCAGTTGGTTGGATAAACAGTTGCCTTTTGTGCATAGAACGCTGATGGTAACCATAAAAAAAAGAAACAGATTAACAACCTTACACTTTTTTTAAACATAATTAAAGCATTTTAAACGTATTAAGAATTGGGTGTTTTAATAACCATTTTTGCGAAGATGCCGGCGAGTATCATGGAAACACCCGCTAACCCAATTACATGAATGGGTTTTTCACCCAATGCAGTAAGTGCCAGCCCACCTAATAAACCGGCTGTAATTTGAGGTACTGTAATGGTAATATTAAAAATTCCCATATAAACACCGGTTTGTTTTGCAGGTAATGATGAGGATAAAATTGCATAAGGCAGCGCTAATATAGCAGCCCACGCAATACCTACACCCACCATAGGCAATAATAGCCAATACTTATCGGTAATGAACATCATGGATATTAATCCAATTCCTCCGGCTATTAGAGAAAGCATGTAGGTATTTTTTCTGCCGAAACGATTGGCCAAAGGTGTTAGCACAAGTGAGTACAAGGCAGCAAAAACACTATAAGCAGCAAAAATTACACCTGTCCAGTTTCCGGCTTCATTATATTCTTTCGATTCAGGATTGGTTGTTTGCCAAATATGTTGAGCAATACCTTGTGTTGTATATACCCACATTAAAAAAAGCGAAAACCAGGAAAAGAATTGCGTTACAGCCAATTGCAGCATGGTAGTCGGAATGTTCTTAATTAAGGTTAGAAAACTAACTTTTTCTTTGTTTTCCTTTTCATCAATATTGTTGTATTGTGCATATTCTGCCGGAGGATACTCTTTTGTTCTAAGTGCTGTCCATAACACACTAAACAACAAAGCACCACCTCCAAAATAAAACGACCATATAACAGTTGGAGCAACACGCTGCCCTGGGCCGGGTTCATTGGCAACACCTAAAGAAGTTAATATGAAGGGAAGTAAAGATCCAATAACCGCACCTGCATTAATTAAAAAACTTTGGATGGCATAACCTTGGTTACGTTGACTTTCAGAAACCATATCGCTTACCAATGCCCTAAAAGGTTGCATGGTTACATTGAAAGAGGTATCCATTAATAATAACATAGTGGCACCAAAAAAAAGCGGTGGTAATAATTCGGCAAAATGCTCAGAATTTGGCATAAAAAACATGGCTAATGCTGAAACAATAGCGCCACCTAAAATAAATGGTATTCGTCTGCCCAATCGAGTCCAGGTTTTATCGCTTGATAAGCCAACAATAGGTTGCACAAAAAAACCTGCCAAGGGGGCGGCTAACCAAAACAAACTTAAATGGTGCGGATCGGCACCAATAGCAGAAAGTATGCGGCTGGTATTGGCATTTTGTAGCGAATAGCCAATTTGCACACCTAAAAATCCGAAACTGATATTCCAGATTTGCCAAAAACGCAATTTGGGTTTGTTTTGTTTGGCAGCAGTAAAGGAGGAAGCAGGGGGCTGGGCATTTGACATGACAATCGTTTAAATTAATATGTATTTTTTACACAAACATAAAAATAGCAAAAAAAACATCTTTTGGCCAAAAGATGTTTTTCAAACATAGTATTATATTACAAAACCATCGGGTAAAATGGCACCTTTTTTTACCACTACAATACCATCTTTAATAGTATATAAAGGATGATCAGTATTGTCCAGATGGGTGCCACCATTAATTCGCACATCATTGCCAATCCGACAATTTTTATCGATGATGGCATTTTTAATATAACACCTTTCCCCAATACCAATTTTCGGAATGCCTTTACTCACATTTTCGGCCATTACTTCTAAGGTTTCATAATAATCATTTCCCATAATGTAGGCATTAACGATAGTTGAACCATACCCAATTCTTGCACGAATACCCACTACACATTTTTCCATTCTGCTGGCCAAAATAATAGACCCATCAGAAATGATGGTTTTCTCTAAAGTAGTGCCACTGATTTTTGCAGGCGGTAACATCCGCGCTCTCGTATAAATAATCCTGTTATTGTCGAATAAATTAAACAACGGAATTTCTTCTGTAAGTGCCAAATTTGCTTCAAAGAACGAATAAATATTTCCGATATCTGTCCAGTATCCTTCATACTGAAAACTCAATACATTATATTTTCCAATAGATTGCGGCATAATTTCCTTACCAAAATCTGTGGCTTCGGGGTACACTTCTTTCAGCAAATTGTACAATACCTGCTTATTAAAAATATAAATACCCATTGAGGCTAGATAAACACGCCCCTGTTGTTGCATCTCTGCCCCTGTATCACTAATCCATTCGCCCAGTAATTCCGGTTTCGGCTTTTCTATAAATGCTGTAATGCAGTGCGATTTATCTGTTTTCATGATACCAAATTCTGAGGCTTCTCTGGCATGTACCGGTATGGTTGCAATAGAAATATCGGCTTCTTTGGCTTTGTGCGCTTCAATCATGGCATCAAAATCCATTTGGTATAATTGATCACCACTTAAAATTAATATGTAATCAAATTCTAAATTATCAATATGTCGGAGCGATTGGCGTACCGCATCGGCTGTACCCTGAAACCAACCCGGATTATCGGGTGTTTGTTCTGCAGCCAGTATATCTACAAACCCTGTACTGAATGCACTAAAATGATAGGTATTTTTAATGTGTTTATTTAAAGATGCTGAATTAAACTGTGTTAATACAAACATCCGGTTGATATTGGAATTTATACAATTACTAATGGGTATATCTACCAACCTGTATTTTCCTGCAATAGGTACTGCTGGTTTTGAACGGGATGCAGTGAGTGGATATAATCGTGTACCTGCACCGCCTCCTAAAATAACGGCTACCACAGATTGACTAAGCGTTGACATAAAATTCAATATTTAAGGTTAGATGAATGTATATAAAATTGAGTATTCTAAAACATTACAAAACAGATTGGTATACCATAATGTATTCATGCACAGTTTTATCCCAACTATGATCAATATTCATCATTGTTTTGCGCATCAACGACAGTTGCGCTTTATCCTGATACACGCCTAAAGCACGGCTTAAAGAATAATAAATATCGTGAATACTGGCATGATTAAAACGAATACCAAATCCTTCCCAGTCGCCCATATCAGTTACAGTATCTTGCAAACCACCAGTGCTGCGTACCATTGGAACCGTACCATACCGCATAGCATACATTTGGTTTAAACCGCAGGGCTCTACCCGGCTTGGCATAAGTAAAAAATCGCCACCCGCATACATTTCATGCGATAAAGCTTCATTATAGCCAATTACTGCATGATAATATCCCGGATATAAATTGTTCATCATACTCAACTGCCACTCAAGTCCTGTATCGCCGGTACCGACAATTAAAAATGCAACGGTTTCTTTCATGCCATGTAAAATAACTTTTATGCTTTCGGGTAAAATATCAGCAGCTTTCTCGCTTACTAATCTTCCAATAAAAATTACCAAAGGCACGTTTTCATTTAAACCAAATTGTTTACAAAGAGACTGTTTGTTTTTTTCTTTCCCTTTGTCAACCGTTTTTACTGTATAATGATGTTTTAAATAGGTATCAGTTTCGGGATTCCAAACATCATTATCAATACCATTTAAAATGCCGATACATTTTCCCTTTTCGTATTCAAACAAGGCTTCCAAGCCGTTACTATTATATTTTAATTCATTTAAATAGCTCCAACTAACGGTGGTTACTTTCCATGCGCATTTTATGCCACTTGCCAATGGGTTGATGGTATTATTCCAATCTAAATCACCCCATTTCCAACTATCATAAGCAGGTAACCAATGGCTTTTGTCCCACCCCATCCAACCCTGGTATTGTGCATTATGAATGGTAAGTATAGTAGGCACTGATTGGAGTTTTCGATAATCAAAACAATTTTTAACCATAAAAGGAATAAGCCCGGTATGATGGTCGTGGCAATGGATAATATCGGGCCGGTGTTCCCAGGAACTCAACCAGTTTAAAATGGCAATTTGAAAGGCGAGATAACGGTAACTGTCATCATCATAACCATAAATTTTATCTCGATCTAATAAACCATTGATGTCAACTAAATATAAATCAAAACCTAATTTATGGGTAGCTTCCTTTATAATGGTGTAATTATAATAATGTCCGCCAATGGCTAAATATCCTTTTGCATCAACCTCCCAGCTGTTTTCATATAAGAATTTGGTACGGTGCATGGGCATTACCACTTTGGCATGATGCCCGGCTTTATTTTGATATTTTGGCAATGCCCCAACCACATCACCCAATCCACCAGCCTTTGCAACGGGATAGCATTCTGCACTTACATGAATTATTTCCATAGCAATCAATTAATTATCTGCTTGAAGTTAAGAATGAAATAGATACTAATGCATATTTTCAATTAATTTTTTAAGGATTACAAAATGTATCTTACTTTACAGCCATAATTAACAACCAATTTTTTAAAACCTTATTTAACGATTGTTATGAACCAACCTGACGCTCCAAAAATTAAAACAAATGGAAGTGCCTTGGCCTCATTGGCATTGGTATTTTTTTTCTGGGGATTTATTGCTGCCTCTAACAGCATTTTTATTCCTTTTTGTAAAAGTCATTTTCATCTTTCTCAATTTGAATCACAACTAATTGGTTCATCATTTTATGGCGCTTATTTTATTGGCTCATTGTTGTTGTACCTTATCTCCAGCATGGTGGGATACGATATCTTAAACAAGATTGGATATAAAAAAGGCATTATTTACGGACTACTCATTTCGGTTGTAGGTGCATTGGCCATTATACCTTCTGCCAATGCTAACTCCTTTCCTGCTATATTGGTTTCTTTCTTTGTAGTAGCATTGGGATTTTCATTACAACAAACTGCAGCACAGCCCTTTGCCATAGCATTGGGCGATCCTGCAACGGGGTCGCACCGCTTAAATCTTACCGGCGGAGTTAACTCT
>NZ_LUHG01000080.1 GCF_001623405.1 Hydrotalea flava
CGCCGGACCTTACGAGCCCGATTGGAGTTGGTGGTGGACGGGTGGTGTTGGATTTAGTGGAGGAAGTGGATTTTCTCAAACAGTTACTAGTCTTTCAAATCAATTAGGGCTTACTTATGCTCAATCGCTGTGGTTGCAAAATAACCAATTACGTGCTGATGAGATTTACAACTTTTTACAAACCACTATAAATCCACGTGCAAATAATATTGCAATTGAGCATATAGATAAATTGATGTCAGATTTAGATTACTTAGCCTTTAATCAACAATATTTTTCTAATAGCAATAGTAACAATGTTTGGTGGGAAGATGATAATTGGTTAAACGAACCCAATAATTTTAACTTAGATTTAGATGAAAATCAAAATGGGCAATATGATAGATTAACCGCAGCAGAAAAAGCTTTAGTTAAAAAATATCCGACTCATGCATATATGATAAGTAAAAACAAACCGGTAGCTGAACAAGAGACTGTTGCAATCTTTGGAAAAAATGGCTTAAATGATAAGAGTGATGCTTTTAGACATGCTTTTTTTAATGCCATGAACAGAAGAGACTTAGGTTTAGACCCAATGACACTTGAAAATATTGCTAAACTTTTTTCTGATGCGCACGAAAGTGAAGTATCCCCTCAGCTACAAAAAGAAAAAGATATGGATTTGTGGAACAATGCTGTTGGGCATATGGTTGGAAATGTAATGTTTCCAATTTTTACATCAAATTCAAGTCTTTCATCTGATGTACTAACAAAACTCACAAATGGAGAATTAAGATATTTAAAGCCAGTTGAACCTACACCACCACCAGGAAGTAATGGAATAAATAATGATTTTTGGCATGTCAATGGTAATCCCAAATTAGGCCGACATGGAATTACTTCTGCTACCCAACTCACACCAACAAATCAATGATATATGAAAAACTTGTTAATTTTAATAATTACTATATCCAAATTATTTACTTCTTGTGGAAATCCAGAGATTAAGATTACTATTAAAAATAAGAGCAATGAATCGATTAAACAGCTGATATTTTATGTACAAGGCAATGAGTATAAGGTCGACAAAATAGAAGCGAAAAAATATTCGACAATTAGTATAAATAAAAATAACCTTACTCTAAATAGTCACGATTTTAGGATTGAATCAACAGTTATTTTAAAAAGCGGGAAAATAAATCGTGGCTTTTATTATTCTGATTTATCTAGTAGACCCAACTCAGAATATACAATTGAGGTTTATGATTCTATTTCTGTAATTAAATAGCAAATAGTAAAGTACTGCCTACAATAACTAGCCGTTCATATTGCCCGAAGGGCAAGACATGAACACCTCTGTTGTACGGAACCGGTGAATTAGATTATCTATAAATTTTTTGGGGTGTTGTTATGGAGTACAAAGCAAGCGGAGCGCTAGTTAATGATTATGGACAGGCATTATGCTTTTGCCCAGGTGGTTTTTCTTCCCTTCATTTTTAGTGTAGGGACATAAGGAACACTGCCCGGTTTAGTATAATGGCAAAGCAGGGGCAGCTTTTTTTTCCCGTAAATACTTCCGCGGTGGTCCCCGCTCTGCAAATAATTGTATGGTGATAAGTGTACCTGTTTTGCAGCAGTGACATTTGCGCAACCGGGGTATTAGGTTCTGAGTCCGGTCGCAACTGTAAAATGTGGCAGGAATTGCGTAGCCCCCGCTATACCGCCCGTTGGAAATCGTTGCCTGAGGTGCGTTAAGGCTAAGCCCGCCGCAACCAATTAAATACCCATTCCTTTACTTAAATGTACATTCAATACTGCTTCCGATACATATTCGATAAATGTTTCACTCAACAGTGTTGCACAACGCTGTAAATAGGGATAAGTATTGAAAATGTATACTAAGGAAAGCAGCAAAATGTTTGACGTTTCAAAATGGAAAGAATGTAATAAGTAAAGCAACAGGTTATGGGTAAGAGTTACTTTAGTGTTATACGTAATCCGGCACTGATCTTACAAAATTCAACCAAAACAAGACTTTAATAAAATCTATCATTGTTGTTCGACTAAAATTGGGGTTAAATAAACACCGGCAAAACTTTTAACTTACCCCAACATTAGTAAATTTTTTGTATGGTAACTCCAACTTAACCAATCCGGATGGTTCTAATGAATTTCCCTTTTTATTTATACTTTAGTTGGTCAATAGGCAATGATAGCCCAATTATAATAATATTTATGCCATTTCAAATCAACATAAAAGATAAAAGTGAAACAGGCAAGTTAATTAAGATCACACTGTTTAAGAAGGAGATTAGGAAAACTGAACCACACAAACACAATAATTATTTTGAAATCATTTACCTTTCAAAAGGTAGCGGCACTCATGCTATTGATTACACCAAATACAAAGTACAGCCACCAGTTATTTTCTTTGTGCGTAAGGAACAGGTTCATTATTGGGACTTACGCACGGTGCCTGAAGGGTATGTATTAATTTTAAAAAAAGGTTTTATTGATAAGAGCCTTGATGTAGAACTGAAAGCATTATTGACTAAAGTAAGCAGTTTTTCCAGTTTGCAGGTAAAAGATACCAGCACCATTAATCAACTCTTTCAGTTGCTTACCAAAGAAAACGATACAACCAATGAAAACCGCTTTCCTGTTGTGGAAGGACTGCTAAAAGCGCTGTTAGCAAAAATATTAGAAGTGGCTAAGCCACTTATCAATAACGTGAAAGTAAAGGCAGATCTCTTTCAATCATTCAGGGAACTACTCTCGCAAAACAAGGAAATAAAAAACAATGTAGCATACTATGCAGGCTTGTTAAATACAACTCCGCAAAACCTTAATGCAGTCTGCCGCAAAGCTGTAAATCAGTCCGCAGCAGAAGTACTTGCAGAACACCTAATCAGTGAAGCCAAACGCTTATTGATTTATACCGATAATACCGTTTCTGAAATCTCCTTTGCCTTAGACTTTAACGACCCTTCTCATTTCGTTAAATATTTTAAACGCTATACTGGGTATACTCCACAGGCTTTTCGAAGCCAGTAACCCCAGTACCATAGTATTTTCAAATATACCATACTTAATTAATTTCATGTACCATCTTTGTTAGGGGATAAATTGTTTTTCATACCCTAAAAATCTGAATGAACAATACTTTAAAATATTTATTTTACTTGTATTGTCTGTGGTAAGCAATTCATTTCTCAGATGGCTTGACTAATTTAAAAAATTAAGTTATGGATCGTAGAAAATTTATTAAATCAGCCGGGTTAGCAATGCCCATTGCAAGTAATTTGCCAATGAGTAGCTTAGTACATAGTGAACCTGATAGCCACAAATTTTCCTTAGAAGCAAAGGATGTAACACTACAAGATGAAAAAGCAGATTATACAATTCATATCGGCACAGGGTTGGTAGAGGTAGGCACACAGCATTTCATTTCTACAACCACATACAATGGCGAGTTTCCGGGTCCTTTATTGCGCTTTAAAGAAGGACAAAAAGCAATAGTAGATATTTATAATGATACAGACACACCTGAACAATTGCATTGGCATGGGCAGTTTTTGCCGACTGATGTTGATGGTGCTGCAGAAGAAGGCACCCCTTATATCCCTGCTCATGGGATGCGCCGTGAAGTTTTTGTACCTAAGCCTGCCGGTTTTAGGTTTTACCATACGCACTTGGTAGCTGGAGCTAATTTAAATGTTGGGCAATACTCCGGGCAGGTTGGTCCTGTTTATATTGAACCAAAAAATGAACCTGGCAATTATGATCGTGAAGCATTTATTATACTTAAGGAGTTCGAGCCTTACTTTATGCGGGGCGGCGATATGGCTATGGATGTCCTCACTGGTGAATCAATTCCCAATTTAGCAGCCATACAGGAGAAAGCCGAAAAGGAATCTCTAATTAAAACAAAAGGGTATGAAGTTGGGTATAATATTTTTACTATTAATGGCCGTCAGTTCGGTCATGGTGATCCTATTCGTGTTAAGGAGGGCGAAAGAGTACTATTCCATATACTTAATGGGAGTGCCACTGAAATCAGAAGCCTTGCATTGCCAGGTCATAGTTTTAAAGTGGTGGCTTTGGACGGGAACCCGGTACCAAATCCACGAGAAGTTCCTGTGTTATGGATAGGTACCGCTGAGCGAATATCTGCAATTGTAGAGATGAGAAATCCTGGTATATGGGTTATGGGCGATTTGTCTGATGATGACAGAAGTAACGGTATGGGTATTGTGATAGAATATGCAAACCATACAGGGAAACCACAATGGAAAACACCAGAACCATTTAAATGGGATTATACAATTTTTGGGAATGATTTTGGAATAGTAAGTCAGCCTGATGAGGTAATTAATTTGTTGTTTGCTAAACAAAATGCCGCTGAAAATGGGTTTAACAGATGGACCATAAACGGGGTTGCTTTTAACATGATGGACATGAAGCCTATGTTTCATCTGCAACAAGGCAAGCGGTATCGTTTGCTTATGCGCAATGCTTCAGATGATATTCATCCGATGCATCTCCACCGCCATAGTTTCGAGATTACAAGAATTGGAGGTAAGTCAACAACAGGTATTATAAAAGATGTTGTTATGTTGGGTGGTTTTCAAGAAATGCATCTTGATTTTACAGCAGATAATCCGGGATTAACTTTAATGCATTGCCACATGCAACTTCACATGGATTTTGGTTTTATGTGTTTATTTAATTATAAATAAAATAAATTTTATAACTATGTTATATAAAATCATCCATTCGGATAATGAACCTACTGCAATTATCATCCGGTTAATGGTGGGAGCAGTATTCCTTTCGGAAGGGATACAGAAATTTTTATATGCAGATGCTTTGGGCGCAGGCCGTTTCGCAAAAATAGGCTTACCCAACCCTGATTTTTTAGGTCCTTTTGTGGGCAGTTTCGAAATAATTTGCGGCACACTGGTTTTAATAGGTTTGTTTACAAGGTTGGCAGCTATTCCTTTACTCATTATCATGTTGGTTTCAATTGCAACTACAAAAGCAGAACTTTTACACAATAATGGCTTCTGGTCAATGTTGCATGATAGCCGTACTGACTGGTCAATGTTTTTGGGAAATATTTTCTTAATCATCAAAGGAGGTGGCAAATGGTCGATAGATAAACAAATTGAAAAACAAAAATGGAAATAATTATTTTATCAGTAGCGGCATTTATAATAGCTATACTTACTTTTTTTTCCGGGTTTGGGTTGGGTACTATCCTTACCCCAGTATTTATGATTTTCTTTCCTGCAGAGGTAGCCATTGCATCAGTTGGAATAATTCATTTTTTCAATAATATGCTTATCGCAGGAATGGTTGGTAAAAATGCCGATAAAACAGTTTTGATTCAATTTGGTATCCCTGCAATACTTGTATCATTCGCAGGTGCATGGCTGCTGATGAATATTTCAAATCTTCCTGACCTTTATTCCTATACTATTTCTGAACACCTATTTCAAGTAAAGCCTGTAAAATTCATCATTGCAATTTTGCTTATCGGTTTTACACTGTTCGAGATTATACCAGTTTTAAAGGCAACCCAGTTTAGTAAAAACAAGCTGCCAATTGGTGGTTTACTAAGTGGTTTTTTGGGTGGACTTTCCGGCCTCCAGGGAGCATTAAGAAGTGCTTTTTTAATAAAATCAGGCTTATCAAAAGAAGCATTCATTGCATCTGCGGCAGTGTTATCTGTTTTTGTAGATATCACAAGGCTCTCTGTTTACGCAACGCGATTTTCCGAAACCAGCCGTCATGAAAATTTGAGTTATGTTTTTGCCGCAACACTTGCTGCCTTAACCGGTTCGTTAATTGGTAAAAGAATTTTTAAAAAAATTACCCTAAAGTTTATACAGGTAACCGTAGTTATTATGCTTTTTGTTATTGCCATTGCTTTGGGCACAGGACTTTTTTTATAATTGAAATAAATTAAATATACAATGATAAAATTATATAAAAGTATAAAAATTAGTTATTGTTTGCTATTACTGCTGCTGCACCTGAAAGGTCTTGCACAACAACCACAAACAAAACTGCCGCAATTGTTGCAATTGGCAGAAAAAAACTATCCTTTACTGAAATCAAAAATGCTGGATGTTCAGGCCGCACAAAAAGGTATAAATATAAGCAAGAATACTTTGATTCCTTCTATAGATGCATCCTACCAAATGGACTATGCCACTTACAATAATATTACCGGTATGGCATATCCGCAATTTATAATGCCTATCAGTGGGCCGCCATCTTCCTCTAATAGTATGAGTGGTGTATTTGGCAGTGCTGCGAGCCTTTTACTTAATTGGCAACCCATCACATTCGGTCAAAGAAAAGCTCAGATTGATTTTGCAAAAGCAGGCTTGCAGTACGCCAATGCGGATGCCGAAAATGAAATATTTCAACACAAAATAAAAGTAATCAATGCCTATCTTGATGTAATAACTGCCACTGAGTTGGTAAAAGTGTATCAGAATAATTTACAAAGAACAGAGGTCAATTTACAGGCAGTTCGATCACTTGTTGTAAATGGTATAAGGCCTGGTGTTGATACCGAATTATTCAAGGCCGAAAATTCAAAAGCAAAAGTTGAATTGCTGAACAGTCAAAAATACAAAGAACAAACCCTTATCTATTTAACTCAGCTACTTGCAACAGATAATTATGTTACTGTTGCCGATACTTTTTTCTTTTCCAAACTTCCTGTAACAAATTTTAGTGCCGATTCAGTTAAAAATCCATTGATTCATTTATACAACTCCAATATTGTTATCGGTTTTGCCCGTAAGAAAGTACTTTCAAAAACCACTATGCCAACTTTGGG
Organism: Hydrotalea flava; assembly: GCF_001623405.1. Lineage (GTDB taxonomy): Bacteria > Bacteroidota > Bacteroidia > Chitinophagales > Chitinophagaceae > Hydrotalea > Hydrotalea flava. The sequence goes on from NZ_LUHG01000080.1 coordinate 6,836, forward strand.
CACATGGAGCACACTTTATGCAAGAGGTTCTGGTGTTGCATACAATGGTACGGTAAAAGCTACAGATGGCCTGGGCTTTCAAAGTATGAATTATGGTATAGGTTTACAGATAAGTGTACCGCTTTTACAATCTGCAAGAATTCGACCACAGTTACAGCAACAGGACTTTCTGATACAATCAAATCAGGAAAAACTTAACGAAATTCAATTGCAATTGAAAAAACAAAATGCATTGGCCGATACTTCTCTCAATAGTGCATTTGCCATTGTAAAAGAAAGCCCTTTGTTTTTAGAATCTGCCCGGTTTTCATACAGTTCTATGCAATCCCGTTATCAGTCTGGCCTCGCTACAATTTCAGATTTCTTACAGGCCCAATATGCTTTGATAAAAGCAGAAATAGATAACAAGCTTTCATACATGGGCGTTTGGAAAGCTTTCTTGTATAAAGCAGCCGTGAATGGAGACATTAACTTATTTATTAATCAGGCTAACTAAAAACAAATTATGAATTTACTAAAAGGAGCATTACAAAAACCTGTTACTATTATAGTAGTTATTTTAGCTATCCTGTTTTTTTCATATTTGGCTATTAAAAAAATGAGGATCGATATTTTTCCTCAGTTAGGATTGCCAACTGTTTATGTAGCTCAACCTTATGGCGGATTATCACCAGAACAAATGGAAGGTTTTGTTACCTCTTATTACGAATATCATTTTTTATATGTAACCGGCGTTAAGTTTGTAGAATCGAAATCTATTCAGGGAGCAGCGCTTATTAAAATACAGTTTAATGAAGGCACTAATATGAGCCAGGCAATGGCAGAAGTGGTAGGGTATGTAAATAGGGCAAAAGCTTTTATGCCACCAGGAACTGTGCCGCCATTTATTACTCGTTTTGATGCAGGAAGTGTGCCGGTTGGAGAATTGGTCTTTACTTCTAAAACCAGAACATTAGGTGAGATATCTGATCTTGCACTATTCAGGGTACGACCCATGTTTGCTACTCTTCCGGGAGTATCTGCCCCACCTCCGTTTGGCGGCAATCAGAAAACTGTTATAGTAAATGTTGACCCAAATAAAGTAAGGGCATACAATCTTTCACCTGATGAGATAGTTCAGGCATTAGTGAAAGCAAATAGCATTACCCCTGCTGGTAATATAAGAGAGGGAGACCAAACTTTGATTACGTCTCAGAATGCAGTTGTTAATAATGTGCAGGAATTGGCAAATGTGCCCATTAGAATAGGCCCAGGGCCAACTGTTTACATTCGGGATATTTCCAGTGTAAATATTGGTTCAGATATAACTACAAGTTATGCTTTGGTAAATGGCAAACGTTCCGTTTATATCCCTGTTACCAAGCGCTCAGACGCTTCTACGTGGGATGTGGTGCAAAGAGTAAAAGCGGCTCTGCCAGATATGCAGGCAGCAGTACCAAGCGATATCAAAGTGGCTTATGAATTTGACCAGTCTGGTTATGTAATTAACTCAGTAAAGAGTCTTTCATTTGAAGGGGCTCTTGGAGCCGTCCTAACAGGGTTAATGGTATTACTTTTTTTAGGCGACCAAAGAAGTGCCTTAATTGTTGTGCTAACTATTCCTATGTCAATTCTGTCAGCGATTATATTGTTGAACTTGTTTGGTCAAACTATCAATATAATGACGTTGGGAGGGTTGGCGTTAGCTGTTGGTATTCTGGTGGATGAGGGAACGGTGACAATTGAAAACATTCACCGGCATTTGGAGATGGGTAAATCTAAATCTAAAGCTATTCTTGATGGTTGCAGGGAAATTTTTATACCCAAACTGCTAATTCTGCTTTGCATTCTTTCTGTATTTGTACCATCACTTTTTATGAGTGGGGTTCCTGAAGGAATGTTCCTTCCTTTGTCTTTGTCAGTTGGCTTTGCGATGATTTCCTCATTTCTTATTTCAAATACAATAATTCCCGTATTCTCGAATTGGATATTAAGAGGCAATCAGTTTAATCATTCAGGTAGCCACAAAGAAAGTCGTTTTGAAATATTTCGCCATAAGTATATTGTTTGGCTGGAACAATTTATTAAAGGAGCAAAATGGAAATCCCTGGCTTATGTTTTAGGTTCAATTGTTTTAGTAGTAATATTATTTTCATTAATAGGTACGGATATATTTCCAAAAGTAGATGCGGGGCAGGCACAAGTTAGGTTGAGAATGCCAACCGGAACCCGAATAGAAAGAACCGAAGGTGCTACACAAAAACTTTTGCATTTAGCCGATAGTATAACAAAAGGGAATATAGAAGCTAGTTCAGCTTTTATTGGCACACAACCTTCTAGTTTTCCTATTAACCTTGTTTACTTATGGACAAGCGGCCCGCAGGAATCTGTAATTAAATTCAACCTTAATAAAGAGGCAGGTATTGGTATTGAAAATTTTAAAGAACAAATGAGAAAAGCAGTGCACCAATCACTTCCTGATGCAACAATATCTTTTGAACCAGGCGATTTAGTAGAGCAAGTTTTAAACTTAGGTTCCAGTAACCCAATAGAAATTGCAGTATTGGGCAGAGACCTTTCTCAATCAAGATTAGTTGCGGAAAAATTAAATAATAAATTGAAAAGTATTACTTATTTAAGAGATGTTCAAATTGCAACACCATTAGATTACCCGGAAATTAAAATAGATATTGATAGAGTGAAAGCAGGCCAATTAGGGTTAACTGTTGATCAAATCAGCAAATCAACAGTAGCAGCCACTTCATCAAGCCGGTTTACGCAACCCAATTATTGGTTAGATAAAAATTCGGGGATAGCTTATCAGGTGCAGATAGAATATCCGCAATACAAAATAAACAGTAATGAACAACTGGGACTGGTACCTGTTTCGGGCAATGTTGGTAACCCGGTTTATTTAAGAGATGCTGCTTCCATGCAAAGAATTACTACACCTGGTGAATATGACCGCATTAATCAGCAACGCTTCATTACTATTACTGCCAATATTCATAATAAAGACTTAGGTACAGCCCTTAAAGAAGTAAATGTTAAAATAGCCTCTCTAAGTCAGCTTCCACAAGGTGTAAAAATAATGGTAAGGGGCCAGTCAGAATTACTCCATGAAACCATGAGTGAACTACAATCAGGGTTATTGATTGCTATTATAGTAATTCTTTTAATGTTAGCCGTAAACTTTCAGTCATTTAAACTTTCACTTACTATTCTTTCCATCATACCAACTGTAGTAGCGGGATCTATATTGTTGTTATTGTTAACTGGAAAAACGTTAAACATACAATCCTATATGGGTACTATAATGGCTGTTGGTGTAGCAGTAGCCAACGCAATTTTGTTTGTTACAAATGCAGAGCTCCACCGTAAACGAGATTTTTCATCCGGCTTTACTATCATTGCTACGTTTAACCGCTTGCGACCTATATTAATGACAAATATTGCTATGATAGCAGGGATGATACCTATGTCTTTGGGCATAGGAGAAGGTGGCGATCAGTCTGCCCCTTTGGCGATAGCAGTAATTGGGGGCTTGATATTCTCTGCTGTTAGTACACTCATATTCTTACCAATGATCTATTCTTATGTAGTTGGAAATCAACCCTACAAAAATCCTTCGTTTGACCCCGAAGACGAGAATAGTATTTATTATGAAGCAGGCAATACAAATAATTCATCTTTATAAACCAGCATTAGCATGAAAAATATTAAAGGCATATTGATTTTTACCATTGCATCTTTTACACTTGCAATGGGTTGTAAAAACAAAGAAAACAGATTGCAAATGCCAAGAGCTACAACAGATTCAGTTGCAGCTTTTATTTTGAAAAAAGAAACCTTCAACAAGGAAGTTTCCTTCCCCGGTGAATTTCTTCCATTAGAGAAGGCCGAGATATATACTAAAGTACCCGGTTATATTAAAACCCTGAAAGTAGATATTGGGGATTGGGTTCAGGAAGGACAAGTTTTAGCGGTTTTGGAAGCACCTGAAATAATTGCCAATTATGCACAAAATCATTCGGATGTTCAAACAGCAAGGTCAAAATATATGGGAAGTTTGGATGCATACAATCGTATCTTGAATGCAGCAAAAGTAGAGGGTACCATTGCAGCAGGGGAAATAGAAAGAATCAAAAGTCAGATGTTGGCAGATAGTGCCACATTAGAAGCTGCAAAATACAGGCTTAATGCTTATGCACAATTAAAAGATTACCTGATAATCCGTGCTCCCTTCAACGGTATAGTAACCCAACGAAATGTTGACCCTGGCACCTTGGTGGGAACAGGAAACACCAATCCTATTTTGATAGTAGAAAATAATAGTATCCTTCGTTTACGCTTGCCAGTACCGGAGGCTTATGTCTCAGCTAATGTAAAAGGTGCCTCTGTTAAGTTTACTGTTGATGCTTATCCAGATGTTTTATTCAAGGCTAAATTATCCAGAAAAGCAGGAGCTTTAAATCTTACTAATAGAACTGAAATCTGGGAATTTCTTTATGTAAACAAAGGAAATCAATTAAAACCAGGCATGTTTGCAAATGCTAACTTAACATTTTACAGGTCAACGCCTTCTTTTATGGTACCTTCTACTGCAATTGTAACCAATCAGGAAAAACGTTTTGTTATCCGATTGAAAGATGGGAAAACAGAATGGGTGGAAGTTCGCAATGGGATTTCTGTAGATAATAAAACGGAAATTTTCGGTAACTTATCGGAAGGTGATACTTTATTAGTTAACGGAACAGATCAACTAAATACAGGAACTAACTTGAATCCAAAATTTCAATAAAAAATATAAATAACGTGTTGTGCTATTAAAATCTGTTTTCGTTTGAAACTCATTGCCTAATGGTGTTTCAGTAAACTCTGTATAACTAATGGATGTTGAGCCAAGTTTATTGAAACTTATGCCTAGTAAGCCTTTCAGAGCGTAATAGCACAATGCGTTATAAATAATGATTTAGTGTTTGTTTAGAAAAAATAGATGTTTGAATAATGTATTAATTTCATTCGTTTATAGAGTTCGACAGATTGCCAAATAAATAGGCGTTTCTGTTTTTGTTAAAATGAATCATGTATATCTAATAGGTGTTAATTGCCATTCAAAACTATAAACCTACCATATTAGCCGGTACTACCCATTCATCAAACTGTTCAGGAGTAACATAGCCTAATGTAACGGCCATTTCTTTTAAAGTAGTACCTTCTTTATGTGCCTTTTGTGCAATTTCAGCGGCTTTGTAATAACCAATTTTGGTGTTTAAAGCAGTAACAAGCATCAACGAATTGTCTACATGCTTTTTAATATTGGCTTCAATAGGCTCAATACCCGTAGCACATTTATCATTAAAACTTACACAGCCTTCGCCAATTAAACGGGCACTGTGTAAAAAGTTGTATACCATCATGGGTTTAAATACATTCAATTCAAAATGACCGGTAGCCCCGCCAATATTAATGGCCACATCATTCCCCATAACCTGCGCCGCAATCATGGTTAAAGCCTCACATTGGGTCGGGTTCACTTTCCCGGGCATGATAGAAGAACCGGGTTCATTGTCGGGAATATGAATTTCGCCAATGCCACTCCGTGGGCCCGATGATAACATGCGGATATCATTGGCAATTTTCATTAAACTTACGGCTACTGTTTTTAAAGCGCCATGTGCTTCCACAATGGCATCGTGAGCAGCTAAGGCTTCAAATTTATTAGTGGCTGTAACAAAGGGTAATCCGGTTAGTTCTGCAATTTTTTTAGCTACCAACACATCATACCCTTTTGGGGTATTAATACCTGTGCCTACTGCTGTGCCGCCCAAAGCTAACTCGCTTAAATGCGATAAACTGTTTTGAATGGCTTTTAAACCATGCGTTAGTTGTGCTACATAACCGCTAAATTCCTGGCCCAATGTTAATGGTGTAGCATCCATAAAATGGGTACGGCCAATTTTAACCACATGCATAAATGCTTTGCTTTTTTCAGCCAGGGTATCTCTCAGTTTGGTGATACCGGGAATGGTAGTTTCCATCAGCATTTTGTAAGCTGCAATGTGCATGGCTGTTGGAAAGGTATCGTTGGAAGATTGCGATTTATTCACATCATCATTCGGGTGTAAAAATTTTTCTTTATCGGTTAATTGTCCACCTTTTAATACATGAGCCCTGTATGCAATTACTTCGTTTACGTTCATATTACTTTGTGTGCCGCTTCCCGTTTGCCATACTACCAGCGGAAATTGCTCATCTAATTTTCCGGCTAAAATTTCATCGCAAACGGTAGCAATGGCCTTGCATTTTTCTTCCGATAAAACACCCAATTCAAAATTGGCTAAAGCAGCAGCTTTTTTTAAATAAGCAAATGCCTGTATAATGGGTTTGGGCATTTGATTAATATCTCTTGCAATCTTAAAATTTTCTACACTTCTTTCTGTTTGTGCACCCCAGTATACATGTGCGGGTACTTTTACCTCGCCCATGGTATCTTTTTCAATTCTGTATTCCATGCTGTATGTTTTTTAGGATAATAAAATAACTTTTTGAAGACGGCGCAAAGTTATGACTAAGTTTTATTTGGGTTTAAAAATGTAGGATTTGTTGAAGCAAGGAAGATATTAACGTAATATTGGTATGGCTAAATGAAAATGTATTATGTTTAAAATATACTTATTCGTTTTTTTATTTGTTTTTTCAACAGTTGGCATGTCACAAACCGGTGCAAATGGTTTACAAATATTACCACTTCCTTCAAAAGCGCAGTTGGTATGGCAGGATCAGTCGTTTTACCTGTTTGTTCATTTTGGTCCCAATACATTTACCAATAAAGAATGGGGTTTGGGTGATGAGCCGGAAAATGTTTTTAACCCAACAGCATTAGATTGTAATCAATGGGCACGTATTGCCAAAGCGGCCGGTGCCAAAGGCATTATACTTACGGCCAAACACCATGATGGTTTTTGTTTATGGCCCAGTAAATTCAGTACACATACGGTGGCCCAAAGTAAATGGCAAAATGGTAGGGGAGATGTTTTAAAAGCCTGTGCTGAAGCCTGTAAAGCAAATGGTTTAAAGTTTGGGGTGTATTTATCGCCTTGGGATAGGAACCATCCTCAATATGGCACCCTGGCTTATAATACTGTATTTGTAAATATGTTGAAAGAAGTTTTTACAAATTATGGGCATATAACCGAATTGTGGTGGGATGGTGCCAATGGGGAAGGGCCTAATGGGAAAAAACAAATGTATGATTGGCCATTGTTTGAAAAAACGGTACGTCAACTTTCGCCTGAAACCCTTATTATTAGTGATATTGGCCCAGATATTCGATGGGTGGGCAATGAAAAAGGTATTGCAGGAACTACCAATTGGAACATTTTAGATACCGCCGGATTTATCCGTGGCATAGGTGCACCGCCTTCAGATACTTTACAATCGGGTAATTACAATGGTTGTTGTTTTATACCTGCAGCGTGTGATGTTAGCATCAGGCCTGGTTGGTTTTATCATGCAAAAGAAGATAGTTTGATAAAAACGCCCCAGCAATTGTTTGGTTTGTATGCAAAAAGTATTGGCAGGGGTGCTAATTTATTACTCAATGTGCCACCCAACCGGCAAGGGCGGTTTAGTACACCCGATTCAGCAGCTTTAATAGGTTTTAAAGCGTTGCTTGAAAGGGCTTTTAAAACAGAACTGCTAACAGATAATGCAATGATGAATACGGTTCATTTAAGCAAAAAATCTGTAAAAAGAAGATATCCGGGATACAACTATATTTTTAAAAAACCGGTTATGCTGAATTGTATGGTGTTAGAAGAAGACATAACAAGGGGCCAGGCCATTAGCAGTCTTAAAATTACCGTTAGTTTGCATGGTGTGGTACAGCAATCTATTACCATAACTACTGTTGGTCATCGGCGTATGGTTTGTTTCCCAAGTTGCAGTGCAACTGAAGTTTCAGTAGTAGTTACCGGCGCAAAAAATTTACCGTATATAAAAAGCATCAAAGCTTATCAAATGCCCGATGATGTATTGCAGTTGGTATTATAATTTTATTTTCCGCTGAATACCGGTTTTCTTTTTTCAATAAATGCCTGTGTGCCTTCCTGCATATCGTCTGTAGCAAAGCAAAAGCCAAAAGCATCAATTTCTACCGCATAACCATCTCTGGCTTCATCAAAGGCAGCATTTACGGCGCTAATGCAGGCGCCAATGGCCAATGGTGCTTTGGTATTGATGTTGGCTAGCAGCTTGTAAGTTTCCGGTAATAATTGTTCGGGTTCAAAAACATGATTGACTAAACCATATTGTAAGGCAGTAGTAGTATCAATCATATTACCGCTGATTAATAATTCAATGGCACGGCCTTTGCCAATGAGTTGTACCAAGCGTTGTGTGCCGCCATAGCCGGGTATTAAACCTAGGTTTACTTCAGGCTGGCCAAATTTGGCATTATTTGCTGCTACCCTAAAATGGCAGCTCATGGCTAACTCACAACCGCCACCTAACGCAAATCCATTGACGGCAGCTATAATAGGCTTGGGGCAGTTTTCTATTCTAAAAAAAGTATCTTGTCCGGCCTTGGCCAATGCTTTCCCTTCTTCAACCGATAAGCCTTTGAATTCGGTAATATCAGCACCGGCTACAAATGCTTTGGTACCTGCACCGGTAATTACTGCCGATAAAATTTCATCGTTGGTATACACTTCATCCAATGCTTTATTTAAATCATCAAACACAGCTTTGTTTAATGCATTTAGTTTATCGGGCCGGTTAATAGTAATGGTAAATATGTGGTTGTTTAATTCAGTTAAAATAGTAGTATACATAGTTTAAAATTTTCGGTGTTCAATGGTCCATTCCTGAATATAAATGGCAATTTCGCTAACAGGGGTGCCCGGGGCAAACAATTTGCCAACGCCTAATTGTTGTAAAGCTTTCATATCATCATCGGGAATAATGCCGCCGCCGGTAAGCAAAACATCGTGCATTTGTTTTTCTTTCATTAATTCTAATATACGTGGAAAAACTGTCATGTGCGCACCACTTAAAATACTAATGCCAATGGCATCTACATCTTCCTGTAAAGCTGCATTTACTACCATTTCTGGTGTTTGCCGCAATCCGGTATAAATTACTTCCATTCCTGCATCACGAAGGGCAGTGGCAATAATTTTTGCGCCCCTGTCGTGGCCATCTAATCCCACTTTCGCTACTAACACCCTAATGGGCCTGTTCATTACTGTTGTCATGCAATCGTTTGATTTGTGTTGGCAAAAGTAAGTAAAGCAACATTATTGTTGGGCATATCGGTAATAAGGCGCTTTTAACTGCGCAATTCTTTTTGCTATCCATGAGTTTAATTGCTGATTGCCGTTTTGAAAAAATATGATTTTTGTACCGTTCTCCCTGGCCAACGGATTATTCAGGGAATCGACCACTGTATGTTTTTCAAAAAACTGAAATGCGGTATCACTATTATCGGGCAAGTGTTTTCCTACCAATATTAAATTTTGAATGTGGTAATGATTGGGCATCCATAATAAAAATGAAGCATTATCACTATATACTTCGGGTAAATGATATTGCGGGCCATAATAATTCATAGCCCCTGCAAAGGCATAATTACGGCTGAAAATGAAGGTGTTGTTTTTATCCGTTGCCGATAAACTATTGTAAAAATGCGCCAGTTTAGTGGTGGTGCTTTTCCAGCCTATCATATCTGCAAAATCTTGCGGAAGGGGGTGCATTTGTTGGTCTTCCCACTTAAACAAACCCGTTTGGTTTAAATGGGTACGCGAATAATAAGCTGCTAATTTTTCCGGTGCTGCTACAGGTAATAACAGTGGCAGGGCAAATGAACCCAATAATACGGAAAATACCAATACCGGATATTTTACCCAACGTGCATGGGTTTGTGTAAATTGTTCAATAGCATAACCCCCAAATGCAAATAAAACAGGGTATAGCCCTAATGCATAATAATCTTTTCCATGCAATAGCAATAATAATGCTATCACAGTTAAATAAGCCCATCCGTATAACCTGAATTTTTTGCCTGCCGGTGAGAAGTATACCCAAATAAGGCCGGTAATCCATATATAAAAACAAGGCAGGTTCATGAATAACTGACCCATTAAAAAATCTTTGTAACTAATATGTACTAACTGCGATTGTTGTAATTCCTGCATGTGATGCATTACAGGATAACGGTGTAGGTATTGCCAGATGAGATTGGGTAAAAAAATAAGAAAGCCTATTATGGCGGCAATATAAACTGCCGTTTGGGTAAACAGCTTTCTTTGTTGCGTTAATAATAACCCAACGGTAATGCCTATAGCATAGAATAAAACAGAATCTTTGCTTAATAAACCTAAACCTAAAGCAATGCCACTCATGTAAATCCATTTGCGTTTTTCAGTAACTATCCATTGAAACCAGCAAAAGCCAATGGCTGTATAAAAAAATACTTCTAAAAAATTGGGTTGAAATAAATAAAACAAACGTAGGTAACCATCCAATACAAAAGGTAGCCAGCCTAATATAATTGCCAAAGCTTTGCCACCTAATTGAATAATGATTTTGCCTACTAACAAAAAAGTAAAACAGCCAAATAATGCGGGCCAGATTTTAATCCAAAACACACCATCACCAAAATAGTTTGAAATACACCCAAACAAAGAGAGTAAAGGTGGCGCTTCAAGATATCCCCATGCTAAATGCCTTGCTTCGGCTAAATATAAAAATTCATCGCGGTGCGGTTCATACAAGCTGCTCTGCAAAAAAAATGGAAGTAACAGTTGAATGAAGGCCAGTAAAAACAGTAGTTTATAGACAGGCTTCATCTTTTTTGTGGTAAGATAAAGCATACTACTTTTTTCTAACAATTTTTTTTAAAAAATTAGGCCTGCATGAGTTGCAGTGTATGTTTGATGCGGTGAATGGTGGCTTCTCTGCCAATAGTCGCTGCAATATCAAAAACATGTGGCCCAAATTTACCGCCTACCAGCATAATGCGAAAAGGCAACATCAGTTCGCCAGGTTTTAGCTGATGTGCTGCGGCCATTTCTTTAAAATCTTTTTCTAAATTTTCCGCATCCCAAATGGTTGCTAATTCTAATGTGCGTATCAGTTCTGCAAAAAACTGTTGTTTGGCTGCGTTCCATTTTCCGGCTATGGAGGCGGTATCTATTTGTTCAGGATGTTGAAAGAAAAAAGATGATTGGGCTACAAAGTCGGGTAATACCTGGCAACGTTCTTTCACCAATTCCATTACTTTGTACAAATAGGCATCATTAGTAATGTTAATGCTTGCGTTTTCAAAATAGGGCTTTACTTTATCAGCATATTGTTGAACGGGAAGTTTTTGTAACCAAGAATGGTTAAACCATTTTGCTTTTTCATAATCAAATTTGGCACCGCCTTTATGTATCCGTTCAATTGAAAATTTTTCAATTAATTCCTGTAACGAAAATATTTCCTGTCCGCTTCCATCATTCCAGCCCAACATGGCCAGCATATTTACAAATGCTTCGGGTAAAAAGCCGCGTTCTTTAAAACCGGTGGTGGTATTGCCGGTAGCAGGGTCGGTCCAATCCATGGCAAAAACCGGGAATCCCAATCTTTCACCATCCCGTTTACTGAGTTTACCATTGCCATCGGGTTTTAATATTAAGGGTAAATGCGCCCATTGCGGCATTTTATTCAATCCAAACAAATAGTTCCAAAGTAATATATGTACCGGAGCGCTGGGCAGCCATTCTTCTCCTCTAAAAGCATGCGTAATTTGCATTAAATAATCATCTACCACAACGGCAAGGTGATAGGTAGGCATACCATCTGCTTTCAATAAAACTTTATCATCGCATAAACTGGTATTAAATTCAACGGTTCCTCTTATCATATCATGGCAGGTAACCGTTTCATGCTCCGGCATTTTAATCCGTATTACATAAGGGGTGTTATTCGACAATTTTTCTAATACTGCTTCCGGACTTAATGTAAGCGAATTGGTGCATTGCCTGCGGGTTTGATGATTGTATTGGAAATTAGGAATGGCTTTGCGCTTTTCCTCTAATTCCGCCGGTGTATCAAAAGCATAATAGGCATGGCCTTTTTCAACCAATTTTAATGCATATTGTTTGTATATTTCTTTTCTTTCACTTTGGCGGTAAGGCGCAAATGGGCCACCGTTAACAGGACTTTCTTCCGGAACCAATCCACACCATTGCAAACAATCAAATATGTATTGCTCGGCACCTTCCACAAAACGGGTTTGGTCGGTATCTTCTATTCTTACAATAAAACTGCCCTTGTGTTGCTTGGCAAATAAATAATTAAATAATACAGTGCGTACACCTCCTAAATGCAAACCACCGGTGGGCGATGGGGCAAAACGAACCCTTACTTTTTTATTTTCCATGCTGCAAAGATAATACTGCCGCTTACTTTCTATGCACATAAATGTATTTAGAAATATCTTTGTACCATGTATTTTGTAAAAACACCGTGGTGGTTATGTAAATTGTATCCGGCATTAACCTGGCGTATTCCGGTAAAGGAAAAAACTTTATTTCTAACTTTTGATGATGGCCCGGAAATAACAGCAACACCTTTTGTATTAGATGTTTTGAAACAATACCATGCAAAAGCTACTTTCTTTTGTTTGGGAAAAAATGTTGCGGAACATATCAATATTTATGAACGCATACTTACGGAAGGACATGCCGTTGGTAACCATACCTACCGGCATTTAAACGGATGGAAAACCAATAATGAGGTATATTTCAACGATGTTTTTGAAGCAGCTAAATATATTGATTCCGGTTTATTTCGACCACCTTATGGGCGAATTACCCGTTTTCAGGCAAGTATATTGCAAAAAGCTGCTTCATCAAATATGCAACGTACATTTAAAGTCATAATGTGGGATGTGTTGAGTGGCGATTTTGATACAACTATTTCATCGGTTGAATGTTTGACCAATGTGGTTACTTATACAAAGCCAGGCTCTATCATTGTATTTCATGATAGCGTAAAGGCATTTAATCATTTACAATTTGTATTGCCAAAAGTATTGGCCTATTTTTCCGAGAATGGATTTCAGTTTAAAACCATTCCTAATTGAATAGAGAAAAGAATGGCCAGAGTATATACTCCGGCCCTGTTTATTCCGTACCCTATGAAAACAAAATTTAATTTGTTCTATTTAAATTTTTTACTGACTGACAACTGCAACACTTAAACGTTGTTGGTTGGTTTTTATTGTGAAGCAAAATATTTTTTTATGCTATTGATTGATACGCATACGCATTTATATGTGGAAGAATTTAATGCAGATAGAGATGCTGTGGTGCATCGTGCCATTGATGCAGGTATTACAAAAATGTTTTTACCCGCCATTGATGTTGGTACTTACACGGCTATGATGGATATGGAAAAAAAATATCCCGAAAATTGTATTTCGATGATGGGACTGCATCCTTGTTCAGTAGATGAAACCGTTAATGATGCATTGCAAATAGTAGAAGAATGGCTGAACAAAAGGCCTTTTGTAGCAGTTGGCGAAATTGGGCTTGATTTTTATTGGGATAAAACATTCATGCAACAACAATATCAGGCATTTGATTTGCAAATGCAATGGGCGCTCGAAAAAAAATTACCCATCGTAATTCATACCCGCAATGCCATGCAGGAAACCATCAATCGCGTAAAGCCATTTGCACAGAAAGGGTTAACCGGGATTTTTCATTGTTTCAGTGGTAGTTATGAAAGTGCCAAACAAATAATTGATATGGATTTTATGTTGGGTATTGGTGGGGTGCTCACTTATAAAAATGCGGGTTTACCTGCTGCAATAAAAAAAATACCGGTTGAACACATGGTTTTGGAAACGGATGCCCCTTACTTAACCCCGGTTCCTTTCCGTGGCAAAAGAAATGAAAGTAGTTATTTACAATATATAGCAACATATTTGGCTACCATTAAAAGCCTTACTTTAGAAGATTTAGCCACTATCACAACAGCGAATGCTGAAAAAATATTTCATGTGTAACAAGGAACAACTATTTTTGCCGCCCGGTAAATGGATTCAATTTGGTATTTTTAATACCGGCTGAGCCACTCCGGTTGTGCTGTTGTTGCGTCGCAATCCGTTCATCTGCAACAAGCACAGCAGCAAATGGCATTATACAGAGGGGTGTCCGAGTGGTTGAAGGAGCACGCCTGGAAAGTGTGTATACGGGAAACCGTATCGAGGGTTCGAATCCCTTCCCCTCTGCTATTTTCTTCTTCCACGGGTTTTAAAATTTTCTTCATCCCAAAAAAGTCATTTGATAAAATTTCTAATGGCGACCATTAGAAAAGATGTGAATAAAAAGCTTACTGGTATTGAGTTTACATTTTATAAAAGCATTAAAATTGGAGTAAGAAAATCTTATAAAAAAATGGACATTAAAATTGCTTTTACTGATAAAGAAATTACTCCGTGGTCTGGAACCCTGCTATTAAAAAAAATGCTTGACAGGATGAATATAGATGATCAGCTTGATAAATTACCTTTTCCCCTGCAGGGTTCTAACCGGGGTTATCCTCCTAATCAACTGATCAAGCAATCAGTGTTTGGGGTGGCGCCAATAAATTTGAGCATTGCGAAGTTACGCGCCACGATGAAGTGTTGAGGCAATGCTGGGGGTTTAAGCAAATGGCTGGCTGCAAATCATTTCAACGATTTTTTAATAAGCACACTACTTCCATCAATCATGATATTTTCACTCCCTTGTACCAATGGTTTTTTGGCAATCTGCAATAGGATAATTACACTGTGGATATAGACTCATCCATCTTTACCCGCTATGGCAATCAGCAAGGCAGTAAGCGAGGCTATAATCCACAAAAGCCAGGAAGAAACAGCCATCATCCGCTGTTGGCATTTATTGAAGAAACCCGGATGGTAGCCAATTTCTGGTTACGCAGCGGCAATGCCTATACGAGCAATAACTTCCAGGGGTTTTTATCAGATACCATTGAAAAACTAAATGGGAAAAACATTGGGCTCTTGAGGGCCGATAGTGGTTTTTACGGCAAAGAAGTTTTTGATTACCTGGAAGAAAATGAACTGGTAAGCAGCTATATTATTGCTGCCCGGCAATACAAACCTATCCAACAAAAGGTAGCCGGCCACACCCATTGGATAAAAGTAAGTAAGGGAATTGAGGTTGGCGAAACTACCTATCAGAGCCCGTTGTGGGATAAGCCACGACGCCTGGTAATGGTTCGTCAGTTAATCGCAGAACGTCCTAATGCCACCGGTAAATCATTAAAATTATTTGAACAGGAAGGTATTTATAACAATTACAGATATAGTTGTTTTATTACCAATCTTGCATTGCCACCCCTGCAGGTTTGGAACTTATACAAACAAAGGGCTAATTGTGAAAACAGGATTAAAGAATTGAAATACGATTTTGGTGCAGATAATTTTAATCTGAAAAACTTTGATGCTACTGAGGCCGCACTCAATTGGGTGATGATGGCCTATAACTTTATAAGTCTGTTCAGGCAGGTGGTATTGAATACAAAAGTGGAACAACGAATGAAGACCTTACGTTATAAAGTATTTGCCATTGGTGGTTACGTGATAAAAAATGGAAACCACAGAATCCTCAAACTATCACTTGCTATGAAACGAAGGGAATGGTTCTCCGGACTATGGTATTCCAATAAAACTTTTGAATTTCCTGTATTATTAAAAACCTAATGACTTTTTTGGGTTCATTAATTTTAGGTTAAATTAGAGCCTGATTGCGCTTTTACTCAATTATTTATTGTGTTTCTTATTATTAAATAATGATTAAAAAAAATTAATAATTGCTTAATACAAAAATTGCTTCTCCGGTAATTAGTGCTTATACTTTTGCGCCAAACAAAGCCATTGTTTGTGAAGAAAATTATTTTATTACTTGTTAGCGGTATCTTTTGTATAACACTATATGCACAAACCATTACTATACAGGGTAAAGTAAGCGGTAGCAAAAATGAGCCATTGGCCGGTGCTACTATCACTATTTCCGGGGATGCATCTATGGTTATTAAAACCAATATAGATGGTGTATTTTCTTTTAAAGCTGCACCCGGAAAAAAATATACCCTGCAAATTAGCTATGTGGGTTATCAGATTAAAATTATTGCCGATATAATAGCCGAGAACAATGCAGAACCGTTATCTATTCATTTAACTGATGCCAGTAACAATTTAGGCGATGTTACGGTAAAAGTTGCTTCCAGAACACAGGCCAAAGCCGAAACCATTAATAGTGCTATTCAATACCAAAAAAATACGGCAGTAGTAGCACAGGTGCTCTCAGCAGAAGCCATTAAACGTACACCTGATCGTAATACCGGCGAAGTATTGAAACGTATTCCTGGCCTGTCGGTTATTGACGGCCGTTATTTGGTGGTTCGTGGGTTGGCCGATCGGTACAATCAAGCTATGTTGAATGGTATTTTGCTGAGTAGTACAGAACCAGATCGTAAAATTTTTGCTTTCGATATTTTTCCATCTAACATCATTGATAACATCATCATTAATAAAACTTTTTTACCGGAGTATTCCGGTGAATGGGCAGGTGGCCTGGTGCAAATAACCACCAACGATGTGCCGCTGAAAAAATTTATGGAAGTACAGATAGGAACCGGCTTTAATACCCAAACCATTGGTCATGATTTTTATCAATACAAAGGCGGTAAGCTCGACTTTTTAGGATTTGACGATGGTACGCGGGCATTGCCTGCAGATTTGCCTACTAAATCTGCTTTTAATAATTTAACACCTGATCAAAAAACAGCTTATGGTAAGCAATTTGAAAATATCTGGACTTTTAATCCGCGCAATAATACCCTACAATTAATGTCTAAAAGTATTAGAATAGCCGGCGGATTTAATACAGCAATGGGTAACCGTAATAAGCTGGGTGGTGTATTTGCATTGAATTATAATTTATCGCCTCGCCGAACTTTTTTTGAAAACAGAATTTTTTCATTTTCCAATAATCAGGCAAGTATAAACTTCGATTACAGCAATAATAAATATGCCAACGATGTATTATGGGGTGCATTGGGCTCCTTAACCCTGCAATTGGGTAATTATCATAAAATATCATGGAAGAATATATTTAATGTGAATACCAGCAACTACAGTACCGCGAGAACAGGAAAAGATTTTGAAACCAATTCAACCATTGGCGATAATATTCGCGCAACTGAATTAGCTTTTAAAGCCAATACTTATTTTAATACCAACTTGTCGGGCGAACATTTTATTCGTTCCTTGCAAATAAAATTCGATTGGTTTGGCAGCTTTGCCATCTTAGATCAATACATTCCCGATCAACGGCGGGTACAATACAATCAGGATGATCCATTGGTTCCCTCTTCGCCTTATTCACTTTTGATTAGCGCATCTAAAACATCGCAACGCAGTGGCAGTAGATTTTATGGTTTTTTGAATGATTATATTTACACCACAGGTGCTAATATTACCAAATCAGTTCGTTGGAATAACCAATTACAAAATATAAAAGCCGGTTATTTCTTTCAGGTAAAAGATCGTTTGTTTGATTCACGCCCATTTGCCATTTATTTACCTGTCGATAATCCTGCGTTGCGTTTAGAACCACCTTCTGTTGTGTTTAGCCCGCAAAATTTTGGTAATGGCACCGATAATAAATTTGCTTTTAATGAAATATATGACATTCGCTACAGGTATTTAGCCAACTCTATTCTAAATGCAGGTTTTTTACAAATAGATAACCAGTTATTGCAAAATAAGTTACGGATAATTTGGGGTGCCAGAGTAGAAAATTTTGATCAGTTATTAGGAAGTGTACGCAAAACCGATCCCCGTTACTTACACACCGAAAAATTAGACATATTACCCGGCATTAATGCAACTTACAAATTAAATAATGCGGTTAATCTCCGTTTAGCCGGTTCGCAAACGGTTATACGGCCTGAGTTTAGAGAGTTAGCCTCTTTTTCATTTTATGATTTTGATTTAGGCGCTACTATCACCGGTAATCCTAACTTGCCACGAACCGAAATAACCAATATTGATTTGCGTTATGAGTTTTATCCCAAAGCAGGCGAGTTATTGAATGTAGGTGTGTTTTATAAATATTTCCAAAACCCCAGTGAGTTGTATTTTAATAACACAGGTGCAGGTAGCTCCGGTACATTCAATTATATTTCGCCGGATAATGCCCAAAGTGTAGGGGCAGAAATTGAATTTAGAAAGCGCCTGGATTTTACCACTGCTCTTAAAAACTTTACCGTTCAGGGTAACTTGTCTTACATCTACAATCGCATACCTAGCTTAGACAGGCCAATGCAGGGGCAAAGCCCGTATTTGTTGAATATTGGTTTGCAATATGATGTACCTGCATTGGGATTAAATACAACATTGTTATACAATCAAATTGGCCGCCGTATTTATTATGTGGGTGGTAGCGATAATCCGCCGGTATGGGAAGCGCCAAGACCATTATTAGATATGCAGGTAGCCAAAAAAGTTTTAAAAAACAGAGCAGAAATTAAATTAAATATTTCCGACATCATTAATCAGGAAGCAAAGTTTTATCATGATTTGAATGATAATAAAAAATATGATTCGGGTACCGATGCGTTGGCCATCAGAAGAAAATATGGAACCAATGTTTCACTTTCATTTTCTTATTCTATTCTTAAATAAAACAATCATTTCTAAACCAAATTAACATTAAGTATGAAGCAAACTATTTTATTCATGGTTACGGCACTGTTGGTGATAACCGGATGCCGTAAAATTGAGATGGATGGCGGTACAACCTCCAATCCAACACCCACACCAACACCGGGTGTGGAAAATACCATATTAGAAGGAAGAATTAAAGTAAACACCACTTTAAAAGCCAATTATACCTATAAATTGCGTGGATTGGTATATGTTACGGAAGGCGCTATTTTAACCATTGAGCCGGGTACCAAAATTGTGGGAGAATTGAATAAAGCAGGTGGTTTGGTTATTACACGTGGCTCTAAAATTATTGCAGATGGAACGGCAGATAAGCCCATTGTGTTTACCTCCGAATCGCCCAACCCACAACGTGGTGACTGGTCAGGCGTTGTATTATTGGGGCAGGCACCTACCAATGCTTCATTTAACGGACAAGCCGGTGTTGGTGAAATTGAAGGAGGTATTAACAACGCAGATGGCTTAGGATTGTACGGTTTAGGCACTAGTTCTAATCCTGCTGATAACAGCGGCATTTTACGCTATGTTCGAATTGAATATGCCGGTTATGCTTTTTTACCTGATAAAGAAATTAATGGGTTAACATTTGGTGGTGTGGGTAGTGGAACAGTAGTTGATTATGTACAAGTATCTTATGCAAATGATGACTCCTTTGAATGGTTTGGTGGTACCGTTAACTGTAAACATCTCATTTCTTTCAGAACATTAGATGATGATTTTGATACAGATAACGGTTTTCAGGGTAAAGTACAGTTTGGTATTGCTTTGCGCGATAGTGCTGTTGCCGATATTTCAAAAAGTGAAGCTTTTGAAAGCGATAATGACGCCAATGGTAGTACGTTATTACCACAAACAAATGCTGTATTTAGTAATATGACTGTTTTAGGTCCCAAAGCACAATTAAATAACAAGGGTAATAGCTTGTTTTTATGCGGTGCACAAATAAGAAGAAATTCCAGCATCAGCATCATGAACTCTATTATTGCCGGATGGCCGCAGGGTTTATTGATAGATGCCAGTAAGGGTACACCTACCGATTTAAATATAACTGCTGCTAATCCCAGCCTGTATGTGCAAAATACTATCATTTCAGGTTGTACAACACCGGTTAAATATGCTCCTTCAACTACAGCCCCAACCGGAGCAACAGATGCCACTATTTTAAGTTGGTACAATACGGCTGCCAATGGCAATGCTATTTTAGACAATAATAGTGCTGTGGCCTTGGGTGATCCTTTTAATTACAGCAATCCCGATTTTAACCCAACTGCTGCTTCTCCGGCTAAATCTGGTGCTTCATTTGTTAATCCTAAATTAAACGGATGGTTTACTTCTGTAGCCTATATAGGCGCATGTGCTGCCGGCGATACCTGGTGGAAAAACTGGACCAAATTCAATTAGTGAACAATAAATACTACAACAGCCTTGTTTTATACAGGGCTGTTTGTGTTTGTAAAATATGGAAACATTGAACATGAAACGCATAACCATTTTGTCGTGTATACTATTATTACTAAGCTGTGGCGAAAATGAAATCACCAAAGTAAAACAAGCAGATGTTGTGTTAATGCCGGTGCATTTAATGGATAGCATTCAGCATTTTTTTGGCAATGAAAACTGGCGGGTAGTAAATGGGAAAGATACATTTTATCATTATTTCAGCCGCCAAAACGATTTGTTGTTGAATGTATATCAATTTAAAATGAATAAAGGCGATTCGGTTCATTCTTCATTACAAACCATTTACTGCACACCTAAAGGAATTTTTTGGCAGCAAGCAGCCGATACATTTCAATTGCGCAGTGCTACACAGCATACCATGAGTTGGGTGCATGGAACAAATACACTTAATTTTACATTGTTGCAACCTGCTATGCTGCAGCAGCAGTATCAAAATACTGTATCTATTATGCAACCTACCATTAATCTGACCGATTTTTTAATACGAAGCCGGTACGATTTTTTACATGGTACACACTATGCGAGTGATACCGCAAAATTTAAACGCGGTGTCAGTAAGCAACTAAAATAGAAATTTTGCTTTCAAAAAATGAGTAACTATTTGCAATGCCGGTTTCTCTACACTATATTGCCGTTTTGAAAAATTAACTATGGCATTGATAAAAATATGTTGCTTGTTACTATTCACCATTAGCAGCGTTTATGCGCAACAAAATGGCCTTCGTTTTTCATTGAATGAATCGGATAGCCATTATTTTCAATTTACTTTTTTAAACCAAACCTGGCTTCGGTATAACCAAAACAATCCGGGAACTTTGGTAGAAGGAGAGGTACGGAAAAATACTTTTGATATAGGACTACGTAGAACCCGTATTCAGATGTTTGGGGAAATAGCTGAAATTTTTTATTAAATCTTTTTGAGTAGATGTATAATATTCAGTTGCTTTCTCTTCATTTTGTGCTATTAAACTTTTCTTTAGAAATGTATTGCTGAAAGGCTTAAAAATAAACACATCTCCATCTATGTGTAAAAATGGTTCCTTTTGTAATGAATAGGTATATATTTTTGGTAATGCAAATAAATCATGATGGTGAAGAATAAAATTATCATGGGATGTATAAATTTTTTATAGGGTAGTTGCAATATTTCATTAAAAAACTTTGCTGAACCAGTGTTGGCATAAAGTGCTATATCATCATAATATTTATGCAATTGTAAACAGCTTAATGTCCAGCTAATTACATTATAAAAGGGTAAATTCCATCCCATCGCTGTTTTTGTTATATTTTTGAAAGCATCTACATAAAAGGTTTGTATCAATTTCATTGATCAATTTTTTATATTTATCCAATTACTTAGTTCTTTTTCCAGTGCCGTTATTTTATCTTCTTCCGGCTTATTGATTGAATTCCAAATAATTATTCCTTTATCATTAATCAGTAGTAGGCTTGGAATGGGCATGTTGGGGTTAATGTAACTGGTTTTAATGGCGGTATTGCATACAACATTTTTCCAGTTCTCCAAATTCCATTTTATCACAGCGTTGTACCAAGCAAGCAAATCTTTATCTATAGAAATGGTTACAATTTCCAACCCTTTTGCATGGTATTTGTTATACAGTTGTTTTAAATAAGGTATTTCTTCAATGCACGGAATACACCAACTTGCCCAAAAACTGATGATAATGTATTTACCGATTAAACTATGGAGTTGAAAATTTTCCTGATTTAATCCCTTAGCTGTAAAATCAGGTGCGGGTATATTTACCATACTTTTTTGAAGTGCTTCTGCCACTAATTGGCCTACTCTGCTTTGTTGAATACGATCTGTTAATTGATAAAATAGACTGACGGCTTCAGTAGTAGCAATTTGTTGATTTATGATTAAACTGTATAACTCTGTTGCACTGATGTAGGAATCATTCATTTTTTCTATCCATTGAATGCTTGCCAGCTTTAATGCATTATGATAACTTTCAATGCTATCTAGTAAGTTGTGTAGCTGCTGATTCAGTTGAATTTTTAATGTATTATTTGTTTCTGCATTGTATAATTTCAAGATTGCTTCATATTTTTTTACTGACGGATGATTCATGAAAATCGCAGTTTTTTTTTCATTCCATTCATGTAATTCTTTGGCAATATTGCTACCTGTTAATTGGTAATCCTTAAAATTACTATTATTCAATTCTATTGTTTGCTTTCCCTTATCTATGTAAATATCTACATAATTATTGTTGATATGTGGACCTATTAAGTGACAAAAAGTGGGTTGATTCACCATCCCGGTAAAGTAAAATTCTCCGTTTTTGAGCAGGCAGGTATCTTGTTTCCATTGATTATGTATGGTTGGATATTGCAATACAATATTTCCTGTATCTCTACCAATTATTTTGCCATATAAAAAGAAAGTATCTATAAAAAAATTATGCTTTTGTGATTTACAATCTATTAGAAATTCAAACAAGAACACTAGTATTAATACTAATTTGTACATATTTAAAATATAAAAACATTATTCATTATATTATATATTCAATCATATAAAATATAATGAATAATATTTACGTTATAAATTAATATTTATTTTACCTTACACAAATCTTGTCTCCTCCTGGTACATTTGGGTTAGATGCATTTCCTGCAGGAGTACAAGTCGTACAAGTATCCGTACATAAACTTGGGTTATTTCCACAATAAATATTGCAAGAATTCCCAAAACCTGATCCTGCCTTAATTTGTTTCATGGCTGCCTTGCTCAATTGCTGCTGCAAATCAGTAAGGCTTAATTTTCTTTTTGTCATTTTTTTACATTTAAAAGTGATTGAATGTTTGCCGGGAGCTTAAAGCCTCACCCGGTGTTGGCTTATCCGGTCAGCTACTTGTACTTCGTAGCAGGCGTTCCACCGGATGTTTCTTTTAGGGAACGTTACTAAAAGAAGATTTATGTTCGGTCATTTTTTCTGCTAAAAAATTATTTAAAGCTTCCGGTGTAATATCTTTCTGAATAATTACATGATGACTATCTAAAAGAAAATTCCTAGGATAGGTATTAATTGATAATTTAAGAGCTTGAAACCCGTTGGTATCTAATAATTGTTGCCAGGGTAGTTGATACTTGCCTATCATTTTTATCCAGTTTCCTATGTCCTTTGTATTGTCCACTGAAATTCCAATCATATTAAAATTAATATTTTTATATTTATGATATATTTGTATGAATTGCGGAAACTGTTCAATACAAGGATTACAATGGCTGAACCAAAAATCAATGAGCGTAAATTGGTTTATTTTTTTCTGATTAAAAAGTTGTGTAGGATTTTTCCACATGTCTAATAAGGTTAAATTAGGAAAAATATGGTTCAGACTTAAAACGGCTGCAGCTTTTAATTTTTCACCTAAACGGATACCTGTATAACTCATTTTCACGGCATCAGATAAATACGAGTATGCAGTATCTAAATTGGGATTGTAATTGAAAGAAAGCATTCTTGCAAGTTGCCACATAGCCATATAAGATGCAGGATGTTTTTTGATATATACCTGAATGGTTTCACTTGTGTAATGTTGTTGCTTAAATTGGATCAATTCCTGCATCGTTGCATTATTCATAGCGGGAATTTCACGTATTGAATCAACATTGCATATGATGGTTTGTGTGCCGGCATCAATATAGAACAGGTCTGAAACATACTCCTTATTTCCCAGAAATAAAAGGCGGAATGATAATGGGTATGATAAGACACCACTGAATGAAAATTGGCCATTTTTTACCTTGCCTGTCGTTAAATATTGAATAGGAAGATAATTAGAACTGTCGCCGGTTAATATTAACCGAACGGAACCGGTATCACTATTTATGTAACCATTCAATATGAAGGGCAGTACAACGTTTTGTGCATGTAAAATGCCAACAGTAATAATTCCTAAACAACAAATTAATTTTTTCATATTGTGCAGTTAAAGCATTCAGTATGTTTGAATACCTATTCTATGCATTTGAGAAATATGAATGATATCAATAGTTTTTATCACAAACATTACTGCCATTGGTGTCACATTTGCAATAGGGGGCATTGCAATTACTATTGCAAGTAGCCGGACATTTGTCATTGAATCCGACTGCATTCCCTGCCTTAATTTGTTTCATTTCTGCCCTGCTCAAATGCTGCTGCAAATCGGCAAGGCTTAATTTTCTTTTTTTCATTTTTTTTCATTTTTTTTCATTTTTAAAGTGATTGAATATTTGCCGGGAGCTTAAAGCCTCACCCGGTGTTGGCTTATTCGGTCAGCTACTTGTATTGAGTAGCAGGCGTTCCACCGGATATTTTCTTTTAGGGAACCTTACTAAAAAAATACTATTGATAAAATTTCATTCAACATATATGCATATACATTTTTAATAGTTTACAATTTTTTGAGTGCTGTTTTCATTTCATTTAAATTGGAATATACATTGATGATATGGCCGGTGCTATCTACTATTAACTGCGTAGGAAAACCCATGATTTGTAAGGTATCCATTAAATATTTTTCTTTATTTGGGATGATGGTATATTTAAATGGATGATCCGCTAAGAATGCTTTAATGCTATCTGCACGATCAAATGCCATACCTAAAAAAGCAATATCCGGTCTATTCTTGTATGCATCTACCAATGCATTCAATTGAGGAAATTCAGCCACACAAGTTTTACAATGAATAAACCAACAATTAATGACATATTTTTTTTGTGGTGTTATATGATTATTAATTACTTCATTGCTTATTGTTTTGAAATTGAAGTTGGGTAGGGGCATACCGCGCATAGAATCGTAATGCCCCTCAGCAATGGCCTTATTGCGAATAACATTTCCAACTTCTGCATTATGGGCAATAGCTAATTGATATTGAATGGTACTGTCTTTGCTTTGTAATCTCACCGGAATATATTCCCCAGTTGTTAATTGTTTTAAAAATTCTTTTTTAGTGATTACACTGTCATGCTCATTATAAGCTATACAATCTGCCGACCAATTCATGTAATCACGATCATAATACAACCAGCTCATGATATTTTTTTCAATATCCGGGGCATTTACATAAGGCATATTTTTTTCATTAGATGACGTACATCCGAAAAAAAATAAAATTAAAATAAATATTAATAAGTATTTCATAGTCTTAATCTTTAAATGATAGATATGAAGGAATTATTTAATTCCTTCATATCAAAATAATGTAATCATCTAATTACATTATTTAGCATTCAACTGCTGTGGCTCCCGATACACAATCCGGACGCGCAGCTGGTTGACAAATACTACAGTTTGTAGTGCCTGACCAGCAACACATATAACCTTGTGTGCCTGATAAACCCTGATTTAATCCACCCCCAGCCATAATTTGTTTCATTTCTGTCCTGCTCAATTGCTGCTGCAAATCGGCAAGTCTTAATTTTTTCGTTGTCATTTTTTTACATTTAAAAGTGATTGAATGTTTGCCGGGAGCTTTAAGCCTTACCCGGTGTTGGCTTATCCGGTCTGCTACTTGTATTGCGTAGCAGGCGTTCCACCGGATATTTTCTTTTAGGGAACGTTACCAAAAGAAAAGCGTTTATACCAATAGTTAAATGATGATATTTTTTAAATCTTCAATCGAATAATCTTCCGGTAATCTGTACCCATTAATAAACAGGGTAGGTGTAAATGCAATACCTGCCTCACGTACCCATTTATTCATGGTATTTACTTCTTGCTGCTGGTCTTTTAAAGACGGGTTTACGGAAAACTTTTGTGAAAATTGTTCATAATCTTTTTCCACTGATAAGTACCAGGCATCTAATGCATTCCTTGTTTTCAATTCATTACCCTCTGCATAAATTCCCATTAAATGATTTACAACCATTTCTCCTTTCGAACTACATAAAAAAATAATTTTTACCTGAATATTCTTATTTGAATGGATGAGTTCTTCTAGGATGGGATGCGCTTCTGAGCAAGGATTACAATAGGGATTGCATACTTTGATAATGTTGATTTTACCTTCGGGGTTACCTATTGATATGCCAATATTTTGCCAGCCATCAGGCGCGGCAGGTTGTTGTACTAACAATGCATTGAAAATATCCGGATTAAAATGTGTTCTTCTATAAGCATGGAAATACAACGAATATTTTTTGGCATCTAGAAATATAGGTTTAAAAAAAAATAAAAAAATTATTGGTAAAATAACTGCAATTGAAACTACCACCAAAAAATTAGTGTTGACAATATTTAAAATGGATATTTTTGTAAATAGAGCAACATGTGAAACTGACCAAATCAACTCAAGTAATAAAGTTAATTGAACAATTAAACACAAGGGGCACCATTGTTTTATCACTTTCCATTGATAATAAATACTGAATATAATATAAGGACTTGCACATGCACTTAATAATGAAATAAATGCAAATTTATTATCTAAACCCAACCCGGGTAGTAATAAAATAATACATGTGCTTGCAAAGTAAATAAAGCCTAATTCACTCCATGAAACACCTGCAATTTTTGAGGCTTTACTATGTAAAATAGCATTGCAATTCGTTTTCTTCCCAATACCACATAAATTTTTTATGAATGGATTATTCTGATCAATTTCATATATCAATAATAGGCTGGTTGCTAAAATGCCCATCAGCTTAACACATACGATGGCGATGTATGGAATATAACTGTTAAATGAAATTTGCTGATTAAGTACTATTAAACCGGAAATGACCATAAAAGCTGCAATAATGGCTACCCATTGCTTTAGCCTTGTAAATAATTCTTCTTTTTTATATACTTTATATTGTTGATTGTTTTTTTGAGCTGCATTTTCTGCCAACCAAACAATTTTTTGGAATGATTCTAAAAACTGTTCTCTCGATATGGTTTTTTTGCTCAACCGGTTATGATAAAAAGTAACATTATTTTTGTTAATGTCTTGCACTAAAATAAAATCTTTACCAACATTTTCTACCTGATGAAAGGCAATAAATGGTGTTTCTATGGTTTCAATTTGTGTTGTCTCTATTTTAAAGGCAGCATTTTTCAAGTTAAATTTAGCAAAAGTATCACTTAGACTTAATAAGCTGGGATAAAATGGATGTTCTAATAGTGATTCTTTAATTTGCGATGCTGTTATTTGTACCCCTTTTAATTTAGCATATTTAATAGCTACAGCATCTAAGGATGTGTTAAAACTATATACCATACATACATTTTTTTGTAAACTTAATAATTTTATTAATATGGACTATGTAGGGGAATCCCTACAATTTGCTCAAATTGAATTTTGTAGGGAATTCCCTACACAAAAAAATTTAGCTATATATATATATATATATATATATATACTATATTTACCGAAACCTTTTGAATGAAAGTTTTTATATATCATAATCAGGCTGATGTAGTAGTTTTAGTGAGGCATCATCTCGAAGCTGGTTTTGCATCCTTATCTATTGTTTTGTTTAACGACTGTATACATTTTTTACAACAACTTCATTTTGCCAAACCATTGCCCCATTTTATTATATTGGGGTTATCCTCCAAAAAAATAGAATCATTGGCCTTAATTGAATTTATTTCTACTCATTATGCCGGATTACCCTTATTACTGGTAGTATCTGAAGTAGGTGTAAAACAAGTGAAAGATGCGTTAGCCCTTGGTGTTAGCGCTGTGGTTTTGGAAAACAATATACCACAAGAATTACCAGAAGCCGTGGCAGCAATATTCAATCATCAACTTTATTTTTCTGCCCAATTAGGCATTACTGCTAAAATACACAAAATACTTCGGGAAGAACGTTGGGCGGAACAATTGAATATGAAAAGCCTTCGTTTAACAGCCACCGAGCGTTCAATTATTAGTTTGTTGCCCGGCACATTGAGCTATAAAGAAATAGGACTTATTTTAAACAAAGAAGAAAAAACAATAGAAGTTTATATACAACGCATTTGTAAAAAATTAAATATAGAAGGAGGGCGAATGGGATTATTGATTTATTGTATTAGTAGAAAATTTATTCGAATTGGCGACGCTTCTTTTTAAAATTTAATATCCCTTTTATAACCCGTATTTTTAAAAATTGTAGGGCTTCCCCTATACTTATTATTCAAAAATTGTTTATATTTTTATACTACCTAAGCGCAAGGGTTGCCTGTATGCATGTTCAGGTATATTTTTTAACTTTTAAATTTTTTAAAAATGAAACCATTAACCAAAGATGAAATGAAATTAATTAAAGGAGGTATTGATCAAGGTTGTGTTGCAAGCATTTGTGAAGCTAAGTCTACTGAATCAAAAAAGTGTAAATGCAGCCCGGCAGGATATGGCTGTTTGTGTACAACAATAGTTGTAGAAATTTTACCTCCACAGTAAATTTTGAGTGTTGTTTTTTACTATTAGAGGCAGTTATTTTAATTGATATGAATTGTTGTGATATAAAAAATAAATTATTGCTAACCAAAGTGTCTATTTAATACTGCCTCTTTTTTATATTTTACTCAATAAACTAAATATAATGTATATAATTAAGATTATATTGATTGTATTCATTGCTAATTGTACTATATCAGTTCATGCCCATAGCTTGTTTTATAATAACAAATTGCTGAAAATGAGTTCATCGGGTGTAACTTTTGAAATAAATGATAGTGCATTTTTTATGAATGACGGTACCCCTTTTAAATTAGTATTTAAATACTATGATTCCATTGGAGTTCCACACAACATCTTTTTACATAAAGGACAAAACTTTGTTCCGCTGCAACGACCAACTCTATTTATTCAGAATAATGATCTTGTTAGAACGCCATATTTGGTTTTCCCAAATACTACAGTGCACATTCAATTAAATTGGGATGGCAGTATAACCTTCATGCATGCAGATACCGTGTTAATGTACTCAATGAATTTATTTAAATTGATGTTGGACAGTATTAATACACTTACCATCAAGTATGCCATTCCTAAATCAGCAGACTCCATGCATCGGGTTTTTTTAACTAACCAAATCAATGGTGCAATCGATTCTTTAACCAATCTACAATATGTATACCTTCATCATTTTACACGGCAACATTTTTTAACCGAGGATATTTCTGATTATTTTAAGCGTGTTATTCTATGCTTACAGCTACTTTCTAAAAGCTATCTGGCTATTGATACAAAAACCAATGCTATTTGGTTGCATCATTTATCTGACTCTCTTTTCACAAATGCATTTCCATATTCAGATAATTTTTTTCAAAAATACATTAATCCCTATTTTATAGAACTATGTAATGTGCTCTTCAATTATCAATGCTCTGGAACTTATTATAGAAAATTAAACGATTCTGCAACAATTTATACATTAGCCCATCAATTGTCTTTTATTCCATCCAAATATATTCGTAATATTTTAACTCATAACATTATACAAGATGGTTTATTCAGAGATACTACCATTATTGGAAGTAATGTTATTTTGCCCAATTTAAAAAAGGTTGATACTTCAAATTTCTTAACCTCTTTTATAAATGACAGCTTACTATCAGTTGATCTGGAAACAAAGATTTCGTTACCCAAATTATTGGATCAGTTTCATCATAAAGTAATTTTAGTAGATATTTGGGCTAGTTGGTGTGGCCCATGTAGGGCTGATATGCCTTACTTAAATAAATTGGCTGATACACTTAAATCAAATGATTTTGTATTGCTTCATTTAACAATTGATCGCGATGTATTAGCATGGCTAAAAGCAAGTGAATTAGAGCAATTGAATCGTGCATTCAATTATTGTTTTATCGAATTTGATGAAAGTGCATTCAATCAAAAATTTTCAGTTTATTCCATTCCAAGATATTTGTTTATAGGTAAAAATGGGGAAGTAATTCATTCCAATGCGCCATCCCCTTCCGGTAGTTTTCATCAGTTGGTACAATTAATTAGTACGCATTTGAAATAAGTTTCATGAAAATGAAATAGAAACAGTATATATTACATGCCGGCATTTAAACATGCCTTATATTGTTTCACTACCAGAGGAAAATTAATTGTGTATCATAAAATTGTAGTGCTTCCCCTACACCTATTATTCAAAAATTGTTTATATTTTTATACTACCTAAGCGCAAGGGTTGCCTGTATACATGTTCAGGTATATTTTTTAACTTTTAACTTTTTTAAAAATGAAACCATTAACCAAAGAAGAAATGAAACAAATTAAAGGAGGTATTACGCATTGTGGCACCTGTTCTGCTAACAGTGCTACCTGCCAAAGTTTCCCTTCCGGATGGGTTTGTACGAATTTGTATGGCTATGGTGGGTTAGCCATGCAGTGTGCTAATTTATTCACTATGGAGTTGCAATATGTTTCCTGTTAATTTTTCAAATTGCTATTGGCTAATCTTTTATCAACAACATTAGCCAATGGCTTTATCTGTTTATTACAATTACATGTGTCTATTAAAAAAAATATATTTCATTGTAATCTTATTATTCTATCACTGTGTATTATTGTCACAAACTTTTCAGATACCATTTTATTTAAATAAATCTGATAGTAACTTTTTTTATGTTACTGAATTAAATTCACCCACTTACATAAATACATCTGATAGCTTGTTGCATTTAAAAAATGGTATGGTTATTCAGCGTTATGCTGTTTTCCATAAATCTATTCAATCACAAAAGGAGCGCCATGACCAAAACGAGGTTTCTATTTTAGTTGGTATTGCACAGCAACAATTAGTAGTAGTGGCTGACCAAAATTTTAATCATTCTTTTAGGGATGATTCTGTGTATATTATACCGTTAAAAAGTGCCAATCAATCAACATCTGCATATATTCAACAACTTCCCGTCATACACCTTCGTAATTTAGCTTATACCGACACTCATCATACCGTTCATTTATTTGATGCAGCATTTCGTTGTGCGCCTGTAACTGCTTCCGGAAAGCCATTTACCGATAGTGTTCAATTACAGCAAATCGACTATTTTAAATGTACTATTATTTCTTATGCTTACTATGAATCTGTACCTTTTAGCTATAAAGGGGCCATTTATCAGTTTCGTATTTTTCCTTACGCTTTAACGGCTGCTATTTATCCTAAGCAAATACGAAACATACATGCGTATGCTGCTATTTTATTTTATGCCATAGAAAATGAACAATTACAATTAATGGCTTATAATACCTTAGATTATGTTTTACAAAATGGACAAGGTACAGCTTTTGGAAAAGATAGTATACATATTCAGTCTATTGATTTTGATCATCAAATTTTGCATTTTACCATTGATACTCCTTTAACTGCACATGTAACAATTCCTTATGCAGTTTTAGTAGGCAGCTATCTGTATCAACTTGCATTACATAAAAAAACATCCATCAACTTTCAAGAAAAGCCCTATACCATTCTTGAATTCAGTGGTACCTGGTGCAAGCCTTGTATGGCTTTACAACCCTTTATTAAACAGCTAGTACAACAACTCCCTCCACAGCTTCAGTTGATTACTATTCTAAATGAATATAGTATAGAAAATGCAGAAGCATTTTATTGGCAGCACAAGCCAACCTGGCCGGTTTATTATGAACCTTTGTATGATGCGGATAATCACACTTTGCATCATTATTTAAACATAGGGATATATCCTACTTTTATGGTTATTGATGCATCCGGAAATGTATTATTTCATGAAAATGGGATTGGTGCATTAGATAATTTATGTCGACATTTTAACATACCTTATATTGTTTCACTGCCTAGGGAAGATTAATTGTGTATCATAAAATTGTAGGGCTTCCCCTACACTTATTATTCAAAAATTGTTTATATTTTTACACTACCTAAGCGCAAGGGTTGCCTGTATACATGTTCAGGTATATTTTTTAACTTTTAAATTTTTTAAAAATGAAACCATTAACCAAAGAAGAAATGAAATTAATTGTTGGTGGTAGTGCCAGTACACCATGTACAAACAATGGAGATTGCACTACACATATTACTATTAAATGTAATGGAAAATCACAAGAAAGTGGATCCGGAAGATGTTATGATTCCGGAAATGGCATGGTATGTCACTACAGTGTTGCTTGTTAAATATTTTATCTAATATTCATAACAAAGAAAACAATGAGGTCATTATTATAATGATCTCGTTGTTTCAGTTTTTACAAATTCAGTTATGGCTAATACGATTTTACCATTTTGTCTATTAAGTGTTTTAGGTATAATGGGATGTAAAACCAGAAGTAAACTGCCGGTTATTCAGGTGCAGGTAAATGCATCTTTTCAACAACCTGTTCAAATGTCTGTTTGCGATTTCTTTTCTAACGGTTGTGCTTTAGATTATATTGATACTGCCGGTGTTAAGAAGGTGTTTCATGTCATTCCGGGTCAGCTATTTTCTATTAATAAAGATACCAATTGGTTTTTATTTGATACCGATACCATTACCATTTATAACAGAAACGGATATACTTACATCAATACTCAAAATAACGAAAACAAAAAATATAATGAATTTTTAAATAGGTGTTTTGAAATGAAGGCTTCATTTAATAATAGCTATACTATTTATTTTTTGCAACATCAAGATAGTATCATTGCTAATGAAAATTTCATTGCTCAACATTTATCTAAAAATGACAGTTTTTATAGAAAAAATGTCAATCAATTAATCAATAACTATGATTTTAATCAAAAAATTAAAGATGATTTGCTGCACTATATATTAGAAACCCAAAAATTAATAGATGAATACTATTATTTAACAGAATCTATGCCAATATTGGATAGTTTAGGATTACTAAATAATAGATTGAATGATTATATCAATCAAATTAATCGTCAAAAAATTTCCATTTTTTCCCAAGGTGATATTGCTTTATTAATTTCAAACATTGCTAAACAGCTTACCAAAACATCAATTATTAAATTAAAAACTGATTATTCAATACGTATTTATTTCGATGACATCCAGCATTATTTCAATAAACAATCTATTTGTTATGATTATCTTGTTGCCTCTTTATATGTTCATGCGCAACGTAAAAAAATCAAACTAAATGGAACTTTATATAGAACATTAAAAAGAGAAGCAGTCAAATCAATCTTTTTTAAATATATTGATAAGAGTACTCTTGCCGAAACAGATAAATTAAAGGACTCCCCAAAAAATAAAAATTTATATGATATCCAATTTCATTCGCAAGATTTTTCAGAGATAGTATCACAATATTCTGATAAGCCCTTATTGATTTATTTTTGGGCTACCTGGTGTTTACCTTGTTTAAAAAGTTTGCCTGAAATTGTTGATTTAAAAAAGAAGTATCCTGATTTAAATATTCTATTTGTATCCATTGATAAATCACAAGATAATTGGCAATCTTTTTTGTTTGAGCGGAATATGTTTGCCTCAAATCAATTTAGAAGAAATTTCGCTAATCAAGATACCATTTTTAAAAAAATTCTAACCATCCCAAAATATGGATTATTATTAAATGAGGGTTTTGATTTAAATTTATTAGATGAAATTAATGATTCTACTATGCATCGATATTTAACGAAAATTAAATCCAAATTTTAGTATAGTTATTTTTCATTTTTTTTCTTCACCTCCATTTTTGTCTTTCAAATTTACTGCAGAGGAAAACTGAACTACTGAGTTATTTACTTTTTTTGTACGAACAAATAGTCATTTTTTGAATATTTTTTACTTCAAATTGTAGGGCTTCCCCTACACTTACTATTCAAAAATTGTTTATATTTTTATACTACCTAAGCGCAAGGGTTGCCTGTATGCATGTTCAGGTATATTTTTTAACTTTTAAATTTTTTAAAAATGAAACCATTAACCAAAGAAGAAATGAAATTAATTAAAGGAGGTACTGATCCTTCTGTTTGTATTACATGTTGGTATGGCCCATTATGTGGACCAACAAAACAATGTGAAAGAGGAAAATCGGATAAAGAACTGATTTGTAATGGGCGTAGTATAGGCTGTTAAAACTGCTACAGCAGCAGAACAAATCATCTTTGTTGATATTCTTAATAGCAGAATAGTATTCTCTTAAGGAAGAACAAAGCTATGCAAATACTTATTGTTCTTCCTTTCCAAAAAGTTTAATGCATACTACCATTCAATAAATTTAATCAATGAAATTCTTTCACATTCTGATAGTTTTATTCCTGTTTACTTCTTGTGGTATAAAAATTTCAGTAGTTAAAAATGAAGCAGATTTTTATAAAAGCCATAATTTACTTATCATGGGAAATGACGGTCAGTTAAATAAACACGATTCTTTATATGCTAAATACAAAGGTTGTGAATCATTTACTGTTTGTAAATTTTATTTCAATCGGCCACAAAGTTATTACAATGAATGGCAATCTGGAAAGATTAGTACAATTGCCTACGATTCTATCAAAGAAAAATTACTTCAAGATGAACTTTTGTGCATTTGTCAAGATACCAACACGACTATTACACTTAAAATATTTTTAGGAAAGCTTTCCAATGACCAGTATTTCATTGTACCCGATAGTAATAATGATGGCAGTTTTTTCAATGATTCTGCAATTGTATTAACAAATATGAGTGTTCAACCGAATGAAAAATATCATAGAATTACATTCATTAATGTATCTGGTTGTTATAACAACCAGCTTTTGCATTTTAAATTTGAAGCATCGGTAAAGGTTAGCCCTACATCGCAAATCCAATATAGTACAATTGAGCTATCCGATACAAAAAGTTACATCGGTAACAGTAAAATTAATGGGAATAATTATTCATTTCAGTTAATTGAATTTGTTCCTATTAGGTTTAGTCAATTGGTGTTTCAAAAATTTTTATATAGCATAAGACTTGTGAATGTCAGTCAAAACATGGTTAGTAATGTATGTTTATTTTCAGATACTATATGTTTAAATAAAAAAAACTATGTTTTCAAACAAAAAAAACCTGAGGTTGGATATGTTAAGTTAAAGCGAGTTAATTCTGCTACATCAATAGATATGAAATGGAAAAGAACTAATCCAACAAAAAATATATTGAATAGCCAGCAAATAGATTTGCTTAAAAGCATTACCGGATTGTCTTTGAATCATAAAATTATTTTTACCAATTTTTGGTTTGCCAACTGCCCACCATGCATTGCTGAGTTTCCAGCGTTAAATAATTTGTATGATAGTTTAAAGCAATATCCTGATATTGTTTTTTTATCTTTTGCCATGGAGAATCAAGACACGATTAATAGTTTTAAAAAACGTTATCAAATTCGTTTTCCGGTTTATTCAATTACTTCTGAGCAAAATGATTTTTTACAAGGCGCTCCCATTTTTCCTGCAAATATAATATGGACAGAAAAATGGGAACAGGCATATATTCAACGTGGTGGTTCTAAAGATAATTTGGCTGCAAAAGAATTTTTTAAAAGTACAATATTACCAATTTTAATTCAAATAAGACAAAAAGTAAAATGAAATATATAAAAATAATTATGCAATATAAGCTAATAATTTTTTAAATTTAATAAATGATAATGTTGGTTTGAATATCAGTAAAGTTATATTTTTCAACCGTTTCGTTTTAAAAAATGAAACCATTAACCAAAGAAGAAATGAAACAAATTAAAGGTGGTGTTACGGGTGTTCCAAGCCAAACTTTAGAAGGACAGTGTACTTCAACGTGTTGGGATGCGCCTGTGGAAGGAAATGAAATTGGATCTGTTTCTGTTTCAAGTTGCTCTACAGATTATGGTGCTTGCAAAAGCCAATATCCATCAGCTGTAAAAGCTACTTGCGTTTGTAGCTAAGAATGAACAAGGTTGCCTATTTTTTATAGGCAACCTTACCTATTGATTAAATCATTTATTTAATATGAATACTATTTACTTTATGACAACAAAATTGTATCATGGTTTAGTGCCATTGCTGTTCTCTCTTTTTTTTCCTTTCATATGTTATTCCGCTGATACACAAATACCCAATAAAGGGGTATATAATGTTTATATACAAACAGTCTCATCATTTTTCAATTCTGAAATCAAGGCTATAAATATAACTTATGATATTTTTTACCCTTTTGTGGCATTAAAAAAGCAAACTATTAATCTTGTAAATCATTTTGCCAAGCAAACATATCGGTTAACAATACCAACTACCATCTTCCAAGTAGCCTATAATAAACCTATTTGTGTGAACAATAATGATACTATTTTCTTAACACTGAATAAAAATAATAAAGTGGTTTATAGTGAAAAAATCCAACACGCTATTTTTATTTTAAATATTTGAATAGGTATAATGATAGTCTTCCCATAAAATCCATTTTAACATCTTTACGTGATACTACGCTTAATTTTATGCAATATAAAATTATTTTATATCAAAAATTTCAGGCTGACTCTCTTTTTATTGTTTCGTTTTTTAACAAACGAGGGGGTGATAATGAAAAAATTTTTATTGCTAATGCTAAATGTGTATATATTGATTTATTGTACAAATATTTTGTGCATCGTTCTTTATCTTTAACCGATGATGAAAAAAATTTTTTTAAAACATTTATTCCTTTTTTAAATAGCATTGAAGCCTTAAAAGCAACCACTACTTATTACAGAATGGCATTAGATGCAGTGGTTAAAGCCAATGCTAATATTGGCGTAAATATGAGTTTTACTGTAAAACAGTTTAAAGATATTTTTTTGACGGCGAATCAATTGTTTTCTACATCTATGTTAAAGGTATTTACTTTAACCCAATTTACTACAATTACAAATTGGTACAATACTACCTATTTGCCATTAGCTACTACCATTAAAGATAGTTTATTGTATGGCACTTATAGTATAGATACAACAGATCAGCAGGCCCTGCTGATGCGTTACAACAATTTTAAAAATGCATATACTAATATGTTGCCTTATAAAAATACGTTATTCATTAATTATTCCGGCCAAAAAATATCGCTTTCGCAATTACTCAACACCAATAAACCAATTGTTATTAATTTCTGGGCAACTTGGTGTGGACCCTGTATTGCTGAGATGCCTATGTTGGATAGTTTGCAACATATATTAAAAGATAAAATTACATTGTATACCATATCAATTGATAAGAACAAGCAAGCATGGCACAATTTTCTTCAACAGCGGCCATCTATGCAAACTTATTCTTATTGTGTAGATACGATGGAGAATAATGCTTTTTTGCAACAATACCAAATAGCTAAAGTACCCCGCTTTATGGTGCTACTTTCTAACGGTGATATTCTTGCTTCTAATTTTCAAAACACTGCCAATGATCCTAATTTTGTCAATAGTTTGGATGAATTGTTAATACGTATGAAAGTGTATCATGCTAATTTAAATGCTAATGATGATTGACTATAAAAAATGGACCTTTCTTACTAACTTTCTATTATTTACCTTTCCTTTCCTATTTGCGCAACAGGAAACTTGTAAACCATTTACCATACAGGGTACTGCACAATGGCCCAATGGCACTACCATTTATTTGCAATATGTTGTAACGCCTACACAATTGGTAACAGACAGTTGTAAAGTGATTAACCACCGTTTTTATTTTAAAGGCTGCATTACAGAACCCGTTATGGCAACTTGTTCTATTGGGCCGCTAATGAATGCGGTAGTTAGTAATGAATATTGTGATATTTTTTTATCGCCTGCTTCTATGCAATTAACCATTCCACGAAACAATATCTACAACCATTCTCACTTATCCGGTTCCGTAGAAGATAGTATTTTTTCTGCAGATAGAGCAATTCATACCACATTTCTGGAATGGCGAAAGCCATTACAAGACAGTATGCTATTGTATCAGAAGACTATTCAAAAAGCTGTGCAGGAAAACAATGCTACACTGGTTACTAAATATGAATCATTGGTACGGCAGTTGCAGGAAAAATTATATGTATCTCTTCAACAAGAAAAAAACGCTGATTCATTGTTAATTTTACAACATCCATTTTCTTATTTTACATTAAGTTGGTTAGCGTCTGCCAATAATGATATGATGCCTCTTTCCACTGTTGAACAAATGTATGCAGCCTTTCCGGATGCTTTAAAAAAGAGTAAGAATGGTAGGGTTATTGCACAAATGCTTGATAATGAAAAAAAATTTGCAGTAGGTAATTCAGTTCCCGATTTTATAGTAAATGATACTAAAGGTAATACCTATTCATTTGGCTGCATACCGGCAGCAGCAATATGTTTTATTGAAGTTTGGGGTATCTTATTGCCTGCCCTGCAGGAAATTAGAACCCTATCTAAAAAATATAGATTCACTATACCGCGATCATTTAACAATTATTGGTATTTCTACTGAACATAGTGCGGCTGACTGGCATCGTTGGGTAGAACATGCCCATTTGCCATGGATTCAGATATTGGATCAAACTGTTATTCCAATCGCTGTAGATAAATACCAGAAAATTCAGGATACCTATCAAATAGTAAGCATACCTTCTATGCTGCTAATAGATAAAGAATGACGTATTGTAGCGAAATATGGCGGCTACTATACTTCACCCACTGCTTATATTCCTGCATTAAAACAGCAGCTACAGGCTGTTTTTGGGTATTAAATATTTTTATCACTACATTTTAAGTTTTACAATCCATATTCCCCTATAAAAAACCCCATACCAAACGGTATGGGGTTTATGTAATGTTGAAAAGGATGAATTATCTGGCATTAGGCATATTCAATGGTTTGTCGCGTAGTAACATATTATCGCGGTTGGCCATTTCCCAGGCAGTATAAAATATCATTTGGGCTCTTTTGCTCATTAGCTCAAAATTAATTTTATCAACAGTATCAGTAGGCTTGTGGTAATCGGCTAACAACATACCATCATAAAAGAATAATATAGGAACGCCTTTTTTAGCAAAATTATAATGGTCGCTGCGGTAGTAAATACGGTTGGGATCTTGTGGGTCATCATACTTGTAATCCAGATTCAAGCCCACATATTTTTGATTGGCTGCTTCATTAATAATGGGCAATTCGCTGCTTAATTTATCGTGGCCAATTACATATACATAATTTAAGGAATCGGCAGTTTTGCGTTCGGTATCTAAACGGCCAATCATATCTGTATTCAAATCAACAGATGTTTTATCTAATGGGAAGATAGGATGTTCTGAATAGTATTCACTACCCCATAACCCTTTTTCTTCTCCGCTTACCGTCATAAATACAATGTTGCAGCGGGGTTTATAACCTTTTTTGGCAGCAGCACTAAACGCCTCGGCCATTTGTAAAACCGCGGTAGTGCCTGAACCATCATCATCGGCGCCATAATAAATTTTACCATCATGCTTGCCTAAGTGGTCGTAGTGTGCAGTTAAAAACACATACTCGTCTTTTTTATCGGTGCCGGGTAAAATGGCAATTACATTGCTGCTTTGCAGTTCATTGGTTTTTTTGCGCATGGTAATTAGCACATCGGCATAATAGGTGCCCGCATTCATATCTGCCAACTGGCTCCAGCTTTGCGGGGTAGTTCTGCCCAATAACGCAGAGGCCATTGCTGTAGAGATGGAGGCTGTAATAAAAGGTTTACCTTCTGTAGGTTTTAGATACATGTTGCCTGTTTTTGAAACTGGCTTTTCTCTGGGATAATCATTCGAAACCAATAAAATGCCGGCTGCACCTAAACGGCGGGCGGCCATTATTTTGGCATACATTCCAAACGGACTAAAACGATTGTTGGGGGCATTGATTTTTTCCATTAAATCTTTGGGGCCGCCTTCTAATACAATTACTAATTTATCCGCTACATCTAACCCCTTGTATTGGTTAATGTTGGTTTTTTCATCTACAATACCATATCCGGCAAAAACAGTGTTTTGATAATTAAACTGCCCATCTTGCAATGCATTGATAGAAAAGTTATAATCCTTATCCCACGAATAGTTTACACCATTAATACGAAACTGCGCATCGGTTAATTCATCTTGATATACGGGATAGTATTGCTGATAGCTGTTGCCATTGCCGGGCTTTAATCCAAATTTTTTAAATTCAGATTCAATGTAAGCAGCCGCTTTCTTTTGCCCGGGGGTTGCGGTTTCACGGCCCTCCATCTCATCGCTGGCCAAAATGGTTAATTTTTCTTTTAAAGCAGAGGGATTGATGAGTTGTGCAAATTTTTGTGCAGCATCCTCACCGGTTTGTGCCTGTAACTGCCAGGTGACAAACAGCGCAACAAAGAGTAACATTTTTTTCATCATGTGCATTGGTTTAAGTTAAACAATCATTCATTGTAAACATGGTAAAATAGTGCTATATTATAGCATATTTACCATTTTAAAAAATAGGTATCGAAAATACGAAGCAGTGGTAAGTATTGAGAAAAGAATTACACTAGTGGTAATGTGCACCCATTAACCCCATTCTTCTTTTTCCTTCTTCTGCTCATCTTTATACACTTTGGCTGCCACCAGAATACTCAATTCATAGAGCGACATTAAGGGTACAAACACAATCATCATACTCATCCAGTCGGGACTAGGAGTAATGAATGCAGCAATGGTGAGCAAAATAACAATGGCATAACGCCTGCTGCGGCGCATAAACATGGGGGTTAACAAACCAATACGGGTTAATACAAAGGTTACTACCGGCAACTCAAATGCCAGGCCGCAGCCCAGAATAATATTGGTTAAGTTCTCTAAATAATCGGTAAGGGTAGGCCGGGTTTCTAACATAGAAAGCGTGCCTAATTTAAAATTTGCTAAGAAGTTAAAAGTGTAGGGCCCTAATAAAAAGAAACCAAATGCTGCACCCAGAAAGAAAAAGAAAGAAACCCAGAAAATGGCGAAACGAGTATTCTTGAGTTCTTTTGGCGTAAGCGCCGGTTTAATAAAACGCCATAATTCCCAAAATACATAAGGAGCCGATACAATGGCGCCCATAGTAAAAGCTAATGTAATACTGCCCAGAAACTGACCGCCGAAGCTGGTGGTTTGCATGTTTACCTGAACGGGCGGAAGGGTTAATCCATCGCCCATACCCAGCCAGTGACTGATTTTGTATAAAGCACGATACGTAATAAAATTGGGATTGATGGGTCCGGTAATGATATTATCAAATACCCAGTTACGGTAAATAAAAATTACGATACTGGTTACAAATATTACCAAAACACTGCGGATGATGTGCATCCTTAAAGCATCCAGATGATCAATAAAGGTCATCTCGGCGGTTTCGGCGGTTCCATTTTTTTTACGAAAATTTGCCATTGATCACGCAACATTCAATTAGGGCACAAAGTTAATGGGATGCAGTTAGCAAAAAACGAAAAATATGTATTTAACAAAATAAACCCTGTAACCTGCTAGCAACAGGGGTATTGCTTATTCTAATATTTTTAATTTTACCATATCAATGCGGGTTTCACTCACATTCAATATATCAAACTGGTAAGGACCGATGATGATTTTTTCTTTGGGCTTGGGAATGGTGGTATGCTGGTTAATAATAAATCCACTCAGTGTTTCTGATTCTTCATCATTAAATTCCAAATGGTATTTTTCGTTCAGATAGTCCAATTCCAGCCGGCCGCTGAACAAAAATTCTTTTTCGGCTATTTGTTTTTCCACCAAATCTTCGGTATCGTATTCATCTTTAATTTCCCCAAAAATCTCTTCTAATAAATCTTCCAGGGTAACAATACCTGCCGTGCCGCCAAATTCATCTACCACCCAGGCAATGGTTTTCCTTTCTTTGGTGAATTTGTTGATTAAATCGGTGGCGCTCATGGTTTCCGGAACCGCCGGTATGGGCAATAAAATATCTTTAATGGCAGCGGGTTTTTTAAACAAGTCTAACTGATGAATATAGCCCAAAATATTGTCGATGGTATCTTCATATACAATCAGCCTGCTGAGTTTGGTTTGTATGTAGCGTTCGCGTACTTCCTCTAAGGTTGCGGTGATTTCAACCGCTTCAATTTCAGTTCTGGGTACTAAGCACTGGCGTATTTTTACCATCGGTAAACTCAATGCATTTTCAAACAACTCATTGTTTACCTCGGCATTTTCTTCATCCGTATCTTTATTTTGCTGATACAAATGCTCTAAATCTACCTTGCTGAATACCTCACTTTTATCTTTCACCGGCACATTAAAAATATACTTCAAAATCCATTGAGCAATACCCACAAAAAATACGGCCAATGGTTGAAAAATATTGTGGAAGAATTTTGCCAAAGGTGCAAAAACAATCAATAAACTGTCGTTCCTGGCACGAAAAATGGCTTTAGGTATAAATTCACCAAAAATTAATACAATGAGGGTAGAGAGTAGCGTATTGAAAACCAATTTCAGGTAACTATTTTCAATGTCGAAAAAGCGTTTAAAGAAATTCCAGATACTGGAGTTGAGCAATTCATCAAACAGCAAACCATAGGCCACCAAAAAAACATTCACGCCAATTAAACAGGTGCCAATAAATTGGGTAGGCTTTTCTAAAAATTTGCCTACAATCATACCGCCGTTGCGGCCTTGCTTTTTCTTTAATTCAATACTTAACCGATTGGCGCTTAAAAAAGCGATTTCATAACCGGCAAAAAAACCGATGAAC
Source organism: Hydrotalea flava (assembly GCF_001623405.1). Lineage (GTDB taxonomy): Bacteria > Bacteroidota > Bacteroidia > Chitinophagales > Chitinophagaceae > Hydrotalea > Hydrotalea flava. The sequence continues at coordinate 49,679 of NZ_LUHG01000080.1, forward strand.
AGTAGCGTAACAATCAGCCAAATAAAGGTGTACAATTGATCCATACCCTACGAAAGTAATAAATCTTAATGATATGTACTGCATACCATTAACCACCGCCTTTGGTAATAGCTTGTAAGCATGGTTTTATGTAATTTTTAGGGATGCATGCGCACTAATGTTGCACACCCAACAGTTCTACCGTAAACACCAAAGTAGCCCCGGGCCCAATTTTTTCGCCTGCTCCTTTGTTGCCATAAGCCAAATCGGAGGGAAGATAAATTTTCCATTTGCTGCCTATGGTCATTAATTGCAGGGCTTCTTGCCAGCCTTTTATCACACCGTTCAATGGAAATGTTACCGGCTCGCCTCTATCAACCGAACTATCAAATACGGTTCCGTCAATGAGGGTACCGTGGTAATGGCAGGTTACTTTATCAGCCAAGGTAGGTTTTATGGTATCGGTACCGGCTTTCAGTACTTCATATTCCAAGCCATCGGGTAGGGTAACTACACCAGGACGTTTGCCATTGGCTTCCAGAAATTTTTTGCCGGCTGCTATATTGGCCTGAGTTTTTAGCTCCTGCATTTTGGCTGCATAAGCAGTAATAATATTCATTACCTGCGCATCGGTTAGCTGAACTTTTTTCTTTTCAGTAATTTCTTTTAAGCCTTTCAAAAATAATTCGGTATTGATGTTGGATAAGTTTTGTGCTGCTAACGATTGCCCCACACTAATACCCAATGCATAACTGGCCGAGTCTTTTTCGGTTTTCAGTACAAGGGTATTGGGATGTGCCGTGCTGTGTGCCGGCATGGTTTTTTTGGTTTGTGCCTGTACGAGGGTGCCACACAATAAAATAGCAATAGGAAGGAATAATTTAGTCATATATTGAGCTTAATAGAATGCGATGATTGCATATAATACGTATAACTTTCGTCGGTTGTTTTGTTCACCACAATTTTTATTTCTTTGGCAATGATAAGCAACAAATTTGAATGGAAATACAGACTGCTGGTTTTTTATACTGCCGGAACTATGTTTTTAACAGATTGATACTTTTACCCTTTGGCATCGGCCAGCAATTGAGCAATAGCCTGTGCTGCTTTTTCAAAACCAAATCCGGCTATTACGGTATCCATTTGGTGTTGTATTTGCGGGTTACACAAATTACCTATACTGCCTTCATGGGTATGGTGCAATTGGGTGCTGTAGGTAAATTGCCCGGCTTCAATTTGCCGGCCAATTTGTTGATAGGCTTCGCGAAAAGGTACGCCCTGTAATACTAATTTGTTTACTTCTTCCACACTAAACATATAGCGGTATTTTTCATCGATAATAATATTATCCTTAATGTGTATATTTTCTAGCATCAGCGTGGCCATTTGCAGGCATTGACGTAGTATGCCGAAGGCAGGAAAAAGATGTTCTTTCAACAACTGTAAATCGCGGTGATAGCCCGATGGCAAATTAGTGGTTTGCACAGTAATTTCATTGGGTAAGGCTTTGATGCGATTGCAGTGCGAACGTATCAACTCAAATACATCGGGATTTTTTTTATGCGGCATAATGCTGCTGCCGGTAGTTAATTCGGCAGGGAAGGATACAAAATCGAAATTCTGGTTCAAGTACAGGCATATATCCATACTTAAACGCGCTAAAGTATCGGCTACATTGGCCAATGCCTGTGCCGTAATGCGCTCTGCCTTACCCCTACCCATTTGTGCATATACCACATTGTAATTCAAATCATCAAAACCTAAAAGGGTGGTGGTGAATGTGCGGTTAATGGGAAAAGAAGAACCATAGCCGGCGGCACTACCTAATGGATTTTTGTTGACTATTTTGTAGGCCGATTGTAGGGTAATACAATCATCCACCAAACTTTCGGAATAAGCGCCAAACCATAAACCAAAAGAAGAAGGCATGGCCAATTGCAAATGCGTATAACCGGGTAATAAATGATTTTTGTAACGCTCACTTTGTTGTTGCAGTAAGTTAAAAAATTGATGAACAGCAGTAACGGTGGTAGTTATTTCCTTGCGTAAAAACAATTTAATATCTACCAATACCTGGTCGTTTCTACTGCGGGCACTGTGTATTTTTTTTCCTGTTTCGCCCAAAGTTTGAGTGAGTAGAAGTTCTATTTGCGAATGAATGTCTTCTACATCATCGGCCAACTGAAAATTACCGGCTTCAATGGCAGTATAAATATGTAACAGTTCCTTTTTCAATAATTTGGCTTCATCCTCTTTCAATAATCCAACGGATGCCAGCATAGTAATATGCGCCATAGAACCCAAAACATCAAAAGGTGCCAGGTACATATCCATAGCACGATCGTTGCCTACTGTAAACTGTTCTACTGCCTGCAATGCACCGCTGTTTTTTTGCCAGAGTTTCATGTTGTTGTATATACGTGGTTAACAATTATATGATTCTATTTGCCTTTACCTTTTACTCATGTTAGGAAACAGGCAACAATACTTTATTCAATAATTCAATGTACAATGCAATACCGTTAGTAATTTCTTCCACAAAAATAAATTCATCTGCACTATGGCTTCTGGCGCTATCGCCCGGCCCCATTTTCAATGTTGGGAAGGGCATTAGCGCTTTATCGCTGGTAGTGGGTGAGCCGTAACAGGTTCTGCCTAAGCTCAGCCCAGCCTGAATCAGCGGATGTTCTACCGAAATTGAAGTTGAACGTAAACGGCAACTTCTGGGCTGAAACTGACTTTGTATGTTTTGTTGAATTACTGCCAATATTTCTTCAAAAGTATACAATTCATTTACCCTTATATCTACTACAAACTGGCATTGTGCCGGCACTACATTGTGTTGTTTATTGTCGGTCTGAATAACGGTAACACTCATTTTAACCGGCCCTAATAAATCGCTCACTTTTTCAAATCGGTATTGGGTAAACCATTCAATATCTTTCAGGGCTTTTAGTATGGCATTATCGCCCTCTTCTCTGGCTGCATGTCCGGGTTTACCTTGTGCTGTGCAATCAATCACCAATAAGCCTTTTTCAGCCAGGGCCATATTCATTAATGTTGGTTCGCCAACAATACCGCAATCTATTTTAGGTAAACGAGGCAATAATATTTCAACGCCATTGCTGCCTGAAATTTCTTCTTCTGCCGTTGCGGCCATAATGAGGTTATAAGACAGATTTTCCTGCTGGTAAAAATGTAAAAAAACAGCTATTAAAGAAACTAAGCATCCGCCGGCATCATTACTGCCTAAGCCGTATAATTTGCCATCTTTTTCAATAGGTTCAAATGGAGGCAGGGTATAGGCTTTATTGGGTTTTACCGTATCGTGGTGCGAGTTTAACAGGATAGTGGGTTTATCGGGATTAAAATATTTATTTTTTGCCCAAATATTATTCAAGAACTGATGGGTGGCTACTCCTTTGCTTTCTAAAAATGTTTGAATAATTTCAGCCGTTTCTTCCTCTTCTTTGCTGAAGGAAGGGGTGGCAATTAATTTTTTTAAAAGCCGGGTTGCATCTTTTGCTAAATATGCTACCGTTGTAACCGATTCGTTTGATTGCATAAAGAATTTTTTTATGTTCCCAAAGTAAGGGTGGTACCGGAAGTACCCTGCAATAGTTTGGATAATACGTTTGCTTTGCCAATTATAACACGCTGTACCCCCTTTTGCAATGCGGTAAACGCATTCTCTAATTTGGGCAGCATGCCATCTGCAATAATTCCCTGTGCTTTCAGTTGTGCATATATTTGGGGTGTGATCAATGGAACCACCGATGTATCATCATCTACATTCATTAATACGCCTGCTTTTTCAAAAAGATAAATTAACGATACTGCATAGTGTGGTGCCAGCGCTGTTGCTATTTCCTGCGCAATGGTATCGGCATTGGTATTCAGTAAATGTCCATTGCCGTTATGGGTAATAGGCGCTACTACTACACTGCTATTGTTGTTGAGCAATTGTTGTAATAATGCGGTGTTAATACCATCTACATCGCCCACAAAACCATAATCAATAGTTGGGTGTATGCGTTGGTGGGCTTGTATTAAATTGCCATCGGCGCCGGTTAAACCTATTGCATTACATTGAAAAGATTGCAATTGGGCTACTATATTTTTATTAATGTAGCCGGCATACACCATGGTAACAATTTTAAGCGTTTCTGCATCCGTAATTCTGCGTCCGCCCACCATTTGTTGTGGTATTTGTAATTGTGCTGCCATGCGGGTAGCCAGTTTACCGCCGCCATGAATCAATATTTTTTTTCCTGCTATTTCGGCAAAGGCCTGCAGGAAAGCAGCGAGTTGCTGTTCGTCATCAATAATATTGCCGCCTACTTTTAAAATAAATACCTGTTCCATTAGCCTTGTTTCAGGGTTTGTAAAATATTGGCCAATACTGCCTGCGCGGCCCATACGCGGTTACCTGCTTCTGTCGTTACCAGGCTGTTGGGGCCATCTAATATTTCATCACTCAATTCTACATTTCTTCTAACCGGCAGGCAATGCATTACTTTGGCATTATTGGTAAGTGCCAGCCTTTCATTGGTCAACATCCAGGCCGGGTCGTTTTCATATACTTTGCCATAGTCGTGGTAGGTGCTCCAGTTTTTTACATACACATAATCGGCATCTTGTAATGCTTCTGTTTGGTTATGCGTAATGGTGGCACCGTTGGTAAATTGGGTATCTAAGGCATAATCTTCCGGATGCGTAATTACAAAATCGGCCTCACCCCATGCATTAACCCATTGTGCAAAGCTATTGGCTACACATTGCGGTAAGGGTTTTACATGCGGTGCCCAGGTAAGTACTACTTTTGGTTTTTTTTGTGCGGTACCGACTTTACGCAGTAAATCTTCCTGTATGGTAATAATATCGGTGAGCGATTGTAAGGGGTGTAGGGTAGCGCTTTCTAAACTAATAACCGGTACACCGGCATAGCGAATAAACTGGTTGATGTATAATTCGCTGTAATCATCTTCCCGGTTTTTTAATGAGGGAAAGGTGCGTATGGCCAACACATCAAAATAGCTGCCCAAAATGGGTGCAGCATCTTTAATATGTTCAACCGTATTGCCACTCATAATGGCACCTTCTTCAAACTCTAATGCCCATCCTTCTTTGTCTACATTAAACACAATACTTTCCATACCCAAATTAGCGGCGGCTACCTGTGTGCTTAAACGGGTACGTAAGCTGGGGTTAAGAAACAACATACCTATACGTAAGTTCTTGCCTAAATGTTGATCTTTTAACGGATGGGCTTTATAAGCCAATGCCGCTCCTACCATGTTGTTGATGGCAGTGCCGGTGTGTTGCATCTCCGGCGTTAATACATCATATACATTGATAAACTGTTTCATGTAATGTAGTTGAAAGGGTATGATGGGTAATTTATTGTTCGGTTTTTTCCAATAAGCCTTGCTCTTCTTTTACTGCATCAATGGCTTCCCGTAAGGTTTCTAAAAATTCGTCGGCTTGTTTGCGGGTTAAAGCCAATGAGGGCAATAAGCGAATGGTATTAGGTTTGGCTTCACCGGTAAAAATGTTGAATTGGAATATCAGTTTCTTACGCAATTCTTTTAAATAATCCGGCACATCAAATCCAATCATCAATCCACGGCCACGTACATTTTCCAATTCAGGAAATTCTTTTAATTTATTCATGATATACATGCCGCGTTGTTTGGCCATTTCAATCAGGTTCTCCTGTTCCATTACTTCCAAAACACCTAAGGCTGCTGCACAGGCTAAAGGATTACCGCCAAAGGTAGTACCCAGCATGCCATATTTGGCAGGTATATGCGGAGCTATTAAAATACCGGCAACGGGAAATCCGTTACCCATGCCTTTGGCCATGGTATAAATATCGGCGGCTACATTAGCATAATCATGTGCAAAAAAGCGGCCGCTGCGGCCATAGCCACATTGTACACTATCGGCAATAAAAACGGCATTGTGGGCAGTACATTGTGTGCGAATAGTTTGTAAAAATGCTTCTGAAGCCATATTGATACCGCCCACACCCTGAATGCCTTCTACAATTACTGCAGCTATGTTTTTCCCATTTTCTGCAAAATAGTTTTCCAATGCGCTTACATCATTAAAGGGAAGAAATACCACATTGTCGGTTTCATTCACCGGTGCTACAATAGCCGGATTGTCGGTTACTGCTACAGCAAGGGAGGTACGTCCGTGAAACGATTTTGAAAAGGCTACCATCTTTTTCCGGCCAGTATAAAAAGAGGCTAATTTCAAAGCATTTTCATTGGCTTCAGCGCCACTATTACACAGAAATAATTGGTAGTCGGGTTTGCCGCTGATTTTACCCAGTTTATCGGCCAGCTCTTGTTGTATGGGTAAATGTACGGAGTTGGAGTAAAAAGCAATTTTTTCTAATTGTTGTTCTATTCTTTTTACCCAATGCGGGTGGGTATGTCCAATGCTGATAACGGCATGGCCGCCATACATGTCTAAATATTGTACACCCTGGTCGTCCCAAACATAAGCGCCTGCTGCCCGTGTTATGGCAATATCATACAATGGGTACACTTCAAAAAGTTTCATGGGATTACTTGTTTAATTTTTTTTATGCAATTGTTTTATGCTGTTACAGCCTTTTGGCTGTGTTGTTGTTTTTTTTGTGATGTACTATACTATACCGTTATGCTATGCGTTCCTGTTGCTTTTATCTATTTAAAATGCCGTTGCTTTCAATTGTAAACCGGCTGTTTCCGGAAATCCGAACATCAGATTCATATTTTGTACGGCTTGTCCCGATGCGCCTTTCAATAAATTATCTAATGCACTGTGTACCACTAATTTATTGCCCTGTTTTTCTAAATGGATGAGGCATTTATTGGTGTTCACTACCTGTTTTAAATCGATCATGGTATCTGATACATGGGTAAAGACTGCTTCGCAATAATATAGTTGATACATTTCTTTTAATTCGTTTAAAGGAAAGGCGCAATCTATCATTGAGCTTACGTAAATACCCCTTGTAAAATCGCCCCGCCAGGGTATAAAATGAACGGCAATCCCATCATTGCCCTGCAATTGTTCTAAAGTTTGTCCTATTTCATGAATGTGCTGGTGCTGTAGGGTTTTGTAGGCGGAAATATTATTGGAGCGCCAACTGAAATGTGTAGTAGCCGAGGGACTTTGTCCCGCACCGGTAGAGCCGGTAATACCGGTTGTGAACACATCGCCCAAAATACCCGCATTGGCCAAGGGCAGTAAACCCAACTCAATGGTACTGGCAAAACAACCCGGATTGGCAATATTACGGGCCGATTGGATGGCTTTTTTATTCATTTCGGGTAAACCGTACACAAAGTGACGTTCGCCCATTGACGCATGTTGTTGTAACCGAAAATCCTGCGATAAATCGATGATGCGAATGGAAGCATCAATGGTGTGTTCTTCCAAAAATTTTCTGGCAGCGCCATGGCCTACGCATAAAAAATATACATCGGCATCCTGCTTTAATGCATTGGTAAATTGAAGGTTGGTATCGCTTTCCAGATCGGTATGTACAGCACTAATTTTTTGATGGGCGTGGCTGTTACTGTGCACAAAATGAATGGTTGCGAAAGGGTGGTGCAACAGCAATCTAATTAATTCGCCACCGGTATACCCTGCACCGCCAATAATGCCCACTTTTATTTTATTCTGCATGGTGCTGTTCCTTTACTTTATGATAGATAGATATCTGGTTGCCAAAAATTTTGCTGAAGCCTCTTACATCTTCGCCAGTAAAACCGGTATTCATCTCACCGTATTTTCCAAATTTACTGTTCATTAAATCAAATGGCGATTCAATACCGATAACCTGAAAGCGATAAGGCATTAATTGTACAAACACTTTTCCGGTAACCTGTTGCTGGCTATTGGTTAAAAAAGCTTCTATATCTCGCATCACGGGGTCTAATATCTGGCCCTCGTGTAACCAGTTGCCATAAAAAGCTGACAATTGATCTTTCCAGTTTAACTGCCATTTGGTGAGTACATGTTTTTCTAAAGCGTGGTGTGCTTTTAAAATAATCATGGGTGCGGCTGCTTCAAAACCAACGCGGCCTTTAATGCCAATAATGGTATCACCCACATGAATATCGCGGCCAATGCCAAAAGGCGCAGCTATACTGTGTAAATGTTTAATGGCATCGGTGGGGTGCGCAAATGGGGTATCGTTTACTGAAAATAATTCTCCTTGTACAAAACCCAACTCTACTTCTTCCTCCTGTGTTTTGGTTACCTGTGTGGGCCATGCCGATTCAGGCAACATGCCTTTGCTGCTCAGGGTTTCTTTACCGCCTACACTGGTACCCCATAATCCTTTGTTAATGGAATACATGCTTTTCTCGAAATTCATATTTACCTGTTTTTGTTTCAGGTAATCAATTTCGGCTTCACGGCTCAGTTGTAAATCGCGGATGGGGGTAATAATTTCTACACCGGGTATTATGATGTGAAAAATCATGTCAAAACGTACCTGGTCATTTCCGGCGCCGGTGCTGCCATGGGCAACGGCATCGGCTTGCAGTTGTTGGGCATGTTCGGCAATATGCAGTGCCTGGCTAAGCCTTTCGGCACTTACACTTAACGGATAGGTATTGTTTTTCAATACATTACCAAATATTAGGTATTTAATAATTTTTTCGTAATACGATTGCACGGCATTTACCGTGGTATGTGTTTTAACACCCAGGCTATAGGCATGTGCTTCAATGCGTTTTAATTCAGCCTCGGTAAAACCACCGGTATCTACTATAATGCTGTGTACTTCATAACCTTTGTCTTCGCTCAGGTATTTTACACAGAAGGTGGTGTCTAAGCCACCGCTAAATCCTAATACAACTTTTTTGGTTTTCATGCTTTTAATATTTTAATGCATCGGTTGTTTAAAATGGTAAGAAGGCGTGAAACAGGCTTTTATTTTTGGTAGGGTTGCCATTGGTTTCTTTGCGCTTAAAAATTTTTCCAAAGCTCAATTGTTTTAAACGCAGCAGGCGTTCATACACTTTGCGTTTCTTTTCAAAATTAGCAGTGGTTTCTTTGGGTTCGTGCTTATCTTTCGGATCAAACAGCATAGCGGTACACATGCAGTTTTTTCTTTCCTTGCTCATTAAAATATCATAGTTCACGCAGCTTTTACAACCGGCCCAAAATTCCTCATCATCAGTTAATTCGCTATAGGTAACGGGTTCATAACCCAACTCGCTGTTAATTTTCATCACAGCCAGTCCGGTAGTTAATCCAAATATTTTGGCTTCCGGATATTTTTCGCGGGATAGTTGGAAGATGCGCTGTTTAATTTTTTTGGCTACGCCCGTTTTTCTGAATTCGGGTGCTACAATTAAACCACTGTTGGCCACAAATTTACCATGGCTCCATTCTTCAATATAGCAAAAACCAACCCATTGTCCGGTGGTGGTAACGGCAATTACGGCTTTGCCTTCCAGCATTTTAGCGGCCACATACTCGGGTGAGCGTTTGGCAATGCCGGTTCCACGGGCTTTCGCCGACGATTCCATCTCATCTGTAATGCGCAATGCATAGTGCGTATCTAAATGATGCGCAACACGTACAATAATTTCTTGTTGATTATCCACTTCTGGTTCAATATTTTAAATACAATGTTTGAAAATAGAAAGCAGGCCTTTACAAGGCCATTCCAATCAGGAAAGAGTCGGGTGTGTGAATATTAGATACGAGGTCGTCGCAGTAAATAGAGGAAGTTGCTGTTACCCAATGCAGAGGCTTGGTCCAATTGATTGGAGCAGTTTACGAAAAGATGAGTATGGGTTGCCTTCTGTTTCAATGTTGTTCAATATAAATGTTGTCAACGGTAATTTCAGGCCGTAAAAGTAATATAGTTTCTAAATAAAAAACGTTTTTCTTTAAAAAATTATCGTTAATTCAAAAAATGACTGCTGCATGAAAAAAAATGCCGCCACATTTTTGTGGCGGCAGGACTAACATGCGCTATGGTAGGGTATTGTAGCGTGGGTGTTTATGATTACATAAAACTAACTATGGTTCGTTTCTAAAGTTCCGTATGCCACCGCCAAAGCCACCGGGCCCCATGCCTCTGAACATACCCTGGAACATACCGGGCATTCTTTGCTGTTGACCGGCAAAATTGCGCAGGTTATAGGTAAAAGCTAACATTACATATCGTGTTAATACATTGCTGCGTACATCCTGAATGGTATTGGCCGTAATATTTCGGGTAACATTGGTGTTTTGATTCAGCAAATCAAAAATCGATAACCTGAACTCGCCAGCTTTGTTTTTGAATACCTGTTTGGCTACGCTGGGCGACCACAAGGGCACACTGGTATTATAACCTGCGGCACGGTTGCCATTGTAGGTATAATCAAAATTGGATGCAACAATCCAACCCGATTTACTGTACCAGGTAATTTCTGCTGATAAGGTTTCGGTATAAAAATTGGCATTCTGATTGGGCTGTAAAGTATAACGTGCAATATTATAAGTAGTGGTTGAACTAAAGTTCATATCAAATATCTTCTTCAGGTTGGTGGTCCATTTAATGGTTTGCCCCAATGTGGTATTGTACGTAAAGTTACTCACGTTGTTCACCAGCGTCTGGCTTTGGTTATAATTAATGTTGGTGGCAAAATTTAAATTGGATTTGGGTTTGCTGAGCGGGAAACCATAGTTAAGGTAACCCGAAAAATTATAGGTACCGCCTAAGTTGGCATAGGTGGTGGTTTTACCGCCATTGGCATTTTGAATGATTGAGCTTTGAATATCGTTTGTAACGGCCGATGCATTGACGGTGGCAAAGATGACCCGCTGGGTAGCCGGGTCGAAGGAAGTGTACAATGCCCGGATGCTGTGTGTAAACTGTGGTTTTAAATCGGGGTTGCCTATTTGAAAATTGATGGAATCGGAAGTGGTTTTTAAGGGTTGTAGCTGGTTAACTGAAGGTTGCCCGGTGCGCCCCATGTAAAAAACACGTAAGTTTTTGGTGCGTGAAAAACTGTACATGAAATTAGCTGTTGGCGTAAGGTTCACAAAATGCGTATTCACTAAAATGTTTTTGGTGGTGTTTAAACTTTTTTGATCTAACCACTGAATACCCGAACCCAGGCTAAAACGCATCTTTTCTTTTTGCATACGATAGTTCAACGTAAAGCGATTGGATTGTGCCGTGAATTGATACGAGTTGCTGAACAGGCTGTCGAATTGTAAATAGTCGTGCGCATTGGCATCGTAGTTATAGGTTTTGTTCACGCTATTGTTGCTGGTATAGCTATAATTATAATTTAGTTCAACTATCTGATTTTTGCCAATGGGCTCGGTGTACGAAAGGGTGGGGCTAATACTAAAATTATTGCTGGAATCTATATACCGTTGGTTAATGGTATCTGTTTTAACAAAGGGTACATAAAAATTATTCACAGCATACGTAAAACCAACGCCGTTATTGGCTCCTGCGCTCACATTTACGTTGGCCGAAAAGGTGCGTGATTTTTTAGCAAATTTATGCCGGAACATGAGGTTGGCATTGTTGATATTAAAGCCGGTATTGGTACTGGAACCGGTGCTTACCGATTGATTAATTTGTTTACCGGCTAAGCCACCGGTAGTAAGGGTGGAAGTGGAAAAATTAGGTGTACTTTTTTGAAACACCACATTGGGCCTGAATATAATGGAATTATTGGTGTCTAATGTACTTTCAATATTCATATTAATTTGGTGGTCCTGATTGCGGGAAATACTGTACTGGTTTTGATTGTTGAAAGTAGAAGAATCGCCGGGTAACAGGTTTTGGGTAAGGCTTTGCTGATCGTTGGTAGTATGCAGGTTATTGTAAAAATAACTGGCCGTAACATCGGTGCTTTTGCCCCAGGTATCTTTATAATTGCCACCGCCAGCCCAGGTAGTGGTAATGCCGGTAGCATTAACACCTGCCGTTCCGCCACGTGGTGGTCCGCCGCCTCTTCTGCCACCGGTGTTGCCGCCTAAAATATCCTGTGGCGTAAAATTCTGTTTATTGATGTCATTGGCCTGCCCTAACAATGAAATTTGCTGGTCGCCATCAAAGCGGTGCAGGTTAAAGCTTTCATCATAGTTTTCATCTGAACCCACTCCGGCAACTGCTTTACCGAAATAACCTTTCCGTGTATTTTTTTTGGTAGTAATATTAATGGTCTTTACCCGGTTGCCATCATCAAAGCCAGTAAACTTACTTTGGTCACTTAAATCATCAAACACCTGAATTTTATCAATCACATCCGGAGGCAGGTTTTTGGTGGCCATCTTCGGGTCATCGCCAAAAAAACGTTTACCGTCAACCAGTACCCGTTGTACGGTTTCGCCATGTGCTTTAATGGCACCGGTATTGTCTACATCCACACCGGGTAATTTTTTTAATAAATCTTCTGCTGTAGCATTGGGTTTTACATTAAAACTGCCCGCATTAAATTCAACAGTATCTTTTTTAACGGCAATGGGTGCCTGTTTCACGGTAACATTACCTAAGTCTTTCGCCTGAATGGCCATATAAATGGTATCTAAGTTTACCATGTTTTTAGTGTTACTCAGTGTAATAGTTTTAAAAAAAGGAGCATAACCCTGAAAGCTGATTTGCAGCAGAATGCTATTGAGGGGAACATTTCTTAAAATAAATACACCACCGGCTCCGGAAAGTGTAGATGCTTCAACAGAAGAATCTTTTACATTCAATGCCAGTACCGAAGCATCCCGCAATACCTGATGCCCTACCGAATCTTTGAGAATACCCCGAATGGTGCCGGTGCTTTGTGCAACGGCTACGGATTGCTGTAACAGAAATGAAATAACAATATAAAGTATAGTTTTCTTCATACAATGGTGCTCAGGTTAATGCTTGCAAATTAAAAGGCAGTTTTGGGTTTCAGGCCATTAAATCGGTAGAGTTGCACAAAAAAGGGGCAAATCTATTGTACGGGAGCAGTTTAAATATTGTTGAAACATTATTGATGGCTGTAAAGCCGCATTACCTCTGCCATTGGCTTTTTCTTTTTTTTAACAAATGGCTTTCTGCTGCTACAGTTTTGCTTCATAATTCGGTGGCAGATTTGCGGTATCAAATTCATTTATCATTAAAAAATTACCTGTATGAAAAAGTTAATGGGATTATTAGCCAGCGTTATATTGATGGCCGGAACAGTAACCGCACAAAAATTAAAGGAGGCACAGGTGCCTGCTGCCGTGAAAGCTGCATTTGCCAAACATTTTCCCGGTGTTACTGCCAAATGGGAAAAAGAGGATGCCAATTATGAAGCCGGTTTTCACCAGAATGGCAAAGAAATGAGTGCTTTGTTCGATGCCAATGGCAAGTTATCTGAAACAGAGGCAGCCATTCCAATAGCTGCGTTACCTGCTGCCGTACGCCAGTACATTCAAAAAAATCATCCGGGTAAAAAAATTAAAGAAGCATCACATATTACATTAGCCGATGGTACCGTACATTATGAAGCCGAAGTAAATGGAGAGGACTTGATTTTTGATGCAGCGGGCAATTTTATCAAGGCTGTAAAAGCGTAAGTTCATTATCTGTAAAAGCAATAAAAGTTATTCCCGCCAGGAATAACTTTTTTTTTCAACCAACCTTTTTGAGAATAATAGCATCTATGCAAGAAAACCATGTTGGCGTTTTGACAAAAGTATATCAGGATGAAGATGAAAAGGAACTGATACATGACTGTATTTCAGGAAAACCTGATGCACAGAAGCAGTTTTATTTGAAATATGCACCTAAAATGATGATTGTTTGTTTACGGTATAGCACTACGAAACCAGATGCAGAGGATTTACTTCAGGAAGGCTTTTTAAAAGTATTTAAAAATTTAGCGCAATTTAATGGTGCAGGTTCACTGGAAGGATGGGTTAGAAGAATATTTGTGAATACCGCACTTGCAAAATTCAGGGATAAAAATAAATTAATGCCCATTGTTACGATGGAAAATATAGAGCAAAGTTCGGATGAGTATTTACAAATGGCAGAGCGTATAGATGGCAAAGTTTTATTAAAATTGGTACAATCACTACCGGCTGCTTACAAAATAGTATTCAATTTATATGTTTTTGAGGGATACAAACATAAAGAAATTGCAGAAATGTTGCATATCAGTGAAGGTACTTCTAAGTCTAATTTGCATGATGCCAGAAAAATATTACAGCATTTAATTCAAATTCATACCAAAATAGCCAATTAACATGGGTAACCCTTTAGAAGATATAGACGATATTTTTAAACAGCATATTGATAATATGCGTGAAATGCCCGATACCGACATTTGGGAAAATATTGCACTCCATTTAAATAACGAAGCAAATAAAAAATATAAACGAAAATTTATTTATTGGAGAGGTGCTGCTGCCATTATTGCTATATGTTTATTATTTGTAACACTGCTTTTATTAACCATACGCCCTTCTATTCATCAGGGGAAAAATGATGATGTACAGCGCGCATTAACCGGCTCATCTTCCGGAAAGCAAATGCCATCTGATAAAAATGCGTCGCTATCTGAATTAAACCATTCAAAAAAATCCGAGACAGCTATTATGGCGCCATCTGTAAACCCTTATTCGGCTCAGCCTGAAAGCAAAATCCTCAATAAAAATAAAATCCATTCTTATGCAAATCAACAAAAAAATCCTCCGGCTCAAAAATCTGCTATTATTCCCTTTCCGGCTCATTTATTACGTTCTGTTGGTATTTACAGAACTATAAATAACACACCATTACCTGCTGAAGATAGTTTTTACACCCAAAATTATCAAACCGCATATTCTGTTGCACCTGTATTGTTTGCAAATGCTCATGAATTAAATTATGAAAAAAATAAATACATGTTCAATGCAACTACTATTGCACCTTCCATACCGTTTTCCTCCATGCTCATTTCAAAATCTTCAAAATTAACACGGCAATATTTTTCAATTGCATTGGTGGCTGCTCCCTATTTTATGAATTATTTACACAATACATCGGGTGGTGTTAGCCAACCGGGACAGGGCAATCAGCAAGGCAATCAGGGAGAGAATAATGAACTATCTTATTCAATTGGTGTTTTGGCGCAATACCGGGTAAAGCATTGGCAGTTTTCAACAGGTTTGCTGTACGCACAGTCATTCGTAACCATTCAGCCAAAAACCATTTATGCTTCACAAAACAGCAATGGTTTGGTGCAGTATAAATATACTACTTCAACCGGCTATGCATATGTATCACCTTCTTTTAGTGTGCAACCTCAAATTGGCGACAGTCTTTATACCACTACGGCAAAACATACTTTGCAATATATCAGCGTACCACTTAGATTGGGCTATCAATTGAATAAAAATAAATGGTCGATAACACCCACTGTTGGTATAGCACTGAATGTATTAAAGAATGCCTCCATAGAAACAAGCATTGAAAATGGCAGCCAGTCTGAACAGGAAGTAATTACTTCCTTACAGGGTTTGCAGAAAATGTATTTCAGTGTTTTTGCAGGTACCTCCTTTCAATACGCTTTTCGAACCGGTACTTCTTTATTTATGACTCCTAATTTTCAGATGGGTATGCAATCTATTACCAATAGTAAACTGCCTTCAACCATACCGTATCAGTTGGGTATTGAAGCAGGGATAAATATTTCTTTCTAAAAATTAAAAAGTAACCCAACCATTTTCATTTGATCCGCATCTTACCTGAAAACACTTTTATGAGGTTTACCATTTACAAAATATTAATACACGCCTTTGTTGTGGGTACATTTTTTTTAGTTGCCTGTAAAAAAGAAGGACATGAAAAAAATGAAATAAAAAATTTGTGCAGGGTAGTTCCGGCCGATTCGATACCTATAATAGTGAGAGATTCATTTACCACAAAATATGCAAAGGTTATTCCAGTAAAATGGTATGTAAAAGATAGTATGGGCTATTGTGCATACTTTATAATCAACGGTATGCAACAACTGGCATTGTTTTCTACTAACGGTGCATGGCTGAATACAGAAACAAAAGTGGAACAAACCGGCCAATACGAAGATTCAACCGGGCAATCGGGTAAATTATTTAAAGAGGGTTGTTCTTGTGAAACAGATACAGAGCATGATTAAATTAATTCATCAACCCCAAACATAAAATATATTTTCCTGGCATAGTATAGTACAGTTTCGATGCATCACATAGCCGGAAATATATCCAAAGCCCTTTTTCTAAAGGGCTTTCCTTTACTTTTTTTAAATATGCTAAAATACCGTACCATATTATACGCAACTTTCTTGTGGATATGCCTTTTTTTTAACCATAGTGCAGTTGTAGCTCAGGGCTTTATTGTTGAAGGAATGGTTACGGATAGCTTAACTCAGCAACCCATTCGTAATGCAACCATTCGATGGTTGCATCAAAAAAGAGGGGCAGTTACCGATTCATTGGGTTTGTTTCATTTGTATCATGCACCTGTTCCTGATACTTTACGCATTAGCTGCATGGGTTATGCACCTGTTTTATATCCCGTGCCAGTTCATTTATATGCAAAAATTAGGGTAGCATTAATGGAAACCAACAATATATTACAGGATGTAATTGTTTATCCAAAAGGATATGATCCTGCCATCAGCCTGTTTAAAAAAATCATGAAACATAAACCTGCCAATAACCCTGCTTTTTTTCGTACCCTGCAGTATGATGTGTACCATGCCATTGAAATTGATGTGAATCATTTATCAAATAAAATGATACAAAGCAAATTGCTGAGGCCTTTTAAACAATTGTTTTTTGATAGTGCAGTACAGGGTACTGCAACAGTGAATGTACCCGTTTTTATACACGAACAAATAGGGGCTTATCAATTTAATCTGACTACTCATCAGCAAAACTATCAACTGTATCAACAAAAAACATCTGGCATTAAAAATGAAAGTATTATTCAAAATATGGACGATTTTAAAATGCCCATCAATATTTATGACAATTACATCACACTTTTAAAAGCTCAATTCATCAGTCCACTATCTGCCAATGGACTCAATCATTATCATTATACCATTACCGATACAAGTGTGAAAGAATCACAAACATTGTATAAACTTAATTTTGCACCATTAAGTGCAGGTGGTAATACATTTAAAGGGTATGTTTGGGTAGATGCTAAGCGGTATGCCATTGCTGAAATGAGTATGGTAACTGCAAAAGGCTCCAATTTGAACTGGGTAGATGAAATACGTTTACAGCAGCAATTTAGTTTAATGCGTGATTCAGTGTATGCTTTAACTGCAAGTAATACTAGTATTTCATTTAAATTGCTATCTAATAAACAACCCGGTTTTACAGCCATTCAAACAGAAGCTTATAAAAATGTTCGGGTGAATGAGCCCATTGTACCCTTGGTTCGGGAACCTTCTACACATCCTGAAGTTGGTTTACGCAACAAACAGCACAATATGCTGCCTACCGATAATGACCTGTTTGCTTTTGATGGTTCCAAAAAATATTTATATCAAAAAGTAGATGCTCTGAAACAAATTCCGGAATTTAAAACCTATAGTAATGTGTTAAAAACACTGGCAACCGGATATTACCCAATGGGTAAAATAGATATTGGAAATCTGTATAAATCATTTACATCCAACTATATAGAAGGCAAGCGGTTTAACCTGGGTTTACGTACCAATACCTTGTTTAGCAAATCACTGCAGTTAGGCGGATATATAGGAATGGGTATGAAAGACAAAAAACCCCGATATGCATTCCATGCACTGTTTGTATTCAATCATTATGCATGGGAAACCCTCAGGTTTTCCTGGCAAAAAGATTTTTCTCCTTTAAAAGATAATGCAGATGAACTTAACGAGAATAGCCTTTTCGGATCATTGTTGTTGCGAATACCCCGTTCAGCCATCTATTTAGTAGACAATCATTCTTTCCAGATTCAATACCAAAAATTTTATGCAAGTGGGCTCTCTTTTCATATTCAGACTGCTACCCAACAGTTGAGTCCGCTGTTTAATTCCTATTTCTCTTATCAGAATTACAAACCCATTCTTGTGAATGATCCCAATCCGCAGATGGATGGATACCGGGATAACCATGTATCCTTCGGTGTACGTTACGCATTTAAAGAAAAATATGTGATTACTTCTTTTCAACGCAGCAGCATCAGCAGTAAATTTCCGATTGTTGCATTTACCTTCACCAATGGAATTGCCAGTAATATTTATGCCCTGCAATCAGATTTAGCCTATCAAAAATATCATTTTTCAATTTCCCAACACTTGATGATACATGGTGTTGGAGATTTGAAATATGCTTTCAATGCTGGAATTACGAATGGTGTGTTGCCCCTTGTTTTGTTAGATGTAGCAAAAGGTAATGATACGTATTATTACAACCAATATGCCTTTAATAATATGTACCGGTATGAGTTTGCCAGCGACAGGTATCTTAGCTTTTTTGCGGAACAGCAATTGGGTGGTTTTCCATTTAATCATTTACCACTGATTTACCGTTTAAAATGGCGAAGTGTGTTTTCAGTAAGGGCATTGGAAGGCAGTATGACAGAAGCCAATAAAATTGCAAATGCTTATTATGACCAGACTATCAATTACCATTTTAAAGTGCCAGATGGAGTGCCTTACACAGAAGTGGGTTATGGTATAGATAATATATTTCATGTGTTTAGATTAGATGCCATTTGGCGTTTAACTTACCTGCATCAGCCCAATACTCCGTCTTTTGGGTTAAGGGCAAGCCTGCATTTTACTTTTTAAAACCTCCATATTGAATTTTTATGTGTTACAACAAAATAAATGTCATGAAAAAAATAACACTGTTTTTTGTATGCTTAGTTTTATATAACGGAAAGCTATTTGCGCAGCAATTGTATAAAATGGATGTTCCTAAATTGGTAAAAACAGCTTTTTTAAAACATTATCCAGGTGTTATTCCATTTTGGGAAAAAGAGCATGCTAATTATGAAGCAGCTTTTCAGCAAAATGGAAAAGCAACCGTTATATGCTTTGATGCCAATGGAAATATATTGCAAACAGAGGTGGTTATAGCAATAGCTGAATTACCGCCTGCAATAATGCTATATCTTGAAAATAAATTTACCAATTATAAAATAAAAGCTGCCTCACGCATCACCAAGGCCGATGGTACCGTGCATTACGAAGCCGAAGTTAATGGTCAGGATTTAATTTTTGATACTGCCGGAAATTTTATTAAAGCAGTGAAAGCATAAACAGATGATCTGTCTGAAATTCCAATATAAAGGATGGTGCCATGAATTGGGTGCCATCCTTTTGTTTAAGTACGCATATCGGCATGCACTTTCCAAAAAAGCCATGGCCTTTTTACAATAGTGGGTTGCTGCAAAGCATTGGTAGCATTGCCCTGTACCATATCAATCGGTTTCGTATATACAACTGCATGTTGTTGCTGTACCGGTTTTTGTACAGGAAAATTAGCAGCCATTAAACGTTGCACAGCCACGGCCAGCGGCACGCCTTTTTTAAGCAGTTGTATGAGTTGTCCGGTAATGCGTTGTTGCAACCCCTTTTGTTTGGGCAGTTGCCGGTAAATAGCACTGGCCATGGGCGAAGCCAGTTTTAGCCATTCGCTGTATTGCCTAAGCTTTTCAAAAGCCGGATCGGTATTAAAGCGTTGTTGATTGATACTTGTTTTGGTACGCACCAATTGCCGGCCATTTACCACATAAAAGGTTAGTCCGTTAAACGTACCCGAAATAAACTGATAAGGGATGGTAGCCATACGATATGGTATTTTTTGTATACAATATACTACCCTACAGCCCCCGTTTCCAAATTTTTCTGCCATTTTTTTGCTATTTATTTTGGTAAGGGTATTGCTATTTGCAGTACCTGTTTTACAGCAGTATTTACCCATATAAGTAGCCATCAACAGCGTTGCGCAACGCTGTTGACTCGAAGCAGGGTCGAAGCAGGGCGGAAGGAGGTAAGGAGGGTGGTAAGCTGTGGGCACAACTACTTACATATTTTGATGGAAAAATTTGGTTTTTAAATTAAAAATAATGTGTACATTTCGTTGAATAAATATTAAAAAATAAAAGCCCCGCAGCCATGTGCGAAAGGGTAGCGAAGCTGCATACTGCAGTGCGTGGATAAATGAATAGGGGGTGGGTACCGGAACCAATAGCTAAGTTGGCTTTACGAAGCAGGAAAAAAAATATATGTATGTCGCAAAAATGGCTTAACGCAGTGTAAATCAGCAAAAAAATATGTTTATAAATGAATGGGAAAGGAGGGTGAAATTTGTATATTTGAGAGTTAGCGGTAATGTTACTTGACACAAACATTCTAATTGAATAAAGCAAATATTTATATAGACGAATTTGGCAATACACATCTCGATCTCTCGAAGAAAGGGACGTTCTCACATTTTGTTTATTCTTCTGTAATAATAAATGAGGGGGACACCCAAAAAGCAAGAGATGTAAGGACTAAATTATGCAGAAATTTTAAGTTAGGACCAGACATGAAATCCTCAAATATTAAAGACGCACATTTTACCAAGCGACTTAATATTTTGGCGGAATTAGTTGCAGACTTAGATTTTAATATCGACGTTTTAGTTGTTGACAAAGCAAAAATAGATAGCGAAGGACTGAAATTTAAAAGAGTATTTTACAAATACTTTCAAAGCTTATTTATAAATAAGTATAATAGAAAGTATGAAGCCTATTCAATATGGGCTGACAAAGTTGGCGAAGAGTTTATGCACGAATTAAATGCATATGTAAATAAGAGCGTCCAAAAAGACTTATTTCATCCTGACCGAAGTTTTCAACTTGCCGATGATAAAAAAGATGAAAAGCTAATCCAACTTGCTGACTTTATCTGTGGGTGCGTTGGTAAAATATTTTGCACGAGCCATTCTCATGAAAAGGCAAGAGAAATATATAACATAATTCATTCACGAATTTCAGTCGATTATTTTCCATTTGATTATTCACATAAAATTGGTAGTTCCAAAGTCGGTGCAGCAATTGATGGCCAAATACAGCAAATGAATTTTAGCGTGATCCAAAAGTATTTTGACAATCCAAAATCTAATATCAATAAGGAGAAGGCGAGGCTTTTGGACTATTTAAGATTACAAAGTGAAATCAACCCAACCAGACTTGTTCCAACAAAAGAGATACTAGTTTATTTAACAAACTTTTTTCCGCACTATTCTAGTGAGAAAATACGGATACTTATTCGAGACCTGCGATACGAAGGTTTATTCATAGTGAGCCATTCAGGAAAGCCAGGTTACAAATTGGCAAACTGTTATCAAGACATTTCAGAACACTTTACACATTTCATGAAATATGTAATCCCAATGCTTCAAAAAGTCCAAATTTTAAATTCATCTATATCGAATATTTCCTTTAATAAAATTAACCCTATAGAAAAAGACCCAAATATGATAAAATTGAAGGAACTTCTTTCAGGACTAAAATAAACACTACCACCAATAACTAGGCGTTCGTGTTGCCCGAAGGGCAAGACATGAACGCCTCTGTTGTACGAAACCGGGCAATTAGATTATCTATGGATTTGTCGGGGTGTTGTTATGGAGTACAAAGCAAGCGGCGAGCTTGTTAAAGATTACGGACAGGCATTATGCTATTGCCCCCCTCTCAGCGTAAAATATCAACATCAAAACAATAAAACCACACTCGGCGTATGGCTGTGCCCACCCCCCCGGTTTTTGCCCACCTATGCCAACAACAATGGTATTATGTAGTTGGCTTTACAAAACAGAAAAAAAATATATGTACTTTGCAAAAAGGGCATAACGCAGTGTAAACAAGTAAAAAATATTTTTATAATGGAATGGAACAGGATGGAAAAAATTCGTATATTAGCGAGTTGTAGGTAATGCCATCTGACAGTTCACTAACTTTAACGGTTTAAAAAAACAAATAAATTATTAACACCTTTTATGCGGAATATTATCTTCTCACTGCTCTTACTCATGGGTTTCTCAAACATTGGGCAATCACAAACCGTAATAAAAATGAAAAGGGAGGGAGGTGTATCTATGATTCCGTGTAAGGTAAACGGACTAAATCTGAACTTCATTTTTGATACAGGTGCATCTGATGTTTCAATTTCACTTACGGAAGCATCTTTTATGTTAAAGAATGGATATTTAGACACTGCAGATATTATTGGGACTTCAAACTATTTAGATGCTAATGGTGACATAAATGAAGGTGTTGCAATTAATCTTAAAGAAATTGAGATTGCAGGTTTAAAAATGTTTAATGTTAAAGCCTCCATAATTAAAAACATTAAAGCTCCGCTTCTGTTTGGACAATCTGCTATCAGCAAATTAGGATTAATACAAATTGATTTAAAATCGAATACCATTACTATTTTTAACGGGAAAGGAACTTATGATTATTCTAAATATGCCCAATCCAAAAACAATGCACCTGATTCATCAGCAACAAGTAATATTAATAAATCTGAAAATGATTTTTTAGATGAAATAAAACTAAAAGTATCAGCAAACGATTACGAAGGTATCATTTCAGATTGCTATAGTATTTTAGAAATGAATCCAAATAGTGAGTATGCCTATTATTACAGAGCATATGCAAAGAATGAGTTAAAAGATTATCAGGGAGCTATTGAAGATTATAATAAAGCAATTTCTTTAAACCCAACAGATGCTAATGCATACAACAATAGAGGAAATGCAAAAGCCGATTTACAGGATTATAATGGAGCTATTGAAGATTATAATAAAGCAATTTCAATAAACCCAACATATGCTAATGCATATTACAATAGAGGACTTGCAAAATCCCTATTACACTATAACTATGGAGCTATTGAAGATTTTAATAAATCAATTTCATTAAACCCAACAAATTCTGGTGCATATTACAATAGAGGGCTTGCAAAAACCAAATTACAGGATTATCAAGGAGCTATTGAAGATTATAATAAAGCAATTTCTTTAAACCCAACATTTGCAGAAGCATATTACAATAGAGGGCTTGCAAAATCCCTATTACACGATAACTATGGAGCTATTGAAGATTTTAATAAAGCCATTTCATTAAACCCAACAGATGCTAAAGCATATATTGTTAGAGGAGATGCAAAAGCCATATTACAGGATTATCAGGGAGCTATTGAAGATTTTAATAAAACAATTTCATTAAGCCCAACAGATGCTAAAGCATATAGTGGTAGAGGAAATGCAAAAATCAAATTACAGGATTATCAAGGAGCTATTGAAGATTTTAATAAAGCAATTTCAATAAACCCAACAGATGCTAATGCATATGTTGGTAGAGGATTTGCAAAAGCCATATTACAGGATTATCAGGGAGCTATTGAAGATTTTAATAAAACAATTTCAATAAACCCAACAGATGCTAAAGCATATAGTGGTAGAGGACTTGCAAAATCCGATTTACAAGATTACAATGGAGCTATTGAAGATTTTAATAAAGCAATTTCAATAAACACAACAGATGCAGAAGCATATCTTAATAGAGGGCTTGCAAAAGCCAAATTACAAGATAGCTATGGAGCTATTGAAGATTTTAATAAAGCAATTTCAATAAACCCAACAGATGCAGAAGCATATCTTAATAGAGGGCTTGCAAAAGCCAAATTACAAGATAGCTATGGAGCTATTGAAGATTTTAATAAAGCAATTTCAATAAACCCAACAGATGCTGATGCATATTTTTTTAGAGGAATTGTGAAAATTATTATTTTGGGAACAAAAGAAAGTGGTTGTATGGATTTAAACAAAGCAAGGGAATTGGGTTCGACAAATGCAGACAATGCCATAAAAACCTATTGTAAATAGACAAAAAGTTTTGGAAGCGTTTGATATGGTGTTGGCACAACATCGGTAACCGTTGCACAACTTCTTTTGCCATGCAAAACCTAAGCACCTAACCCCAAAAATGACCTCAGTAGAAGCCTTTTGAGCTTACAGTGTATAATAGCCATGAAGTTGTGGAAAGAAAATGGAAGAGCTATTACATTAAACCAGTAATATCAATAGTTGAAATTACCTATTCATTGCACCAATAAAAAAAATATTTCTTTAGCAATGTAGGCTACAAAATATTTTTTTCATCTACAACATTACCTTTGAAAAACCAACAAAAGGTAAAATGCAATATCAAATTTGTAAACCCTAATACGGACAATAAAAAATGTGTAAACCTGATGTAAAACAAACAGCAAAAAAATGTAAACCTTTTGCAGGACGAGGCACTTTGGAGGACTGGAACATTTAAGCGAAGGACTAAAAGAGGCAGAAAAACAGATAAAAAAGCAAAAAGAGATAATGTCATCTAAATTTTTTACAAATAAAAGTGAACGAAGTATGTTCGATAAATTCAAAGGAATTATCGAACACATGAAAGACTTATATGCCTTTCATGCGGTTGTAGGTTACTTCCGTTCTTCGGGTTACTTCGCTTTACAACCATACCTGAAAGACTTAAAAGAAATCAAAATATTAGTCGGCATTAATGTTGACCAAATGTTTGCCGAATCGCAACGCAAAGGGCTTTTGTATTTCGGTGACGAAGAAAAAACGAAAGAAGAATTTTTGAAATGGTTTATTCAGGACATCAAAGAAGCCAAATATTCAGAAGAAGTTGAAAAAGGTGTTTTGCAATTCGTGAACGACTTGATTGACGGACGAATTGAAGTAAGAGCACACAATTCAAAAGCTATTCATGCCAAGTTTTATTTGTTTTTACCAGAACATCACAGCGAGCATTCAGACGGTTGGGTTATGATGGGTTCATCAAACCTTACAGAAGCAGGACTTGGTATTAAGAAATCACCAAACTATGAATTGAACATTGCACTCAAAGACTATGACGATGTGCAGTTTACCAAAAAAGAATTTGTTGAATTATGGGAACATTCAACGCCAATCCTGCCAGCAGATATTCAGCAGTTCAAACAAAAAACCCATATCGGTCAAACGTTCACGCCTTATGAACTTTACATTAAATTCTTGATTGAATACTTCGGAAAGAATATCGATTACGACCCAGACACGGTTGGTGATTTACCAAAAACATACAAAAAACTTTCTTATCAGATTGATGCCGTAAACCAAGGCTTTCAAATGCTGATGGAACACAACGGCTTTTTCCTATCTGACGTGGTTGGTTTAGGAAAAACAGTTATTGCAGCCATGATAGCAAAACGTTTTTTGATTGCCAATGGCTCATTGAATACAAAAATATTGGTTGTGTTTCCTCCTGCATTGGAAAAAAACTGGAAAAACACATTCAGACTTTTTGGAATTGATAGACACACCAAATTCATCACCAACGGACGATTGGACAAAATTGTAAACGGTGATGATTTGAACTACTGGGCAAAAGAGGATTACGATTTGGTTTTAGTTGACGAAGCACACCGTTACAGAAACCATACTTCACAATCCTTCGGATTACTTCAACGAATTTGCAAGGCTTCAAGAAATGGCGAAGGCTTGGTACCGGGAAAGAAGAAAAAAGTCATTCTTATTTCTGCTACTCCATTAAATAACAGACCGCAAGATTTATATTATCAGTTGCTTTTGTTTCAAGATGCAAGACGAAGCACTTTACCGGTAACCAATTTGCAAAGCTTCTTTGGACCAATCATTCGTGAGTTCAGAGAAATTATGCAACAAGATGAACCGAACATTCAACGTATCAGAGAACTGTATTCAATCATTCGTGAAAAAGTCATTTCTCAAATAACGGTTCGCAGAACAAGAAGAGATTTAAAGAACTATCCGAAATACATTGAAGATTTAAAAGCACAAGGAATTGTGTTCCCCGAAATAGCTGCACCCAAACCAAAAATTTATGAGTTTGATGCCAAGTTGAGCAAGCTATTTTATCATACCGTTTTCTACTTGACCGATGATGATAAAATACAGTATTATCGCTATCAGGCAATCAAATATTTAAAACCTGAATTAAGAGAGAACTATTACGAACAAGCCATTTTAGTTTCTCAATCGTTGGCAGGTATCATGAAAACTTTAATGGTGAAAAGATTAGAAAGCAGTTTCACTGCTTTTAAATCATCATTAAAAAATCTGACCACTGCCACAGGCAGAATGATTGATATGTTTGACAAAGGAAAAGTTTTAATTGCTCCCGACTTGCGTGTGAACGACATGATGGAGAAAGGTTTCAGTATTGAAGATTTGGAAGAGATGATTCTTAAAATGAGCGTCGAGAATCCAAGAAACAATGTTTTCAGTCCTGATGATTTTGATAGTGGATTTATTGAAGGGCTAAGAAAAGACCATTTGCTTTTGCAGGAATTAGTAAAAGAATGGAGCAAAGTAGAGCAAGACCCAAAACTGGATGCTTTTTTAAATACCCTCAAAGATGAACTGCTGAATCAAGATATCAACCCAACAGGTAAGTTGGTTGTGTTTACCGAAAGCACCGATACCGCAAATTACCTGGCTGAAAAAGTTGAAGCATTCCTAAATACAAAAGTTTTGAATGTTTCAAGTGACAATAGAAGCAAGATTTTTGAAACCATTCAGGAAAATTTTGATGCTAACTACATTGGTGAGAGAAAGAACGATTACAATATCATTATCACAACCGATGTTTTGGCAGAAGGTATAAACCTGCATCGTTCTAACGTAATTGTAAACTATGACACGCCTTGGAATGCGACCCGACTCATGCAACGAATTGGACGGGTAAACCGCATTGGAAGTGTGGCAGGAGTTATTTACAACTACAACTTCTACCCTTCTCAACAAGGTGATGAAGAAATAAAACTATACAGTAATGCTTTAATAAAACTCCAAGGATTTCACACGGCTTTTGGTGAGGACGCACAGATATACACACACGAAGAAATGTTGGAACAGTTTGAATTGTTTGATGAAGGATTACCTGATGATGAAGACAAGCGATTGCATTATTTGCGTTTCATCCGTGAGTTTAAAGACAACCATCCAAAAGAATTTAAACGCATCAAAGCATTTCCGCTAAAAGCAAGAACCGCAAGAAGCAACCAATATGCTCAAAAGGAAGATATGCACGCTTCAACAGTGGTGTTTCTGAAATCGCCTTACAAGATGGAATTTTATAAAGTAAATGGCAATAATAAAGTAAGCTCTTTAACCTTTTTAGAAGCAGCACAAATTTTTGAAGCACCAACTACCGAGCCGCCTTTTGAATTGCCTGAGAATCATTATGAACACGTTCAGGCTGCTTTGAAATCATTTAACGAAGACTTTTTAGGTGGAACAACTGAAAAGGTTACAACTACCGACAAAGCCGATGCAAATACCAAACAGGCTTTGAAATTCTTACGCGACTTCAAAGCCATAACACACCAAGCCGTTGTAAAAAAAGCCTGCCAAACCTTGCAACCCATAGTTGAAAGCGGAACTTACACCCCATTGGCAAATGAGTTGAAAAAGCTTAGTCAGCAATTTTTCAGCAAACGAGAAATTACTACTTCGCAAGTGGATAATTTACTGATTGCCTTGGCTAAAAAATATGATGCTTTTACCAGTGACGATGAAGAAAACAAACTGGAAGAAATTGACACCAATCCCGAAAGTATCGGCACACCTGAAATTGTGCTATCAGAAACTTTTATTGACTAAATATGAGCAAACTAAGAAATACGCATACCGAATTCAAGCAAGTTGTTTTACTGATTGAAGAAGCCAGAAACAGGGCTTTTCATAAAGTAAACGAGGAATTGGTATTGCTGTATTTCAAAGTGGGCAATATAGTTTCAGAGAAGGTTTCAGCGGGTGCATGGGGCGAAAATACGGTTGAAGAACTGGCTTCATTTATTCAGGATAATTGCTCCGGACTTAAAGGCTTTAACCGTAGAGGACTTTATAGAATGAAACAGTTTTATGAAACCTATTCCTCACCCGAATTTGTGTCAACACTGGCGACACATTTAAAAAAGCCTGAAAATGAAGTAAAAAATATTGTGACAACACTGTTGACACAATTACAATGGTCTGCACATCTGCACATTTTAAGCAAAACCAAAACTCCCGATGAAAAACTGTTTTACCTGCATTTAGCCATACAGGACAAACTATCAGTAAGAGAACTGGAACGACAACTTAACGCGGCAGTGTATGAAAGAACCACTTTTTCTAATCAAACTTTGCAGAAATCACTGCCTCAATTGCCACAAAACTTTTTCAAAGACCCATACATATTTGAATTTTTAGAACTGCCCGATGGGCATTCTGAAAAAGACCTTGAAAAAGCATTAATTATTAACCTGCAAAAATTTATTCTGGAAATAGGTAAAGGATTCACCTACATGGGCAATCAGTATCGCTTGCAGGTAGGCAATAAGGATTATTATACCGACTTGCTGTTTTATCATCGGGATTTGCAATGTTTGGTATTGTTTGAACTGAAAATACAAGAATTTGAACCCGAGTTTTTGGGTAAACTCAATTTCTATTTGGAGGCATTAGACCGTGATGTAAAACGACCTTTTGAAAACCCAAGTATTGGCATTTTACTTTGCAAGGGCAAAGATACAGAAGTGGTAGAATATGCCATGGCACGCAATACTTCCCCTGCTATTATAGCCGATTACGAAACCAAACTGATTCCGAAAACTGTGTTGGCAAACAAACTTCATCAATTGGTGGAGCAACTTACTAGGGAAACTGAATTATGAGTGATGAATTATGAGTGATGAATTATGAGTGATGAATTATGAGTGATGAATTGTGAGTGATGAATTGTGAGTGATGAATTATGAGTGATGAATTATGAGTGATGAATTGTGAATGATGAATTGTAAATGATAAATTATGAGTGATAAATTTTGAATGATAAATTATGAGTGATAAGAAGCATGTATTAAAAGATAAATCGTTTGCATTTGCTTTACGGTGTATAAGCCTATATAAGCATTTAAATGAAAATAAGAAAGAGTTTGTGATAAGTAAACAATTGCTGCGTTCAGGTACTTCGGTAGGAGCAAATATACGGGAAGCACAGAATGCGGAAAGTAAGGCGGACTTTATTCATAAATTGGCTATAGCTCAGAAAGAATGTGACGAAACCATTTACTGGCTTGAGCTTTTGTATGAATCAGAATTCATAATCAATAGCGAATTTGAAGCATTAAACAACGAAGCAAATCAAATTTTAAAAATGCTCCGAAGTTCTATTCTAACTACCAAACAAAAATCTCATTACTCATAACACATCATTCATAACTAACAACGTGGATAAGAAGAAATTACAAAGCATATTATCTAAGCCCTTTGTGCTTGCTGACTGGCGGAACTTATTGACAGAGGTTTTTGGCGTAAAAAACTTTCTGCAAAACCCTGCTGCAATTCCCTTGGCAAGTAATAAAAAAGCACAATCGGCTTTTGAGTTGGGGAGCTTCAATACGGCAGATGACAGAATTATCGGTTTGTATTTGGTAAAGGTAAAACCCGAAGTTTGGCTCGAAAGAAACAAAGTCGGATTAAGAGAATTGCTTCGTTCCGTTTACAAATACGATGTGGATGGAGCTTTAATCGTTTTTGAGCAAGCAGACAAATGGAGATTAAGTTTTGTTAGTGAAATCAGAACATTTGATGAAGAAGGTAACATTACCAAGAAAGTAACTGAACCCAAACGATACACTTATTTATTGGGTAAAGGAGAAAAAACAAAAACACCGGTTGACCGGCTTTTCAGTATTGCGGGAAAGAAACTGTATCTGGAAGAAATCCGAAATGCCTTTAGTGTTGAAGCACTCAATGAAGAATTTTATAAAATTGTTGCAAGACACTTTTATCAGTTGGTTGGTGCAACAGAAGGCAAAGGAGCCAAAGCCATTACTTACGATAGAGTTTTGAATTTGCCTATTGGCAAACCTTCTGATAATGCTTCAAAGAAAATTTACCAAGAATTTGCAGTAAGGCTTATTGGTAGAACTGTGTTTTGTTGGTTTTTGAAAGTAAAGAAATCCGATGAAGGTATATCACTTTTACCCGAGCATCTTTTGAGCAGTGAAGCGGTGAAGAAAAACCCCAATTATTACCATTCCGTTTTAGAGAAACTGTTTTTTCAAACCTTGAACACGCCAATGCCTGAAAGGTGGAAAGATTTGCCTGATGGTTGCGAACAGATTCCTTTCTTAAATGGTGGTTTGTTTGAGCCACAAACAGAGGACTATTATAAACCCAACAAAACAACAGGACTTTCAGAACACATCAACACGCTTAACATTCCTGACGAATGGTTCAAAGAGTTTTTTGAAAATTTGGAACAATACAATTTTACCATAGACGAAAACAGCGTAGTTGATATTGAAGTAAGTGTTGACCCGGAAATGTTGGGTAGAATTTTTGAAAATCTATTGGCGGAAATTGACCCTGACAGTGGCGAAACTGCCCGAAAAGCAACCGGTAGTTTTTATACGCCAAGGGAAATTGTGGACTACATGGCCACCGAAAGTTTGGTGCTTTATCTGCATAACCAAACCCAAATTGACAAAGATCTATTAAAACCCATTTTCAAAATTGATAGCGAGGTTTCATTTTCAAAGACTGATTCAGAAAAAATACTGGAAGCACTTGACCGATTAAAGATACTCGACCCTGCTTGTGGTTCGGGTGCTTTTCCTATGGGTGTGCTCCAGAAAATAGTAATGGCTTTGGAGAAGCTTGACCGTAATGCCGAATGGTGGAAAGCCAGACAGATAAGCCGTATTGAAAATGCTTTGCTTAGAAAACAAGTAAAAGAGAAACTGGAACTGACCACCGTTGAATATGCCAGAAAAATTGGTGTAATACAAAACACACTTTACGGTGTGGACATTCAGCCCATTGCAGCCGAAATATCCAAACTGCGTTGCTTCCTCACTTTGGTGGTTGATGAAAACATTGATGAAACAAAGCCCAACAGAGGAGTGGAACCATTACCTAATTTGGAGTTCAAATTTGTAACTGCTGATGCGCTATTAAAATTACCTGATGAAAAAGATTTTGGCGGTCTGTTTAATTCATTTGATGATTTAGAACAGCTGAAGCAAATTCGTTTAGACTACTTGCAAAGCTACGGTGAGCACAAAAATGAATTAAAGGCAGAATTTAAACGCATCCAAGACAAGATTTCGAAGCAACAAATTAAATCGGGTGTTGCGGATGTGAAAAGTAGAGCATTTTTAATCAGTTCATGGAATCCATTTAATCACGAGAAAGTAGATTGGTTTGATCCTTCTTGGATGTATGGTGTAAATGACTTTGACATTGTTATTGGAAATCCGCCTTATAAGATATTGACGAAGAACAACACGGAGGAAACTATTCTCAAAAATTATTTAAACAATTACAAAACAATTAAGACTGCGAATTCCAAAAACATCTATATACCATTTATAGAACGTGGTGTTGATTCTCTTTTGAATTCAAATGGCCAATTATGCTTTATCGTTCCTGAAGGATTATTTACTACAAGAAGTTACATCGATTGTGTTGAATTAATGAAACGAAAAGGTTCTGTTCCAATGATTACTACATTCACAGAATTCGTTTTTGAAAATGCCGTAACAGGAAATTTAGTATTTGCTTTTTCCAAGTCATCTAATGATGAAACAAAAAGATTTCATTTTGACAAACACTACAACATTTCAAACTTAGTTAAGACAGAAAATAAAATTATAACAAGAATCCAAATTGCAAAAACAACCCCCCTTAGTGAGGTTGCAACCCTTTTTAAAGGAATGGTTGTGGCTGATAGAGATTCTGTTGTTGGTGAGGATAAAAGTTTTGGAGAGAATAAATTTTTACTTGGGAAGAGTATTGAAAAGTGGAGTGTTATAAAAGAATTCTATACGAATTATGATTCACTCAACATTGTCGGTGGAACCAAGAAGAAAACTAAACATGATACCATTCCCAGAATTTTAGTTCGTAGAACTGGAGATAAACTTTGCAGTGCCTTTATAACAGAACCTGCACTTACCGAAAGCACTTTGTATTCATGTTGGTCTAATTCAGACAGCTTTGATAATTATTTCTTGTTGGGTTTACTGAATTCGAAATTACTTACTTATTTCATTAGACAATCAATGATTACAAATAAGCAAGCATTTCCACAAATACTGATGACAGATTTGGAGCTATTGCCAATTATAGTTTCGGAAAAGAAAAGCCAAGAAGCTTTGTCAATTGTTGTTAAATACATACTTCATTTAAAAAAACTTGGTGAAAAAGTAACTATCAACGAATTTGTTCCCAATAGCCATATCGTTCAATTATTGGAGGAAGTCATAGATGCATTGGTTTATGAACTTTATTTTGAAGAAGATTTCAAAAAGGCAGGCATTGAGTTTATGAAATATGCTCAAAGAGATTTTAAAAGCATAGAAGGGGAAGGCGAAAAGGAAGCGATAGAGATTATTAAAAAAGCCTATCAAACCTTGCGGGAAAAAGACAACGAAATCCGAAATAATCTTAAATTAATGGAAATCAAACTGGCTGATTTAATCATGCCCATTAAAACTGCCAAGTAATGAATAAGATTAAACAGATAAAATTGAAGCACTTCAAGTTTTTCTACGGCGAAGTTACCATAGACCTTGAAAGACAGAATGCTTTGATTGTCGGAGAAAACGGCAGTGGTAAAAGTAGTTTGTTCCTAAAGCGTGGTTGTGTAGGCACCCCATTTTTAGTACAGTTCAAGAGTAGCATAATTTTTCATGTCAATTGTGTTAGTGCAATCTATTGGGCGTAGTGAGGCGAGGCCCAATAGATGGTTGATTTTTTTCTCTATACATTTTTGGCGATATCCCACCCAGCGCATCATGCGGCCGTGTAGTATTGTAATCGTCAACCCATACCTGGGTTACTTCTCTTACTGCATCAATTGTATCCAACCAATAAGCATCTAAAATACAGGTCCGGGATGTTGTATTAAACCGTTCTACATAGGTATTCTGGGTGGGTTTACCGGGTTGTATGTATTTAAATTCGATATTATGGGCATTACTAACTCCGTGTTCACGGTTGTTTTTTTATGCTGATTGGCCTTGATTATACTCTTTTAAAATACTGGCAATCGGGTGGGGACTGAATCTACTCTTTTTCATCATTAAACGCACTATTTTGGGGGAGCTTACATTGATAAAAAAATTTGGTTTTTAAATTAAAAATGTGTATATTTAGTTGAATAAATATTAAAAAACAAAAAGCCTCGTA
Source organism: Hydrotalea flava (assembly GCF_001623405.1). GTDB lineage: Bacteria > Bacteroidota > Bacteroidia > Chitinophagales > Chitinophagaceae > Hydrotalea > Hydrotalea flava. Next base: position 82,919 of record NZ_LUHG01000080.1, read on the forward strand.
GCAATGTGCGAGAGGGTAGCAAAGCTGCATACTGCAGTGCGTGGATAAATGAAAAGGAGTGGGTACCGGAACCAATAACCAAAGTTGGCTTTACGAAACAGAAAATAAATATATGTACTTCGGAAAAATGGCTTAACGCACTGTAAATCAGCAAAAAAATATGTTTATAAATGAATGGGACAGGGGGTAAAGATTCGGGTATTAGTGAGTTGGCGGTCATTCTAAAACGACGCTGCTCCACGAAAAAAATTTCCTGAAACACTTGCCTTATGTTGTCTAAATAGTTAACTTTGTCAAGTGAAAAATATTAGACAGGTTATCGCATACAAAAGGTACTTTTTGGACTTTTATGAAATCCAAACAGATAAAGTCCAACGAAAAATTGAATGGACTTTGAATCTTTTGCGGACAATAGACCGAGTTCCTAAAAAATATTTTGACCATATGACAGGAACAGACGGACTTTTCGAAGTTCGTGTGGAATTGGACAGTAACATTTTTAGAATTTTCGCTTTTTTCGATAAAGGGAATTTGATTGTTTTAGGAAATGGCTTTCAAAAGAAAACTCAAAAAACACCAAAGACCGAAATTGAAAAAGCATTAAAAATAAAAGCAGAATATGAAAAAGAAAGAAAATAATATTACCACTCTTGACGAAATTCTCGACAATAAATATGGTAAACGAGGAGCGAAAAAAAGAGAAGAATGGGAACAAGAATTTGAGGCTTTCCAACTTGGAGTTTTACTTGAAGAAGCAAGACTTAAACTTGGCTTGACACAAGAACAACTTGCCGAAAAAGTTGGTACGAACAAGTCTTATATTTCACGGATTGAAAATAATGCAAGTGACATCCGACTTTCAACTTTAATGAAAATTATTCAAACAGGTTTGGGAGGACACTTGAAACTGACTTTGCAACTCTGAAAAGAAAAAGAACGAACCGCCAACAAGGTATTGCCAAAAGCGGGGCTGAACGGCTTCGTTTGGACATTTGTGCAAGGTTCAACATTCGTTCTACGATTGAACTTTAGTGCTAAAAATCCCCGCCTTCGGCAATACCCAAACCGTTGGTTGCAAGCGTGCATTTTATAATATTTCAACTTTTTTAAAATAAAGTACGGTATTTTGTACATAATTATGTACATTTGTAAAAATTGATAATTATGCAAGCTGTATCAATATCCCAGTTAAGGAGTAATATGAAAAAATATCTGGACGATGTCTCAAAATCGTCAGATGTAATTGTTGTTTCCAGAGCTGCCGAGGAAGAAGCTGTTGTCATTCTCTCTATGAAGGAATACAATTCTCTTAATGAAACAGGACACCTTCTTTCAACTGCTACAAACAGACAGCGTCTGCATGAGTCCATCGACCAATTAAAACGAGGGAAAACTCGAAAATTTAAATTGTAAAATCCTATGTATGAATTTCGAGTTTACGGAACATGCATGGGAAGACTTTCAATATTGGATCGACACTGATAGCAGCATTGTGGAAAAAATTAAAGACCTCCTAAACGAAATAAAAAAAACGCCTTTTAAAGGAACTGGAAAACCTGAACCTTTGCGATACGATTTGAAAGGTTATTGGTCAAGACGAATTACAGGCGAACATAGGCTTGTATATAAAGTTGAAGGCAAAAAAGGCGTAGATCAAAAATGTTACGTTATTCAATGCAGGTTTCATTATGATTAAAGCCTGCGCCCAATAACTTGGCGTTCGTGTTGCCCGAAGGGCAAGATATGAACGCCTCTGTTGTACGGAACCGGGCAATTAGATTATCTATGGATTTGGGGTGTTGTTATGGAGCACAAAGCAAGCGGAGAGCTTACACACACTTCCTCCACTGGTTAGTTTATCAACAATTTAATGTGAATTGTAAAAGAAAAAAAAACAAAAAAAGGTAGTAATAATAAATATTTTAATGATAAATTCATAAGGCAATACTAAAGTACGAAGAACGCCGATCTTTAGCATAAATAATCAACATTTGTATTTTTTATCATCGGTTCCGGACTGTATACTAAAAAAAGTAGCAAAAAAGAAAATTTATAATAGTATATTTATTTGTAATTAATTGATAAAAACAAAGCTGAAGTACGGAGTTCTAATGTCGCCATATCGCCAATGTGAAACCGTTGTAGACAATACAATCACTCTAAAAATTTGAAGTCTTCCAATAATATGGCACATTTCATAATTCCTTAAACCAAGGTTTATGAAATGTTGCATAACTTTATTTTTAAAACATACCATGATGTGCTATCGTATTTTAATGTTTGTTGCTATGTTGTATGGCTCGTCCTTGTATTCACAACAGGTTAGTTTGCCCGGTAATAAAACTACGCTACCCAATGGATGGAGTTTAACCCCCGCCGGTAAACAATTATCATTGGGTGACTTGCCTTTGAATATGGCTGTGAGTACTTCCAAAAAATATTTGGCAGTAACCAATAATGGACAAAGCACACAATCCATTGAATTATTTGATGTTCAACAGCAATTAAGATTAGATAGTGTAACCATTCCCAAAAGTTGGTATGGCCTTGCATTTGGTAAAAATGATCAGTATCTATACGTATCCGGCGGAAATGATAATCGTATTTTGGTTTACAAAATCAATAATAGTAAACTGCATTTACATGACTCTATTATTTTAGATAAAAAATGGCCGGTAAAAGTTTCACCGGCAGGTATAGCTGTTGATCATCAACAGCATCGATTGTATGTTGTTACCAAAGAAAACAATAGCCTCTATATCATTGATTTACAAAAAAATACCATTCTTTCAAAACTTCCATTAGGTGCTGAAGCTTATACCTGTTTATTTTCTCCTAAAAAGAACGAATTGTATATCAGTGTATGGGGTGGAGAAAAAATTCTCTGTTACAATACTTTGAAACAAAAAATTACAGATAGTATTCATGTAGGCAGTCATCCCAATGAAATGGTTTTATCGCACAGCGGAAAATATCTTTTTGTAGCCAATGCTGATGATAATACCGTATCCGTTATTAATACAAACTTACATCAAGTAATTGAAACATTCAACACTGCATTGTATCCGAATGCACCAACGGGGTCAACTACCAACGGTGTTGCTTTGTCGGAAGATGGTCATACTTTATATGTTGCAAATGCAGATAACAATTGTCTTGCAGTGTTTGATGTTGCTATTCCCGGAAAAAGTTTTTCTAAAGGTTTTATTCCTGTTGGGTGGTATCCTACCAATGTAAAAGTAATTGGCAAAAATATTTTTGTTACGAACGGGAAAGGTTTACAATCTTTTGCGAATCCTTTAGGTCCTAATCCTGCTTCTAAAAGTGAAAGTGTATGGTATCATAAAGCCGATAATAGCGTAAAAGGATCTGTTGAATATATTGCAGGAATGTTTAAAGGTAGCCTGAGTATTATTCCTGAACCTAATAAAGCATTATTGGCACTGTATTCACAACAGGTATATGAAAACACACCTTATACCAAGTATAAAGAATTACATGCGGATGGTGAAGTTGGTAATCCAGTCCCATTCAGGGTTGGTGATAGTTCTCCCATTCAGTATGTGTTTTATATTATTAAAGAAAATCGAACTTATGATCAGGTGCTGGGTGATATTCCCGAAGGCAATGGCGATACCTCATTGGTTTTGTTTGGTGAAAAAATTACACCCAACCAGCACGCATTGGCCAGACAATTTGTTTTATTAGACAATTTTTATTGTGATGCAGAAGTAAGTGCCGATGGACATAACTGGAGTTTAGGTGCTTATGCCAACGATTATCTGGAAAAAACATGGCCAACATACTATGGTGGTAGAGGCGGTTCCTATGATGCGGAAGGTAAAAGACCTATTGCCAATAATAAAAATGGTTTTATTTGGGATTGGTGTAAAAAACAAGGCATTAGTTATAGAACTTATGGCGAATTTGCAGATGACTATCAACCCAATATTCCCGTTTTAAAAGATCATTTTTGCCCTAATTTCACCGGTTGGGATATGAATGTGAAAGATACCTCTCGGGTAAGCCAATGGAAAAAAGATTTTGATTCTTTGGTGGCCATTCATCGATTACCACAATTCAATAGTTTAAGATTGATTACCGATCATACCGAAGGAATGAAATTAGGCAGGCCTTCGCCATTTGCACATGTGGCTGATAACGATTTAGCAGTGGGTTTATTGATTGAGCATTTATCGCATAGCCCTGTTTGGAACCAATCAGTTGTATTTATTGTTGAAGATGATGCACAAAACGGACCCGATCATGTAGATGCGCATCGGGCACCGGTTTATGTCATCAGTCCGTTTATAAAAAGAGGGTTTGTTGATCATACCATGTATTCAACCAGTTCTGTTTTAAGAACCATTGAATTAATATTAGGTTTACCACCTATGTCGCAGTATGATGCTGCTGCCACACCATTGTGGCGCTCGTTTTCCAATCAGACTAATTTTACGCCTTATCAGCACATTCCTTCCAATGTAGATTTGAATGAACTCAATCTTCAAAAAAACAGATTATCCGCTCTTAGTAAACATTTTGATTTTACCAAAGAAGACAGGGTGCCGGAAAATATATTCAATGAAGTGTTGTGGAAGGGAATAAAAGGTTTGGATGCTACTGTCCCAAAACCAATGCGTGCTGCATTTGTCTTGATACCAGATTCCGGGAAAAAAGATGCTGATTAAATCAGGCAATTTCCTCACCTCTTGCTGCTACCCATAACCGAAACCAATCTTCATCGGTGAGTTGAATGGAGGCGGCATTTTTTGCCTGAATTAATCTTTCCATTTTAGTAGTACCTACTACCGGTAAAATACCTGAGGGATGTTTGTGCAACCAGGCAATTAAAATTTCATTCGCTCCTGTATTGAATCTTGTTGCAATGGTGGTTGCCACCTGAATAATACTTCTATATCGGGGATGATTGTCATCATTAATTAATCCACCCCCTAAAGGCGACCAGGCCATTGGTGTAATATTGTGTTCAATACACGCATCTAAAGTGCCATCCACAAAAGGATGAAGATGTAAAATAGATGCTTCAATTTGGTTGTATTCAATTTTCAAATATTTTGAAAGCATTTTTAATTGATGGGGTAGAAAATTTGAAACGCCAAATGACAATATTTTCCCCTGTTGTTGTAATGTGTGTACTGCTTCTGCAATTTCCAAAGGATGCATTAAAGGATCGGGTCGGTGAATGAGCAACACATCAATGTAATCTGTTCCAAAATGAAGGAGTGATTGCTCTGCAGATTGTATAATATGCCTGGCAGTTGTATTATAGGTTTTAATGGCATCAATGCCACTCTGCGGATTAGGCAAAACAATGCCACATTTTGTTATAATTTGAATCTTGGTTCTTATTGAAGATTGCGATTGTAACACCTTGCCAAATGCAGCCTCAGTTGTATAATCTCCATATATATCTGCATGATCAAAACTGGTAATACCTGCTTCAATACAGGCTTCAATAACATTACTATAATCGGTAAATGAAAAATCAGCGCCCCATTTCCCCCAGCGCATACAACCGGCTATTGGTGCTTTTATTGTAGGCATAGCTATTGTTATTATGTATAAAATTAAATAGCAGGTTCTTGTTGACTTAAACAATGCCAGCTACCCAGGCCCCATATAACATCTGTTGAATCGATTCCGATAACAGCCCGATCAGGAAATAACTGTGATAAAATATCCAATGCTTTTTCATCATTTTTATTTCGATATGTAGGCACAATAACCGCTTTGTTTGCAATATAAAAATTGGCATAGGAAGCAGGCAATCTTTGCGATTCATAAATAACAGGTAATGGCATGGGTAATTCAACAATATTTAGTTGTTTGCCATTCAATAATTGCATTTGTTGCAATTGTTTAAGGTTATGTTGCAGCAATGCATAATTTTCATCATTTTTATTTTCTTCCACAACAGTAACAACGGTATCCGTATTTATAAATCGAACAGTATCATCAATATGCCCGTCGGTATCATCTCCAACAATTCCTTCATCAACCCATAAAATTTGCTCCACCCCATAATATTCATGCAAATATTTTTCTATGTCAGTTTTTGATAATTGTGGGTTTCTATTTTTATTGAGTAAGCAGGCAGTTGAGGTAATTAGCGTACCTGCATCATTAAAATCTACTGAACCGCCTTCCATAACAATACCCGGATAAAAAACTGGTAATCCTAATTTTTCCGCAATGCGAGTTGGAATAATATCATCCAAATCATAGGGTGGGTATTTGTTGCCCCAGGCATTATAATTCCAGTCAACAATGGCTTTTTTTTGTTCAGTATGGTGTAACAGAAATGCGGGGCCGTGATCGCGGCACCAGGCATCGTTGGTAGGATGATGAAAAAAGTCGATCATCGAAAGATCAACTGAAGCCTGTTGTAAAATTTCTGCGGCAAATTGTTCCATCTTTCCATCAGCCACATTAATACACACTCTTTCTCCTGCCGATACTGCTTTTATAAATTGTGCATAGGGCGAATAGATAGTATTAATTTTTCCGGGCCAACTGGCTTCTTTATGTGGCCAACTGAGCCATGTAGCCCTGTGTGGGTGCCATTCGGCGGGGAAAAAATAGCCTTGTTGTTGCGGGGTTGTCTGTTCCATTATAGTTCGTCTATAAATCTTTTTGTAATGGGTTGATAAGAATCAATTCGTCTATCTCTCATAAAAGGCCAGTGTATTCGATAGCTATCTGTTTTTTCAAGATGAATGGGCACTACCATTACTTCTTCATGATCATGCGATGCCTGATGAAGTATGGTGCCGAATGGGTTACAAACAAATGAACCACCCCAAAATTTCATTAATCCATTTTGTTCTGTACCTACTCTGTTCACACTTACTACATGCACTCCATTGGCAATAGCATGGCTTCTTTGCATGGTTTGCCAGGCATTAAATTGCTCAATATTTGTAGCTTCATCTTGTGCCGAAGCCCAACCAATAGCAGTAGGATAGAAGAGTATTTCTGCCCCCATTAAACTGGTAATACGGGCTGCTTCCGGATACCATTGATCCCAGCAAATCAGTACCCCAATGGTAGCATATTTTGTTTTGAAGGTTTTATAACCCAAATCGCCTGGCGTGAAATAAAATTTTTCATAATAAGCGGGGTCGTCTGGTATATGCATTTTACGGTACTTACCTAAATAAGTGCCATCAGCATCAATAATAGCAGTAGTATTATGATATATTCCCTGTGTTCTTTTTTCAAATAAGGAGGCTATAATTACCACATTCAATTTTTTTGCTACAGTTGATAATGCATCGGTGGATGGCCCCGGAATATTTTCTGCCAAAAGAAAGTTATCATAATCTTCTACATCACAGAAATATAGTGAAGTGAATAATTCCTGTAAACAAACTATTTGAGCGCCTTTGGCAGCTGCAACTTGTATTTGTTCAATAGCTTTTAATAAATTGGATTGTTTTTCTTTGGTGCAGCTCATTTGTGCCAGTCCTACATTTACAATTGACATGCTCAAAATTTTTTCAATGCAAAAATAACGGTTGAAACGCGTAAATACGAAGGAATGCTGATATTTTAACCATAAGGTTATGCTACATAAAAATCCCATTCCGTTCAAATTTGGAATGGGATTGAATTGTTTTGAGGTAAGAAGAACTGTGGGTATTAATATCTGTTATATCCACCACCGTTACCACCGCGATCGCGATTGTAGCCACCGC
>NZ_LUHG01000050.1 GCF_001623405.1 Hydrotalea flava
GGCGGAATACTGCCGGCAGCTGTAATAAACATGGGGAAATATCTGCCGTAATTTGCAGCGGCCATCACCACAGCTTTATATCCTGCTATGTTAGCCTGACTGCTTAACACATCCATACTTTGTGCACGGGTTGTGCGGGGAATAGCATCTAAACTAAATGTGGTGATGGATTTTGAAGCCCACTCCTGCATGGTTTTAAACGCATACAAGGGTTGAAAGACACCCACTACAATTGTTCCGGGCTTAATCAGTTGTATATCATCATTGGTAAGGGGATGAATAGAAAACAGAACATCAGCCTGCTGCAAAATTGCCGTTCGGTCATTGATATTTGCGCCTGCCTGTGTATAAGCTGCATCAGTTGCATAAGCTGCAATGCCGGCCTGTTGCTGCACCCAAACCTGTATGTTTTTTTTAAAAAGTAACGGTAATTGTTCGGGTAAAAGTGACACCCGATTTTCTCCTGACGGTTCTTTTAATACCCCTGCTATCATGTGCATTACATTATAAAACAAATGTAGGCGATTTGAAGTTGTTCAAGGGATTTTTTACATGAAATACAAGGTCAAAATTTAAGAACCAGGATTTTGCAGATTCTGAATGTATTTTTTCATGTGCTCTTTTATATTGATTTTTGACCACATAGAATTCGCCTATGATCATTCCTGTTGGTATTAAACCTAATGATGGCTCATTGCATGCTAAAAAAAGGTATTGCAACAGTAACAATCAAAATCGTATGGTAAAATGCTGTTTCGATTTAAACGATTTTCGAAACAATACAATGCCAATAAAAAACAAATCTATTGTGGCGGTAACGGCGGGGTTATTTTGAATTTCATGCCAGGCTTGTTCCATTTCTTTACTCCAGTGAATATCATCAAATATCATAATAGTATCTTCATTAGAATGCTTTAATAACCAATGGAAATATTGTAAGGTTGGTTGTAACCGATGATTCCCGTCAATAAATACAAAATCTGTTGCCTTATTAATTTGTTGCAACAATTCGGGTAATACAATATCGAAATTTCCTACATAAGAGCGAATATTCTTCAATCCCAAAATTTCAAAATTTTTATTGGCAGCTGCAGCCACCTCTTGTGCGCCTTCAATGGTAGAAACCGTTGCGTTGGGATTGGCTGCAGCCATATAGGCAGTAGTAATTCCTAAAGAAGTACCCAATTCAATAATGGAAGCGGGTTGATAAAAAGCCACCATTCTGGCCAATAAACTGCTGTATTTTCGGGGCTTTAATGAAGACCGGGCAATGGTAGCAATACTTCTTTTACTCTGCTTCACCACTCTGGATCCGGCTCCAAAATCATCTAACAGTATTTCCTGTTGGCTTATTTTTAGTTGTTGACGCATTCGCTCAATATCAGAAGCAGCTGCTATATGAATTTTAGAGACCAATACCTGCTGAACAAATTCAAATACAAACGGAGAGTGAATACCATGCCCCTTACCGTTAGAGGCTTTTATCCAGTACTGTATATATTTTAAAGCCAGTTTAGTTTTTGAATACATAATATTTTGAGGCTGTATAGCGAAAAAATTTTGTTGCTACATCTGTGAAAATCTTATCCAATTTTATACTTTTCGTTCCCAGCACTGAAAAGCGTAAGCGTACGCATGTTTCGCATCGGCATTATACTTTATTTCCGATGTTAAGCGCCATTCCGTTGTACTGAATGCAGGAAAAAATGCATCGGCATCTTCAAACACATGATGCACTCTTGTAATATACATTTTGTGCGCCAATGCTATGGTTTGCGCATAAATTTCACTCCCACCTAAAACCATCAATTCTTTATAACCCAATTGAAGTGCTTTTTGCCGGGCTTCCTCAAATTCGTGCACTACTGTAATACCCGGTGATTGAAACAATTGATTACGGGTTAATACCATATTATAACGCCCGTTTAAAGGCTGATTATTCAATGCGTTAAAAGTTTTTCGGCCATATACAACCGGCATTGCCCATGTTTTATTTTTAAAAAACTTTAAATCGTTGGGTAAGTGCCAAAGCAATGCATTGTTTTTTCCAATGGCATTATTTTCGGAAGCAGCTACTACCAGTGTAATAATAAATTCTGTTGGATTGAAAGTGGTTAATGACAAAAGTTAAATCATTTAAGTTAAAACTAAACAGCTATAGGTGCTTTAATAACCGGATGGTACTGATAATTTTCTAAGGTAAAATCATTAAAATCGAAATCAAAAATATTGGTAATTTGTTTATTCAGGTGCATTTGCGGTAACGGAAACGGATTTCTGCTCAATTGCAACGCAGCCTGCTCTATGTGATTATTGTATAAATGCACATCTCCAAAAGTATGAATAAACTCACCGGGTTGTAAGTTACAAACCTGCGCTATCATTAAAGTTAACAAAGCATATGATGCAATATTGAAGGGCACCCCTAAAAACACATCGGCACTGCGTTGGTATAACTGGCAACTTAATTTGCCATTGGCAACATAAAACTGAAATAAGGCATGGCAGGGCATTAGGGCCATTTTAGGCAAATCTGCTACATTCCATGCACTGACAATCAGCCTCCTGCTATCCGGATTGGTTTTAATTTGTTGAATTACTTCTGTTATCTGGTCAATGCTTGTACCACCAGCACCCTGCCAGCTTCTCCATTGATGGCCATATACCGGGCCCAGTTCTCCATTTGCATCTGCCCATTCATCCCAAATAGTAACACCATGTTCATTGAGGTATTGAATATTGGTACTACCTTTCAAAAACCACAACAATTCATAAATAATACTTTTTACATGCATTTTTTTAGTAGTAACCAATGGGAAACCTTTTTCTAAATCGAAACGCATTTGATACCCGAAACAACTACGGGTACCGGTGCCGGTGCGGTCATGCTTTTGCTGACCATTTTCAATAACATGCTTTAATAATTGTTGGTATTGCTCCATGCTGCAAAATACAAACAGGCATTGAAACCGGCCTGAAAATCTATTTAAAATGTTCAAAAGCTGTGGATATTTGAGATAATGTATTGAAGGAGTGATATTTATCACTTTTTCTACGCGGCAATTGCTTATATTTATTTCTTATTAGCCTGAAACAATTAATAATATTTTACAAAATTATTCCTATTGAAGTAAGGTTACCGATGCACATCAAATACCGCATTCAAACGAATGATGATTGCTAATGCAAAAGTACCAAAAGCCAATTTTAAGCAGTATGAAAAATAATTTCCTTAGCTGCTTTGCAACAACGCTGGTGTTGGCAACCAATGCCCGGGTAGTTATCGAAAATATTTGGCCTGAGGAAACCCTGCATTTTAAAAACAACAACCAATGGTTGAAGAAAAAATTTCAAAACCTTATTGTTGCAAAAGAGCGCTCTGCTTTTACGGCAGCATTTAAAAATTTTGCTGCTGCATCATTAAAAAAAATAACAATTAAAACTGTTTTGCAAAATGAAAAAGGAAAAAAATTTTCTGCTGAAATAACCATTCAAAAAATTAAAAAATTAAATGTTCCCCTGCAATATGTTTTTACCATTCAAAACATTCAACCCGTTCAAAACAAAACAAAATCTTTTCCGGTTGAATTGCTGTTAAGAGAAAACATTATTGATAATGTACATGCCATTATTGTAATATTGGATCATGCAGGCAATATTACTTACTTAAACAAAGCAGGCGAACAAATTACCGGTTATCAATTATCATCCGTTTTACATCAAAACTGGTTTAAGATTTTTATACCGGAAAATGAGCAATTAAAAGCACTGCAGGTTTTTAAAAACCTGAAAACCGGCAAACAGGCTATTGATTTTGAAAATACAATTCTCACCAAAAAGCAAATACCCAAAACCATACAATGGAAAAATACACCCATATACTCTGGAGGTACTTTTAAAGGAACCTTGAGTGTGGGTATGGATATTTCTGATTTAAAAAATACCATTGCAGCATTACAACAAAGTGAACACAATTTTAAATCACTCACGGAAGCATTGCCCGTGGGTATTTCCTTTTGCAGTACAGAGGGTGAAATTTTATACATCAACAAAGCATTCAAAAAAAATTTTGGATACAGTGCTAAAGAACTGAAAACTATTTACGATTGGTTTAATAAAGCCTATCCTAATAAAATATCCGTACAACAGGCAAAAGAACGCTGGGCCAATCATGTAAAGCAGGTTCAGCAGGAACACATCAGCACCACCCATGAACTTGTTTTGGTTGCAAAAAACGGGGCAAAAAAAAACATAGAAATAAAAACATCTTACAGCAATGGTTTTATATACAATATTTTTATTGATTTAACTGAAAAAAGAAGCATTGAGGCAAAGGCAAAAGAAACTGCTTTAAAATTTAAACGTATTATTGAAAACTTTCCGGTACCCATGGCCAGTTGCGATCTACAATACAATTTATTGTTCGTAAATAATAAATTCAGAGAGGTTTTTGGTTATGAGTTGGACGAAATTAAATTATATCCTGCCTGGTTTAAAAAAATACAATTCGATTCTCCTGAAGCAGAAGCTGAACACGATACTGAATTTTATGGTTATTTAAAAGAAGTACAAACCAATCCCGAAAAAATAGCACCTGTATTATACAGACAGATATACAATAAAAAAGGAGAACTAAGAGATATAAATATAATTTTTAATTTATTTGATAACGAATTATTTGCCATTTTAGAAGATGTTACCGAACAAAACAATTACATCAAATTATTACAGGAAAGTGAAGAACGGTTTAAAGCATTGGCACAAAATATGCCCATTGCCATTGGCAGTTATAATACGGATGGAACTGTAAACTTTATCAATAACTATTTTACCAAAACCATTGGGTATGTGGCAGAAGATTTACCCACCATTGAATACTGGTATTACCGTACACAACCCGACCCGGTAAAAAGAAAACAATATTATGAACACTGGGTAGCATTGATTGATGCTTTCAGTAAAAATCCACAACAGGAAATTCCTTATTTAGAAAGCGATATTACCTGTAAAGATGGCAGCATTAAAACATTCAGCTATTTATTTAGCATTTATAAAAAAACAGTTTACATTATTTTTGTAGATGTTACAGAAAGAAAAAAAGCTGAAAAAGAGTTGATAGCTTCACATATACAATTGCAACGTTTATCGGCTCACCAACACCGAACCAAAGAGCAAGAACGCAAATTTATTGCCGAGCACATACATGATACCATTGGACAACAAATTACAGGTATAAAAATAGATTTAACCGTTCTTAAAAATAAAATTCAAAAAACAGATCCGGGTTTAGCTGAAAAAATTAACCATGATATTGAAATTGCCAATAGTGTTATTTTGGCTATTCGTAAAATGGCCGCTGATTTAAGACCCAGTATTTTAGATGATTTTGGACTGGCTGCTGCCATTGAATGGGAATGCAGGGAATTTGAAAAAAGAACAGGAATTCATTGTTTTTTTGAATATGATAACAGCCTGAAAAATGAATCTGCAGAACTGCAATCCAACTTATACCGAATTGTGCAAGAAGCACTTTTAAACATTGATAAACATGCCAAAGCCAACAAAATAATCATCACCCTCAGCAAATTAAATGGAGAAATTATGCTATCTATCAAAGACAATGGCAACGGGTATGATTGGGAGAAAAAAAACAAAAGTCTTGCCATGATAGGTATAAAAGACAGAGCCAGAAATCTGAAAGGTAATTGCACCTTTCAAAGTATGAAAGGGGCAGCAGGAGGCCAATTGTTGATTAAGATACCTGCCAATACCACTGCTTAGTTTAACAAACTACACTTTACAGCATACAAACGTATGAATTGTAGAAAATACACTACAAATAAATGATACGTTACACTATTTACCATCCCGGCAAGTGGTTGTTACTTTGTTCTATCAAAATACGAATACCTATTGAGAGCCAAATTTACTCCGGTCCGTCTTTAATACCCAATATCCCCTAATCTTATTCCTTTGAAAAGTAGAAACATCCATCTCCCAACAAAAGGGAGCATGATGTATTTTCTAATACGGGATATCAAAATTAAAAAATACTCGTATTTAAAATATAGCACTATGATCATTTATAAAAGTGAAAGATTGGCTATGGCTAAAAATTTGAAAGTATTATTAATAGATGACTCAACCATCATACTTACTGTAATGTCAGAAGTACTGGCCAGTATTTCCTGTGTAGCAAGTATTAAAACCAGTTCAGCACCAGTGCAGGCATTACAAACCATTGAAGAATTTAAACCCGATGTATTATTGTTAGACATTAATATGCCCGAAAAAAATGGCATAGAGGTTTTAAAAGAAGTAAAAGAACATTATCCTGCTGTAAAAGTAATTATGCTCACCAACCACTCAACTGAATATTATAGAAATACCTGCTACAACATTGGTGCTTATCATTTTATAGATAAAGCCAATGAATTTGATCAGATAGCTCCTCTGATGGAAAAAATCAGTACTGAGTCAGATGAAATTTTAAAAGCCATGTAATAAAAGGTTAACCCTGCTTTTAAGCTTTGATGGTACCCGCCAGTTTCCTGCGTTTCAATTCTTTCTTAATTAAACTCAACTCCCTATTGGTTTGTCCGCTTACACTCGAGTTTTCCTGAGCCCTTCGCATTAAATAAGGAATTACATCCCGAATTGGACCAAATGGCACATACTTACTTACATTAAAACCGGCTTTGGCCAAATTAAAGGTGATATGATCGCCCATACCATACAATTGAGAAAAATGAACATGGACATGAGCCGGTGAATCACTTCTTGCATTTAATAGCTCAGCCGCCAATAAATTACTGGCTTCATTGTGAGAGGCTATAATGGTAGAAATTTCGTGCATGTGTTGGATGCAATACCGAACTGCTGCATCAAAATCGCGGTCGGTATTCTCTTTGTTTACCTGTATAGGACTTTCATATCCCATTTGTTGTGCCCTTGCCCGCTCTTTTTCCATATAAGCACCACGTACCAATTTCATACCCAAAATAAAATTTTGGGCTTTTGCAATTTGATGTGAAATCTGTAAAAATTTCAATCTATCGTGCCGGTATAGTTGAATGGTATTGTAAACAACTGCTTTTTCTTTATTAAAAATTTCCATCATTTCCATGGTGAGCCGATCAATGGGATCTTGAATCCAGGTTTCTTCCGCATCAATTAAAACCCCAATATTTTTATCGGCAGCTGTTGCACAAATGGCATACATTCTATCAACCACCCTGTTCCATTCATTCATTTCTGATTCATTATCATGAATACCACTTCGCAACCGGGGTGCTTCATTTAACTTTTGTAACAAATCAAACCGGGCAATTCCCGTAACCTTTACACTTATAAAAGGAATATTTTTTTGAGTTCCGGCATATTCAATGGTTTTAATGAAAGATTCTGTTGCATGATCAAAATCTGCTTCATCTTGTTTTCCTTCCACACCATAATCTAATATTACCTGAACGTTATATTTTGCAAGGGTTTCCACAACAGGTGTAGTTTCCTCTAATGTTTCTCCGCCCACAAATTGTTTAAAAATGGTTTTACGAACAATTCCATGAATTGGCAAGCCCGTTTTCATTAAAAACGGCGTAACACGTGTACCAATAGGCACAAATAATGGATAGCCCATGGTATTAAACAAAAATCTTGATTGTTTAAGTTCCTTATCTGTTTTATAGGCAAAAGCCTGTTCTGTATTTTCAAATGAAATATCCATACTAACAATTGTTCGCGATGCGAATATCGTATGCAAACAGTAAACTAAAAAATAGGATAACGGTTTTAGAACAAAATTTGCAAAAAAGCGAAGCAGAAGCACCAATTCTTATTAGTAAATTAAATAGCCTGATGGTTAAATGGCTGTAAAACCATTTCGCTTACCACACCGCTGGCCGGTTGCTGACAAAGGAACCAGATAGCTTTTGCAGCTTCTTCAGCCACAATCATCTTATCTTTTTGTACACGCAAATCAATATTATCCCAAAATGGAGAATCAACACCTCCTAAATACAAATTAGTGCATCGAATTTCTGTTCTCTTCAGTTCTTCCCGAATACTTTGCATCATGCCCACCAACCCATATTTAGAAGCACCGTAAGCAGCAGCACCTGCCATGGGTACTTTACCCAATACGCCGGGTATATTAATCAAAAGCCCTTTTCTTTGTTGTTTCATGGCGGGTAAAAATGCCTGAATTAACAAGAAGGGTGCCAATAAATTGTATTCTATACTTTTTAAAAAATCGTTGGCTGATAATTGTTCAACAGGCTTGATAATACCTATTCCTGCAGCATTGATTACAATATCTATATTTTCAAATACAGAAAAAAAAAACATTTTTTAATGCAGTTACCTCCTCCTGCTGACTAATATCTGCAACAAACATTTGCTGCGCAGGCAATTTTAGCGATGCTGACAATGCTGCTAACTTTTCCTGATTTCTCCCGGTAATAAACACACGTGCACCTGCATAATGCAACAATGGTAACAATTTACTGCCTATTCCACCGGTTGCTCCTGTTAATAATACGCATTTGTCTTTTAAAGTTTCCATAGTTATTCAATTGCACAATACCAACAAAAAGAAAATGGTTTTGGTTTAACCAACCATATAAACCATACCAATCAATTGGAGTGTAATACAAAACAATTGGTAAAACAATGCACACCTGTTTGAATATGCGCTGTATAACAAGGACCACTTAAAAAAGAATGGCGCAAGTAATATTAAATATCATTATTGTGCAACAAAATTTAACTAAAAAATTGCTGTAATCCTTTGTTGTAAATGATTATAGGCTAAAAAATGGTTGTTTCAAAATTGGAGGAAGTCCCCCATCTTTTGAAATCGGTTGAAATAGGGTTCTGTAAAGGGTTTGAACCATTATTTTACAATTTTAGTCGGACAACAATGATTAAATATTATTTTTTCAAGAACTGATTGAAATTACACGATACAGATGATCTAATGAACTGAGTAGTGAATGGCTTTACTGCAATAAGTCAATATTTCCATCAGCATGGGCCACAACTACTATTGAAGCCATATTGATAAATAAACCATTTTCAACCACACCAACAATATCATTAATACGGTTATGCAATGAAGATATCTCTTCAATTAAACCAAAATCAGCATCTACAATATAATTGTGATTATCGGTTATCAATATATTACCTTCTTTTGTTAGGCGTATTGTAGCAATTGCGCCCAAAGACTGAATTTTACGAATGGTAGATTCGTATCCAAAAGGTACCACTTCAATTGGCACTTTAAACTTACCCAATTTATCAACTACTTTATGTTCATCTACAATGATGATATAAAATTCTGTTGCAGCAGCTACAATTTTTTCACGAAGCAATGCAGCACCGCCACCCTTTATCAATTGACGATCACGGGTGGTTTCATCCGCCCCATCAATGGTAATATCAATTTTTGAGATTTCGGCAAAATTCGTCATTGGTATGCCCAATGAACGGGCCAATTCATCACTTTGTTGTGAAGTAGCAATACATTGAATAGCCAGTCCCTGCTTCACTTTTTCTCCTAAAAATTGAATAGCCCAATAAGCTGTGCTACCGGTGCCTAAACCAACAGTCATTCCACTTTTTACATAAGTAATGGCCTTTTCAGCAGCTTTTTGTTTCAGTTGAATTGTATCCATTGTACAAATATCTATTTTCTTTTTTAAAACTACAGCAACATCATTTTAAATGATGCAACTTGTATACTGCCATATATGCCTCTATAAATGCTGGTTTTTATTTTTTCAACGAACATTGTATAAATTTAGGCCTCACAAAATACCTGAACAGATCAAAATGAAAATAAAATATATTTCAATTTACAAGTATTCAATTCCCATGGTACCTTTCACTATTGCCACCGGCACCATGCATTTTGCTCAGAATATTTTAATTAAAATATTTACGGATGAAGGCATTACAGGGCTGGGTGAATGCTCAGCATTTCCAATGATTGTTGGAGAAAATCAAAATTCCTGCTATACACTGGCGAAAGATTTTGCACTTTTATGGAAAGACAAAGACCCACTTGATATTGAATGCAGGATGCAGGAATTGCATCAACACATCACCGGTAATTATACCATTAAAAGTGCATTTGACATGGCTTTATATGATATAGCTGCTCAATACCAACAGGTACCACTCTATGCATTTCTTGGAGGTAAGAATAAAACGATTGAAAGCGATTTAACGATTGGGATAGATACCCCTGAAGTTATGGCTGAAACTGCATTCAAATTTGCACAAAAGGGTGTGCGTTGTATTAAAGTAAAATTAGGAAAAACCAGAATGGACGATATTGAGCGAATCAAACAAATACGCAACGCAATTGGCAATGCAATTACCTTAAGAATTGATGCCAATCAGGGATGGAGCCCTGCTGATGCATCATCAATTTTACATGTACTTGCCCCCTACCACATTGAATTTTGCGAACAACCCATGGCCAAATACAATGATGACTTTTTGCCTACATTATGTGCCGGTTCGCCTATTCCAATAATGGCAGATGAAAGCGTATTTACACAACATGATGCGGAAAGAATTATCAGAACAAAATCCTGCCATTCCATTAACATCAAATTTTCTAAAAGCGGGGGTATACTGGAAGCAAAAGCAATTCACCAGACAGCTGCTGCACATAGCATACCTTGTATGATGGGGGGAATGTTAGAAAGCAGGCTGGCATTAACTGCCATGGTACATTTTGCAATTGCACACAATAATATTCATTTTTATGATATAGATACATGCTTGTTAGGACATTTAGAAGATCCTGTTTTGGGTGGTGTAACCTATAATGGATTACAACTTACCGCTACTGAGGCACCAGGTATTGGTGCAACGGTAGATGAAAGCTACCTGAACGCACTGGAAAGTACCACAATTTAAAATTGCTTTTTTTACTACAAGGGGCTATTGTACTATCTTCGCACCCAAATCAATCCATCATGCAAGGCAGAAAAGCAAGCAATAGTTTTACCATTATGAATGAATTGGTATTACCAAACGATACCAACAGCTTTGGCAATTTAATGGGTGGTCGTTTAATGTATTGGATGGATATTGCTGCTGCGCTCTCGGCCATGAAGCACAGCAATACACCCTGCATGACTGCGAGTGTAGATAATATTAGTTTTAAAAATCCCATTAAATTAGGAAATATTGTTCATATTGAGGCAAAGGTTACGAGAGCTTTCAACACATCTATGGAAATATTTTTAAAGGTATGGGGGGAAGACAGCCTGCATCAATACCAATATGAAAGCAATGAAGCTTATTTTACATTTGTTGCATTAGATCCAAACGGTAAGCCCAGACCTGTACCGGCATTAATACCAGAAACAGAAGAAGAAATTAAATTATTTGAAGGGGCATTAAGAAGAAGGCAATTAAGGTTAATACTGGCAGGTAAAATGAAACCCGATGATGCCAATGAATTAAAAGCTTTGTTTGGCAAATAAAATTATTGTACCCCTGAATGATCATGCGGACCTTTCAGCATAAATTGTCTGCTTTGTTCTATTGCATCCATTACCTGTTCTAAAATTATATTTACATCAGCATCATAATCAATTTGCAAGGGTGGTTTAAATTGTACGCTTAGCAAAACACCTCTTTTTTTAAACTGCAATCCTTGTTTAGTAAAAGCTCGCCAAAATCCATTAATCACAACAGGTATCACAATTGGCCGGTTATTTTTAATAATATAGGCAGTTCCTTTTCTGCCGGGTGCAAAGGGCTTTGTTGTTCCCTGAGGAAAAGTAATTACCCAGTTTTTTCCCAAAGCACGATGGATTTTTCTGGTATCAAAAGGATCAAGCCCTCTTCTTACTCTTCTTACTTCTGTTGCTTCATGCCGCCAGGTACGTTTAACAGTTAAAGCGCCGGCTAAAATAAATAAACGACTAATCCAACTGCTACGCATGGTCTCTTCAGCAGCAACAAAATAAACATGTGTAAATGGATTGAATAAGCAAAACGGTAATCCTAATCTATTATGTCTGCGCCATTTTACTGCACAAAATATGTGTATAAAAACAATAACATCTGCGAAATATGTTTGATGATTGCTTACAAATAAAACATTATTTTCAGGCAACTGTTCCAGATTTTCGGTTCCCTCAATTTTAAGTCGGTTAAAAATGGCAATTCCCGGATAAGATATCAAACCAGCAATGATATAAATACATCTGCGAACTAGCTTAAAATGTTTTATTTTTTCTATGAAGGACAAGTGCAAGTATTTTAAAAACAAAGCTGCACAATATAAACATTGTTATTAAATTTTCTTTGTTTGATGGAAGTGAATGTGCATTGAATTTATCACTCATCATTTATTGCATTAGAATACCTTTGCGCAAAAAAATAATGGCATTAAATACTGTAATATTTGATATGGATGGTTTATTAATTGATAGTGAGCCATTATGGAAAGAAGCAGCAGATGAAGTTTTTTTGCACTATAATATTCAACTAACCGAAACTGAATACCATACTACTACGGGTTTACGTACCAATGAATTTGTAGCTACTTGGTTTTCCAAATTTAAAATTCCAGATACTGAAATAGGTATTGCTGAAACAAAAATATTGGAGGTTGTTAGTTATAAAATTGCAGAAAAAGGCGAAATAATGCCCGGCGTTGGGTATATTTTTGAATTTTTCCAATCACATCATTTTAAAATTGGGCTGGCCTCCTCATCTCCTCAATTTATTATAGATCAGGTAATACAACAAATAAACATTGCCCCCTACCTTATGGCCACGGCTTCGGCAGGTAATTTAAAATATGGGAAACCGCATCCGGAAGTGTATTTAAATTGCGCGTCAGCACTCAACTCAGTTCCAACTGAATGTCTTTGCTTTGAAGACTCATTTAATGGCATGATTGCAGCGAAAGCTGCCAGAATGAAATGTGTAGTAATCCCAATGTATCATCAGCAAAAAGAAGAGCGGTGGAGTGCTGCAGATTTAAAATTAAGTTCTTTGCAAAATTTTGGAGCCCTGCATCTGAATGTGCTCAATCAATAATTTTTGAAAAAAATTGTGAAAAAAATTGGTGATTGTTAAATTATCTTTAACTTGCTGTGCCGAATAAAAAAAGGGTCATCCCGTAGAAACAGAACGACCTCTAACGATTGCTTGCCATATGAAAATTCTTGAATCTTATTGTTGAAAGGTAGGAACGAAAAGTACTACCTTAAGATTTTGCCTCTAACGATTTGCCACTCTAACGATTGCTTATTGCCTTTAACTCATCTTTCTTCCACAAAAGTAAGGTGGGTTTTTTATTGGTAGAAATCAATTTCGGCACGATTTTATTACCTTAAACCGTAATTAAAATACGAAAAAACCGCATAGAGACTGTGTTTCATAAAAAAAATTACATGATGCCCAACAAAAATTCAGACCCATTATTTCTATTAATTCAATCCTTACAAAAGTCAGAAAAAAGGCATTTTAAACTGTATATTAAAAGAAGTTCTAATAAAGACGATCTAAAAATTGTACAATTGTTCGATGCATTGGAAAAAATGCAGGATTATGA
The DNA here is from genome assembly GCF_001623405.1 of Hydrotalea flava. Taxonomy (GTDB): domain Bacteria; phylum Bacteroidota; class Bacteroidia; order Chitinophagales; family Chitinophagaceae; genus Hydrotalea; species Hydrotalea flava. Next base: position 13,592 of record NZ_LUHG01000050.1, read on the forward strand.
TGAAAAAACTTTACTGAAGCGCTTAAATAACATCAATAAACCACAATTAGCCAATTTAAAAACACATCTGTACAAACAGGTTTTAGCCAGTTTGCGTTTACTAAAAAGTACTGACAGTATTGATTTACAATTGAATGAGCAGTTAGATTATGCCAGAATATTGTACAATAAAGGCCTTTTTTTACAAAGCCTTAAAATTTTAGAAAGAGCAAAGGAAATGGCCAAAACTGCCAATAAGTTCAATTTCATGACGCAGGTACTTTCACTGGAAAAGAAAATTGAAACCCTCCATATTACCCGAAGCATGCCTGGTAAAACCATGCAAATCACTTCCGAATCAATAAAAGTAAGTGAGCATGTTACACAGGTTGCTGCATTATCCAACTTGGCTTTACACCTGTATACCTGGTATATTAAAAACGGACATGCCAGAAATGAACAGGATGAGGCAGATGTAAAACTATTCTTTAAAGAAAACCTTCCTGCAAATGCCTATACTCTAAAAGGGTTTTATGAACGTTTGTACCTATACCAAAGCTATACCTGGTATGCATTTATTCGGCAAGATTTTTTAATGTATTATCGTTACAGTGAAAAATGGCTGGGTTTATTTGATGAGCAGCCGAATATGATTGCAGTTGAAACCGGCCATTACATTAAAGGATTGCACAACTTACTCAATGCTCATTTTGATTTAAGGAATTTTGACAAATTTCAACTCATATTGCAACGATTTGAAGCTTTTGCTGCAACGGATGTAGCCAACCAGCACGACAATTTCAGAATTCAAACCTTTATCTATATTCATAGCGCAAAAATTAACTGGCATTTAATGACCGGTACCTTTTCAGAAGGGTTAACCATCGTTCCGTTTATTGAGGCTCAATTACATCAATATGGACGATTTATTGATGCACACCGTATTCTGGTATTTAACTATAAAATAGCCTCATTATACTTTGGCAACCGGCAATTTGCCACCTGTATTGACTATTTGCAAAAAATAATTAATGATAATTTTTCTTTACGAAATGACCTGCAATGTTATGCCCGTTTAATGCATTTATTAGCACATTACGAAATGGGTAATAATGATATTATTGATTCTTTAATAAAATCGGTATACCGATATATGGCCCGCATGCAAAATTTAACCATTGTTGAAGAAGAAATTTTTGCTTTCTTACGGAGATCCTTTTATGTAGCTGAAGAAAAATTACAACCCGAACTGGTTATTTTACTTTCTAAAATAAAACATCTTGAAAAGAACCGTTTTGAAACCCGTGCATTTGCCTACCTGGATATTATTTCATGGGTTGAATCGAAGGTATATCACAAAACCATGAGTGAAATTATTTACAATAAGTACAAGGAAAGTAAAAAAAGAAGATACGCTTAAAGAAGCCTTTTAACTGTATCCGAGCCGACCGTTTCACGAATGATACACTGCTGTACAATTGGTTAAAAATTAAATGTGCTTCAAAAAAAAACGTCCCATGCCGGGTTCGACATGAGACGTTAACTTATTCGAAAAAAGGATTTATTTATTTGCTATCTCCTTCTTTTTCGTCGCCTTCTAATTTGGCACGAATATCGGCCAATGCACCTAAATCGCCTAAAGTTGCTTTTTCAACTTTGCTCTGAATATTCTTTACGGCTTTTTTGGTTTTTTCAGCTTCGGCTTTGGCTTCTTTCTTCACTGATTCTTTTTCTTCAGCATGCGCCTGTTCCCAAATTCTGCTATGGCTCAACACAATTCTTTTTTCATTTCTATCAAACTCAATTACCACAAATTGTGCAGTTTCATCGGCACCAACAGATTTTCCATCTTCTTTAACCAGATGACGGTTAGGAGCAAAACCTTCTAAACCATAAGACAGTTGCACTACGGCACCTTTATCATCTTTACGAATCACAGTTCCTTCATGAACAGTTCCAACGCCAAAGGTTTCTTCCAGTGCATTCCAAGGATCTTCTTCCAATTGTTTGTGGCCCAATTGTAATTTTCTGTTTTCTTTATCAATACCTAAAATGATGGTATCAATATATTCGCCCACTTTTACATATTCACTGGGATGATTGAAGCGTTTTAACCAGCTTAAATCGCTAATATGGATCATTCCACCAATTCCTGCTTCCAATTCAACAAACACACCATAAGGCGTAATGTTTTTCACTAATCCTTTGTGTTTGCTGCCTTCTGCAAATTTGGTTTCAATGGTGCTCCATGGGTCTTCTGTCATTTGTTTGATAGAAAGACTCATTTTGCGTGCTTCTTTATCTAACGTAACCACTTTGGCTTCATACTCATCACCTAATTTAAAGAACTCTTTTGCGTTGATGGGTGTATTTGCCCAGGTAATTTCTGAAACGTGTACCAGGCCTTCAACGCCGGGTTGAATTTCTAAGAAAGCACCATAATCTTCAATATTCACCACTTTACCTTTTACAACTGCACCTTCTGCTAAATCAGCAGGTAATACATCCCATGGATGTGGCGTTAATTGTTTCAGACCCAGACTGATGCGTTTTTTGTCATCATCAAAGTCTAATACAACCACCTGTAATTTTTGATCCATTTTTACCACTTCTGATGGGTGAGAAATTCTTCCCCATGAAATATCGGTAATATATAATAAACCATCTAATCCACCTAAATCCATAAATGCACCAAAGTCTGTAATATTTTTTACAGTACCTTCTAATACCTGACCTTTTTCTAATTTACTCATAATTTCAGCTCTTTGAGCTTCAATATCACTTTCAATCAATGCTTTGTGTGATACAACAGCATTTTTAATGGTTTCATTAATTTTAACCACTTTAAATTCCATTGTTTTTCCAACAAACTGGTCGTAATCAGTAACCGGTTTCACATCAATTTGAGAGCCAGGAAGGAAGGTTTCCATACCAAAAACATCAACAATCAATCCGCCTTTGGTTTTAGAGGTAACAGTTCCGGTAACAACTTCACCGGTTTTGTGTACTTCTACAATTTTTTCCCAAGCACGGAAAATACGGGCAGATTTGCGGCTTAAATGAAGATTGCCATCTCTGTCTTCTTTTTCTACCACCATTACTTCCACTTTATCACCAATTTTCAAACCGGGTGTATCGCGAAATTCATTGAGAGAAATTAAACCATCACTTTTAAACCCGATATTAATAACAGCATCTGTTTTGGTTAAGCCAACAATATCACCCTGTAAAATTTCGCCATCTTCAATTTGCACAAAAGTGTTTTCATACACTTTGTCGTATTTGGCTTTTTCATCAGGGGTGTACAGACTTACATTGCGTTTATCAATACTCCAGTCAAAATCATCATGAGCGGTTGCCACTTCTTCAACCGGCTCAGCTACAGGTGCATTTGTTATCGCTGCAGATTGTTCCTGTACTGCTTCCTGAGCAGCACCGGATACATTCTCCTGTGCATCAGCGTTTAATTGTTTGTTAATAGAAATCATAATAATACCCGATTGTTTTAATTCGGGCTGCAAAAGTATGTATTTCAAGTCAAAAAAACTGATTTTATAGCAATTTTTTCACCAATCTGAAGCCTCATAACAACGTTAATAACCAAAACATTAATAAAATATTAAAAGAGGAATAAATGTTTATTGGTTTAAAATTTTATTTAAATTTAACCGGGTTATTCAAAACAGATAAACCCTGCATTCAACTACTTTATTCACTAAAAACACAAAAAATGAAAAGAATTTTTGCACTGGTGCTGGCTTTAGCTATTTTCTCAACAGCGTCTTTTGCTCAAGCAGCTAAAACTCAGCCTAAAAAAGAGAAAAAAGAAATGACAGCGCCTAAAACAACCCATGTTAAAAAAGATGGTACTGCCGATATGCGTTACAAAGAAAATAAAGGCAAAAAAGAGGCAGCCGGCCCAATGAAAAAAGATGGCACACCGGATATGCGGTATAAAGCCAATAAGCCCGCCGACAAAAAGAAGAAAGGATAAATGTTGCGATGAAATAATAAACTGCTCCTGTTGTTTCAGTGAGCAGTTTTTTTATGCACTTGCAGAACTATCTGCAGCAATGGCTTTCGCTGCCATAAATGCTGTTGTCCATGCGTTTTGAAAATTAAATCCGCCTGTTATACCATCAATATCTAACACTTCACCGGCAAAAAACAAATGGGGTATTTTTTTACTTGCTAAAGTATTGGCATCTACTTCAGATAAATCGATGCCGCCGGCCGTAACAAATTCATCCTTGAAAGTAGTTTTGCCCTGAATGGTATACTTATCCTGCTGCAATTTTAAAACCAGTTGATTGATTTGCTGATTACTGATATCGGCCCATTTTTTTTGAGGTGAAAGATGGATTTGTTCTAAGAAATAAAGCCACAACCTTAGTGGAAAAGAGAAAAAGCATTTAGAACCAATCATTTGCCGGGATGCATTCATTCTGAAACCATTCAGGGTATTTCGCAATACCTGCTCATTCATTTCTGGAATCCAATTGATAAGTAAATCAAAAACATAATTTTTTTCAGCCAAATAACGGGCACCCCATGCCGAAAGCTTTAAAATGGCAGGTCCGCTGAAACCAAAATGGGTAATTAACAGAGGGCCTGTTTGTTTCCATTTTGTTCCGTTAATTTTTATTGCAACAGCAGGAATACTAATACCTGTTAATTCATGAATAGGGTGCGAAGAAAGGTTGAATGTAAACAACGAGGGTACAGGCGGAACAATAGCATGACCTAAATCGGCCAACCAATTCCACTGCAATAATTTAGGAAAACCACCTGTTGTAATACATACATAATCTGCTACCATTTCTTTTCCATTTACAGCAGTTAATTTGAAGTAATTCTCAACAGGCAAAATTTTGATAATATTTGTTTTCAACAGAAGATTAACCTCATAACGTTTTGCTTCGCCTAACAAACAATCAATAATTGTTTGAGAGGTATTGGTATCGCTAAACATCCGCCCATCTGGTTCTGCAATTAGGTTTACATGGCGCTCTTTAAACCACTCAACCGTATGTTTTGCATTAAACCAATGAAAACATTTTTTTAAAAACTGCGCACCACGTGGATAATATTGAATAAACTGATTGAGTTCGAAACATGCATGGGTAACATTACAACGCCCACCACCACTAATTTTTACTTTTGAAAGCACTTTATCTGATTTTTCAACAATCATTACCCGCAAATCAGGGTTCATCCGCGCAGTGTTTACCGCACAAAAAAAACCGGCAGCACCTCCTCCAATTACTATTAAAGATTTTGAATTACGCATTTATTGCATTATCATAATTGAAATGATTTCCTGAATACCATTCCAAAAATTACCCATTTGGATATTTTCATTGGCCGCATGTTGATTATCATCGTAATTGGCAATGGGTATAGAAATGGCTTTGGCATTGAGTTGTTGTTCAATAACATACAAAGGCAAGCTGCCACCTGTGGAAGGCATGATTACTAACCCCTTTGTTGAAGTTGCAGCAAGTGCATGAATGATTTGCTGCGAAACCGGTAAGTACATTGGTGTTTTTTGCGCATTATACCCATCACTACAAATAACTTTGGCAATGAAGGGATGAGCCATTCGTTCCGCATCAGTAGGATCTCTGTTAATGATGTAATAACCTTTATCTTGAATATGTTTAATGACTCTTTCTTGCTGTACTTTGTAATCGTTTCCGGGCACCAAACGTAAATCTAAACTTACTGAAGCGGTAGCAGGAATACTATTGGTAGACAATGCACCAAACTTTCCGCTTTCGATACCATTGATATTTAAAGTGGGTAAAAGAATGGCTTCAGATAAAGCAATATTTTTCATTTCCGGCATAATAAAACCGAATTGATGTTTCAATTCTTCATCATTTTGATCTAATTGTGCCAATACATTTTTTTCCAGATTGGATAAGGGCGTTACATCACTATAAAAATTTTTGATGGTAACATAACCGCTATTGTTTTTCATGGAAGATAATAAGCGAACCAGATTCCATGCAGGATTGGGTGCCCAATTGCCATAGTGACCACTATGTAATGGAAATTTGCTTCCATATAAAGTGATGTCTATATGTGTATCGCCCCGAACGCCAAATGATATCAAATTTTTTCCAGATGAGGGTTGTGGGCCATCGCAAATAATCCAAACATCAGAACAAAGCAGATTTTTGTATTTGAATAATACCTCAGCCAAATGTGGCGAACCGGCTTCTTCTTCGCCTTCAAAAAAGAACTTTACATTTACTGCAGGCGCAATATTTTTCTTTTTTAAAGCAATGTAGGCATTGATGATTGCCATTACACCGGCTTTATCATCGGCAGCACCACGAGCATAAATTCGAAATTCATCCTGCAAATTATTAATAAATTCATCTTTCGTCAATGGCCTACCGCCAAGTTCAATTTTATTACTGTATAAAGCAGGTTGAAAGGGATGTAAACCGATATGCCAGTTAGCGCTATCAACGGGCTGTCCATCATAATGGGCATAAAATACAATAGTTTGCCTGGCTCCGGGCACTATTACTTCTCCATATACTACCGGTGGTGCTGATTCATCTTCAGGAAAAAGAAAACGGGTATGTTCAATACCGGCAGATTGCATTAGCCGCATTAAATATTCCGCATTATTCTGCAAGGCCAACTTATTTACTGCAATATTGGGGATGGCAATAAAATCAATATAATCCTGCAGAATAGTGGCTTTGTTTTGCTGTTGATAATCTTTGAACCAAGGCAATGGATGCTTTTGCTGTGCCTGCACTTGCATGAAAGCTAAAAAAAAAGCAAACGATAAAATAATCAATCTATTCATGTATTTATTTTATTGTACGTAACAATACAGTCAATGCATTAGATTGCAGCCAAGTGAAAACACAATCAAATATACCATGCACTTGATTTTCTGGATTATTTAGAATAAAATCAAGTACTGAAACAGATTATGCGTAATAACTGGTATTTAGATTCGTATTGCTTTTTTCAGCAGCTTCTATAATGCTATAATCAGATAGAATGAGCGGATGCTCCTTCTTCACACAAACATCGTGTTCAAAATGTACAGAAACTTTGCCATCCCTTGTTCTAACCGTCCAGCCATCTTGTTCTGTATACACGTCTTTGGTACCTAAATTAATCATCGGTTCAATAGCCAACACAAGATTTTCTTTCAGCTTTGGCCCATTACCGCGTTTACCATAATTAGGCACTTGTGGCTCTTCATGTAATGAACGTCCTAATCCATGACCTACTAATTCACGTACTACCCCATAACCCATTTTCTTTTCAGTATGTTCTTGAATGGCGAAAGAAATATCGCCTACTCTGTTACCGGCTATTGCTTTTTCAATTCCTTTATAAAGGCTTTCTTTTGTAATTTTTACCAATTGCAATACTTCAGGTGCAACCTCTCCAACAATAAAGGTATACGCATGATCGCCATGCCATCCATTTAAAATGACACCCATATCAATTGAAACAATATCACCTTCTTTAATTAGAGTATGATTCGGAAAACCATGTACCACCACGTCGTTCACCGAAGCACATACTGAGTATGGATATCCGTGATAATTTAGAAATGAAGGAATAGCCTGATGATCTTTCACAAATTCAAAACAAAGTTTATCTATTTGTAAGGTAGTAACGCCGGGTTTTAAAAATGTAGCAACAGCCGTTAATGTTTTACTAACCAGCAAAGCGGCTTCTTTCATCAATGCAATTTCCTGTTCAGTTTTAGCATACATCATATTTACATTATTTCTTCGTGACATTTGAAAATAAAATTAATTGATTCAATTTAAATTAGTGCTATTATCTAAAGTATAAATGGAACGTCAATAAAAAGAAAACCTGCTGAGCCAAGGCTCAACAGGTTAATATTTAAAAAGCAATTCTTCAATATTATAATACAGAAGATGTTACACCTTGCCTTCCCTGTATTCTACCGCCACCAGACATTAATCCATCGTACTGACGCATTAATAAATAGGTTTCTATTTGTTGCAGTGTATCTAAAATTACCGCTACCATAATTAACAAAGAGGTACCTCCATAAAACGTACTGAATGAACTAGTTACACCTAATTTTTGAGCAAAACCTGGCATGATACCTACAATTGCAAGAAAAATGGCACCGGGTAAGGTTACTTTATCCATAATAGCGCCTATAAAGTCTGTTGTAGGTTGGCCGGGTTTAACACCGGGTATAAAACCGTTATTACGCTTTAAATCTTCAGAAATCTGTTTGGGGTTGAATATTAAAGCGGTATACAAGAAGGTAAATCCAATTACCATAACACCATAAATCAGCATGTACCAAGGGTTACTGTGATCATTGAATATTTTTATAATTCCTTTTGCAGATTCAATATTAGTGAAAGAAACCAATGTAGGTAAAAACATAATTGCCTGTGCAAAGATGATAGGCATTACACCTGCACTATTCACTTTTACCGGTAAAAATTGTCTTGCACCGCCAAACTGACGATTGCCTATAATTTGTTTGGCGTAATTCACAGGTATTTTACGTACACCTTGCACCAATATAATTAAGCTCATAATGACAGCAACCAGAATGGCAATTTCAATCAGGAAAATTAATAAACCACCACCCGCTTTTTCACTTTTTGCAGAAAATTCCTGAATGGTTGCCTGAGGAAAACGTGCTAATATACCCACCATGATAATAATAGAGGTACCATTCCCCAAACCTTTATCCTGGATTCTTTCTCCTAACCACATTACAAACAAAGTTCCTGCTGAAAGTGTGATAACAGTGGTAATTGTAAATACTGTTCTGTCTAATAAAATAGCCTGTGCATAACCGCCCTGTGGGTTAGTTAAATAAGCAACATAAGCACCTGCCTGAAAAGCGGTTACAATTACAGTTAAATAACGAGTCCATTGGTTAATTTTATTCTGACCGCTGGTACCTTCTTTTTGAATTTTTTGTAATTGAGGCACTAAAATGGTCATTAACTGCATAAAAATAGAGGCAGATATATAAGGCATAATGCCCAATGCAAAAATGGAAGCTTGTGTAAAAGCTCCACCTGCAAAAGTATCGAACAAACCTAACAGACCTTTATTTGCTGCATTTAATTTTGCCTGATCTAATAAATTCGGGTCAATTCCGGGCAATACCACATGGGTGCCAAACCGGTATACTAATATTAAAGCAAGCGTTACAATAATTTTATCACGCAACTCTTCAATACCCCAAATATTCTTAATTGTTTTGATGAATTTTTTCACAAATACTGTTGTTAAGAGATTAAAACCTAAAGCATTTCAAACGCTAATGAATGCGGGGGGCAATATACAGTAAATTATTTAATTAGCTCTACTGTACCGCCAACGGATTCAATGGCAGCTTTAGCTTTATCGCTAATCGCATTTACTTTAAAGTTTAACTTGGTTTTTAACTCTCCGTTACCCAGAATTTTAACTTTATCGGTTCTGTTCACCAATCCGTTAATGTATAAATTTTCTAGTGAAAATTCAGAGAAGGCATATTTCTCATTCAAGGTTTCAATTTGTCCTAAATTGAATACTTTATATTCAACACGATTGATGTTTTTAAATCCACGTTTGGGCAATCGACGTTGAATGGGCATCTGACCGCCTTCAAAAGCATTTTTACGTTGGTAACCGGCACGACTTTGTCCACCTTTGTTACCTTTTGTAGATGTACCACCTTTACCGGAAGCTTCACCTCTGCCTAATCTTTTTTGTTTGTGCGTTGCACCTTCAGCTGGCTTTAAATTGTGTAGTTTCATTTTTTTGATTTTGTACTTATCGGGGAATCGCCCCTCGCATGATGAATAAATGGTAATGCTAAATGGTATGTGATGAACGTTCACATAATACATTTAGCATGAAAAAATATAATTGATTATTTAACTTCTTCTACCTTAACCAAATGGCTTACTTTGTTTAGCATGCCAACAATTTGTGGTGTTGCTTCCAATTCACGTGATGCATTTAACTTATTTAAACCAAGGGCTTCTAAGGTTTTCTTTTGACGTTCAGACCTGTCGATGCCGCTTTTTATTTGAGTAACTTTAATTTTTTTCATAATCTTCAGAATTTTAACCTCAGCAAAATATGCTAAAGTTTACCCGTTAAAAACTTTATTTAATTTTACGTTACGATTTTTGGCAACTTGAATTGGCTCACGTAATTCGGTTAAAGCTTTAATGGTAGCCTTAACAACATTATGCGGATTGGCAGAACCAAGGCTTTTGGCCAATACGTCGGTAACACCTGCACTTTCCAAAACAGCACGCATGCTGCCTCCAGCAATTACACCGGCTCCGTGTGCTGCGGGTTTAATTAATACTTTGGCTGCACCGGCTTTTGACCATTGTTCGTGTGGTATGGTTCCATGCATTACAGGAACTTTTACCAAGTTCTTTTTTGCATCATCAATACCTTTTGCAATAGCTTCCTGAACTTCTTTTGCTTTTCCCAAACCCTGGCCAACAATTCCTTTTTCGTTACCTACTACTACTAAAGCAGAGAAACTAAAAGTACGTCCGCCTTTTGTAGTTTTTACAACACGGTTAATTGCAACTACTTTTTCTTTCAATTCAATTTCGCCGGTTAGCTTTACTTTATTTTCAGTTATTTTAGACATGGACCTAAATTATTAAGTGTTTGTTTAGATTAGAATTGAAGACCACCTTCTCTGGCACCATCTGCTACACTTTTCACTCTGCCATGGTATAAGTTCCCGCCTCTGTCGAATACACAGGTAGTAATACCTAACTCTTTTGCTTTTTGTGCAATAGCAGCGCCCACCATTTTGGCTTTTTCAATCTTGGTTACTTTTTGAGCCACTAAATGTTTATCTCTTGAAGAGGCAGCAGCCAAGGTTATGCTATTATCATCATCAATTAATTGTGCATAAATTTCTGCATTACTTCTAAAAACCGATAAACGGGGCTTAGTAGCAGTACCGGCAACTTTTTTACGGATACGGTACCGGATTTTTTGTCTTTGAACAAGTTTACTATTCATTTCTATTTATTTTGTCTTCCGATACTGCCGGAAGTGTCATTTATAATTATTATTTACCAGCAGCTTTACCAGCTTTTCTTCTGATAATTTCATCGCTATATTTTACACCTTTTCCTTTGTATGGTTCAGGTTTACGTAATCCGCGTATCTTAGCAGCCACCTGTCCTAATAATTGTTTGTCAATACTTTCTAAAGTAATGGTTGGGTTCTTACCTTTTTCAGTAGCAGTGGCAACTTTCAACTCTTTAGGCACTTCAAAAATAATGTTGTGAGAGTAACCTAATGATAAATCTAAAGTATTTCCCTGATTGGCAGCTTTAAAACCCACACCCACCAATTCCAAGTCTTTTCTAAACCCGTCTGTTACACCTTTCACCATATTGGCTAAAAGAGAACGGTACAAACCATGCATGGCACGATGCCGAATTTGATCAGTAGGTCTTTTTAAATTCACTTCAGTGTCAGAAATTTCAATCACAATATCTCTGTCAACTGCTTGCTTTAATTCACCTTTAGGCCCTTTCACTGTAATTACGTTATCTTTTCCAAGTGTAACAGTAACGCCTTTGGGAAGTATTACGGGTTGTTTTCCAATCCTAGACATAGTCGTTTCGTTTTTTATAATTACAATTTAAGTTGTGTTCAGCCCCGACTAAAAGGCTTAATTATCTACTTAAATCAAAAAGTGATTAATAAATATAACAAAGCACTTCACCACCAACATTTTGCGCTTTTGCCTGTTTGTCGGTTAATACGCCTTTAGAGGTGCTGATAATAGCAATACCCAACCCATTAATAACACGTTTCATATCAGCGGGTTTTGCGTATTGACGTAAACCTGGTCTGCTAATTCTTTCTAAAGAGCGAATAGCAGGTTGTTTACTCGTAGGATCATACTTCAGTGCAATTTTGATAATACCTTGTTTGGTATTTTCTTCAAATTTGTACTTTAAAATATAACCCTGCTCATATAAAATTTCAGTCATCCGCTTTTTTAAATTAGAAGCGGGAATTTCTACCAGTCTGTGACCGGCCATTTGAGCATTACGAATCCTTGTTAAAAAGTCTGCAATAGGATCAGTTACCATTGTATATTAATTAAATGCTGTTCTAAATTTTGTTTACTAAACGGATTAAAATTACCAGCTGGCTTTTGTTACACCAGGAATTTTACCATTTAAAGCCATGTCTCTGAATATTACCCTGGATACACCGAAATAACGCATATATCCACGGGGTCTGCCGGTTAACTGACAACGATTTTTTAATCGTACCGGTGAAGCGTTTTTGGGTAATAAATCTAAAGCAGCATAATCACCTGCAGCTTTCAGAGCAGCACGTTTTTCTGCGTACTTGGCCACCATTGCTTCTCTTTTTGCTTGTCTGGCTATGATTGATTTTTTTGCCATAATTTTAATGTTGATTCTGAATGGGCAATTCGCCCATTTATATTTTAATTATTTTCTTTTTTTGCACTTTTAAAAGGCATTCCCAATTCTTTCAACAGCTCATATGCTTCTTCATTGGTTTGCGCAGTTGTAACAATGGTTATATCAAAACCGGTAATTTTATTAACTTTATCAATATCAATTTCCGGAAATATAATTTGTTCAGTTACGCCTAAAGTATAGTTACCACGCCCATCAAAAGCTTTATCACTAATTCCTTTAAAATCACGTACCCGGGGTAACGCTACAGATACCAGCCTGTCTAAAAATTCATACATTTTTTCGCCACGTAAAGTAACTCTTGCGCCAATGGGCATGCCTTTACGTAATTTAAAATTAGAAATGTCTTTTTTAGAATAAGTAGGTACGGCCTTTTGACCTGTAATTTGTTCTAATTCGTTTACGGCAACATCTACCAATTTTTTATCGGTAACAGCACCGTTCACGCCACGGTTAATACAAATTTTTTCGATTTTAGGAGCCTGCATTACACTTTTATAAGCAAACTTCTTCATCAATACGGGAATTACTTCCTGGCGATATTTTTCCGCCATTCTTGGAGTGTATTTAGTTGTACTCATTATTTAATAACCTCCCCTGATTTTTTTGATATTCTAATTAATTTACCTTCTTCTCGGCTTTTTTTAATTTTTGCAGGGCAGCCGGCTTTTGCATCCCAAAGCATTACATTACTGATATGCACAGGAGCTTCTATTTTAACAATACCACCTTTTGTATTTTGAGCATTGGGTTTGGTATGTTTTGTCACAATGTTTACCCCTTCTACAACAACTCGTGCTTCATCAATCAGAACTTCTAATACCTTTCTGGGTTTTTTCAAGTCCTTGTCTTCACCGGCAATTACTACTACAGTATCGCCTTTTTTGATGTTAAATTTGGGTTTAAATCTTTTACTCATGGTGTTTACCCTTTTATATAACCCTTTTTTAAAGGGTTAGTTATTTGTTTTGTTACCAGCTTTAAAATCTATATTCAGCTTCGTTGCGTCGCACACTTGTACAGTTGTTACGCTATGGAGCGATTTATAAAACCTCAGGTGCCAATGAAATAATTTTCATGTAACCTTTATCTCTTAATTCACGGGCTACCGGTCCAAAAATACGTGTACCACGTGGTTCATCTGCATTGTTTAATAAAACAACGGCATTGTCATCAAAACGAATATAAGAACCATCTTTTCTACGTAATTTGTTTTTGGTTCTTACAATTACGGCTTTAGATACCGTTCCTTTTTTTATACCACCGGCAGGAATGGCATCTTTAACAGTTACCACAATTTTGTCGCCAATTTTGGCATAATCCTGGCCACTATTCCCAAGTACTTTAATACAAAGTACTTCTTTGGCACCGCTATTATCAGCTACATTTAGTCTGCTTTCTTGCTGGATCATTGTTTAATAATTTGATAGTTAACAGGCTGCTATGAGCAGGCTATCGATAATAATTTTATTTGGCTTTTTCAATCACCTCCACTAATCTCCAACGTTTGGTTTTGCTTAGTGGGCGGGTTTCCATTATTTTAACCATATCACCAATTGTGCACTCATCTTTTTCATCGTGTGCATGGAATTTAGTCGTTTTCTTAACGAACTTTCCATAAATAGGGTGTTTTACTTTTCTTTCTACAGCAACGGTAATGGTTTTAGCCATTTTATTACTGGTTACTACCCCAATTCTTGTTTTACGCAAATTTCTTTCAACCATTGTTAGCAATTTATTGGTTATTAAGCCATAGCTCTGTTATGTAATGCCGTTTTTAAACGGGCAATATCTTTTCTTAACTCACGAATACTCATTGGGTTTTCCAATGGAGAAATTGCGTGTGCAAATTCTAATTTCTTTAACCTAAGGGTATCTTCCTCGATTCTGGCTTTAATGTCAGATTCAGTCATCTCCTTCAGGCTCTTATTAAAATCAAATTTTTTTGCCATTGCAAATAATATTAAAATGTTTATTTTATGCTTGCAAATCTCTTCTTACAATAAATTTGGTTGCAATTGGTAATTTTTGAGCTGCCAAATGCAATGCTTCTCTGGCAACTGTTTCACTTACACCATCACACTCAAAAATAATACGACCCGGTTCCACTACAGCAGCCCAAAATTCAGGGTTACCTTTACCTTTACCCATCCTTACCTCTAAAGGTTTACGGGTAATAATTTTATCGGGGAATACTCTAATCCAAACGTTTCCTTCACGCTTCATGGCACGTGTCATACTTTGTCTGGCAGCTTCAATCTGACGATTGGTTAACCAAATGGGTTCTAAAGCTTTTAATGCAAACGAACCGAAAGCAATAGAGGTGCCCCTTTTAGCAACATTCCGAATGCGGCCTTTTTGTTGTTTTCTATGTTTACTTCTTTTTGGCTGTAACATTTTTTTGTTGTTTTTACACAGTATTTACTGTGCGGTATTCAAAAAAAGTATAGCAAATTGCTAGTACCTATTTTAATGTTGTGGTTTTCTTGGTCCTCTGGAATCATTGTTCCTTCCACCGCCACGGTGATCTCCGCGATTACCACCTCCGCGCCTGTCATCTCCACCGGTTCTCTCTCTTCTATCGCTTAGGTCATTTTTCCCGCCAACAAAATTTGGGTTCAATTCGCGTTTACCTAAAACTTCACCTTTACAAATCCAAACTTTGATACCAATTTTACCATATACTGTTTGTGCAAATACACTTGCATAATCAATATCCATACGTAATGTATGCAATGGTACACGGCCTTGTTTAAATTCTTCGCTACGTGCAATTTCAGCACCACCTAAACGCCCACTTACTCTTACTTTAATACCTTCTGCACCCATTCTAAGTGTGGAGGCAATAGCCATTTTAATGGCACGTTTAAAGTTGATACGATTTTCAATTTGCCGTGCAATAGTATCGCCAACAATGGTTGCATCTAATTCAGGACGACGTATTTCAAGAATATTGATTTGAACATCATCCTTACCCGTTAATTTCTTCAATTCTTCCTTAATACTATCTACTTCACCACCACCTTTACCGATGATAATACCTGGTTTTGATGTATGAATGGTAACGATAAGTTTACCAAGCGTACGCTCAATAACTATTTTTGCTATACCACCTTTGTTGATACGGGCATTCAGGTAAGTACGGATTTTTTGATCCTCAATTAACTTAATGGCAAAGTCTTTTTTATTGCCATACCAGTTACTTTCCCATCCGCGGATGATACCTAACCTGTTACCAATTGGATTTGCTTTCTGACCCATAATATGGTTTCAATTAGTTTTTAGAATCTACAATGATTGTTACATGATTGCTGCGTTTTCTTACTCTGTAACCACGACCTTGTGGTGCCGGGCGCATTCTTTTTAGAGTGCGGCCACCATCTACAAAAATTGTTTTTACAATAAGACTACTATCTGCAGCACTGGCTCCATTATTTTTTTGTTCCCAATTATTAATGGCACTCTTCAACAGTTTTGCTAACGGGGTAGCATTGTGTTGCGGGTGAAATTCTAATATAGCCAAAGCCTTTTCTACTTCCATTCCACGGATCACATCGGCTAATAACCGCATTTTCAGCGGACCAGTGGGATAATTTTTCAGTTTAGCTACTGCTTCCATTTTGATTTGATTTCTATCATTCGGCAAACTGTTTTAAGGTTTGCCCTGAATTAATTTATTTTTTTTGTCCTGAGTGACCTCTGAAGTTTCTGGTAGGCGCAAATTCTCCTAATTTATGTCCAACCATAAATTCAGTTACATATACCGGTATAAACTTGTTACCATTGTGTACAGCAAATGTATGCCCAACAAAATCGGGTGTAATTGTACTGCGGCGGCTCCAGGTTTTTATCACCCCTTTCTTTGTTTTACCTTCGTTGATGGCGGTTACTTTTTCATCAAGATTTGCGTCAACGTAAGGACCTTTTTTAATCGAACGACCCATTTGGATTTACGATTTAGTGCGTTTATCTAAATATTGTTACTTGGTAATTTTTTTACCATCTCTTCTTTGAATAATCAGCTTATCACTGGCTTTGCCTCTTGTTCTGGTTTTTTCACCTTTGGCATATTTACCGGTTCTGCTGCGTGGATGACCTCCGGAAGCTTTACCTTCACCACCACCCATTGGGTGATCTACGGGGTTCATGGCTACGCCTCTAACTCTTGGGCGAATTCCTTTCCAACGATTTACACCTGCTTTACCGGCAGTTTGTAAATTATGATCGCTATTAGATACCACTCCAACAGTTGCATAACAGTTAATTAAAACTTTTCTCAACTCACCGGAAGGCATTTTTAATACAGCGTATTTTTCTTCTTTATTGGCCAATTGAGCTGATGCACCGGCACTACGTGCTAGTTTTCCGCCCTGACCGGGTTGCATTTCAATATTATGAATATTGGTACCCAAGGGCATGTTCTTCATTTGAAGCGCATTTCCAATTTCGGGGGCTACTGCATCGCCGGCAATAACTTTGGCACCTACCTGTAAACCCTGTGGAGCCAGAATATACCTTTTTTCACCATCTGCATATTGTAACAAAGCAATAAATGCGGTACGGTTAGGATCGTACTCAATTGATACAACAGTTGCTTCAATATTTTGCTTATTGCGTTTAAAGTCAATAATACGGTAATGTCTTTTATGACCTCCACCTATATAACGCATTGACCTGCGCCCCTGAGCATTACGTCCACCTGTTTTTTTAAGTGGTTCTAACAAGCTTTTTTCAGGCTCATTAGTGGTAATTTCAGCATAAGCATTGCCAATTCTCCAACGGGTGCCGGCAGTGATTGGTTTGTACTTTTTTAATGCCATTGTTTCTTAAATTTTAATGCGAAATTTTCAGCTTCGCTGCTATAACTAAATGTTTGCGTATAAATCAATTGTATCACCTTCAGCAACTGTTACCAATGCCTTTTTATAAGATGATTTTTTTCCTTTGATAAAGCCAGCTTTTGTATAACGGGTTTTATTTTTTCCGGGAACTACAACTGTGTTTACATCCACAACTGTAATGCCATAAAAAGCTTCAATTGCCTGTTTTATTTGAAGTTTATTGGCTGCACGAACTACTTTAAAAGTATAACGGCGTAACTTTTCCTGTTGAGCATTTGCCTTTTCAGATAAAATAGGCTTAATTAAAATATCAGTTGGTTTCATTCTATTTCTTTTGAAACGTTTGTTAAATTATGCTTCTACTATTTCGTTTTCTGCAAATATCTTCGCTGCATTTTCTGTAATTACCAAAACATCCGCATTCATTAGGTCATACGTATTAATATCTGCCAACAATGTACTGGTAATGTTTGGAATATTTCTGGTACTTAAATACACATTATCATTATACTCGGGTAATACAATCATTGCTTTCTTTGCAGCTATCTGCAAAGCACGCATTACATTGGTAATTTCTTTTGTTTTAGGAGCATTCATAGCAATATCTTCTATCACAATAATGGCATTTTCTTTTGCTTTATAGCTTAGGGCAGAAATTTTTGCCAAATCTTTTACTTTACGGTTTAATTTAAAAGCATAAGCATGTGGCTTAGGTCCGAAAATAGTACCACCACCTTTATACAAAGGGTTACGGATATTACCCTTACGAGAACCACCTGTACCTTTTTGTTTGTGTAATTTACGGCTGGCACCATGTACCTCAGCACGGGTTTTTACTTTATGTGTACCCTGACGCTGTGCAGCTAAATGTTGTTTAACAGCCAAATAAATAACATGGTCATTAGGTTCAATACCAAAAATATCTTCCGGTAACTCAACCGTTCTGCCTGTTTTTTCGCCTTTTATATTTAATATTTCTAATTGCATGATTTGTGTGAATTATAGGTGACTACTTCTGGATATAAACAATAGAACCGTTATGACCCGGTACTGAACCACTAATTAACAGATAATTTTTCTCAGAAAAAATTTTTACTATTTTCAATCCTTTCATTTTTACACGGTCATTACCCATTCGACCTGCCATTCTCATTCCTTTAAAAACTCTTGAAGGATAAGATGAACCACCGATTGAACCGGGAGCTCTTGAACGGTCGTGCTGACCATGTGATGCTTCACCAACACCGCTGAAACCATGACGCTTTACAACACCCTGAAAACCTTTTCCTTTTGTGGTGCCAATTACTTCAACAGCATCACCTTCAGAAAAGATATCGAGTGTAATGGTTTCGCCTAATGCTTTTTCAATGGAATAGTTGCGAAATTCTTTTATAAATCTTTTGGGAGAAGTTTGAGCTTTTACGAAATGATTCAGCTCAGATTTAGTGGAGTGTTTTTCTTTTTTATCGGTGAAGCCTAATTGCAAAGCTTCGTAACCGTCTGTTTCTTTGGTTTTCACTTGTGTTACTACACAAGGACCTGCCTCAATAATGGTACATGCCACCTGTTTGCCATCTTGGGCAAAAATGCTGGTCATTCCAATTTTTTTTCCAATAATACCTTTCATGTTTTGCGGTTTTTGCCCCGCTAAGGTGTAGAGGACATTTTGCCATGAAGCAAAATTCAATCCTTGTTTGCTGCCGACCTTTTCCCTTTTGCCACCAAAACCCGGTGGTTTTGCTTGCTCTTTGAAATATACATTTCAAAGACGATGGAAGTACCGGAAGTAAACAAACCTCGAAGGGCCTGTTTATATGTCAAATTTTATATTCAAAAACCAGAGCTCCTTTTTCAATTACGATTGGGAGGTAGCCTACTTAATCAATTTTATCAAGCTTTGATTTCCACTTCAACACCGGAAGGTAAATCTAATTTGCTCAAAGCATCAACCGTTCTGGATGATGATGTATAAATATCTAATAACCGCTTGTGCGTACACAACTGGAATTGCTCTCTGCTTTTTTTATTCACGTGGGGTGAACGCAAAACAGTAAAAATTCTTTTATGCGTAGGCAAAGGAATAGGTCCGGTTACAACGGCACCAGTACTACGAACAGTTTTCACAATTTTCTCGGCAGATTTATCTACCAGATTGTGATCGTATGATTGTAATTTTATTCTGATTCTTTGAGACATAATCTTTACCCAATTTTCCGATTGGGTTGCAAAGGTATGGCTACAGGTTTGAATGGGCAAGAAAAAAGAAAGTTTTTTTAAAAAAATTGAAAAAAAATTGAAAAATTTTTTGTGCATGGTTTGTACTACTAAAAAAAAGGAGCCACATTTTAATGAATGTGGCTCCCCAATTGTGTACTTTTCTATGCTAAAATTAATCTTCTACTTTTACTTTCCCTTTATTTTTGGCCATTACTTCTTCTGCTATGTTATTGGGAGCAGGTGCATAATGAGAAAATTCCATGGTGGAAGTAGCACGACCTGAAGATAAAGAACGTAACTGGGTTACATAACCAAACATTTCACTCAATGGAACTTTGGCTTTAATTACCTGTAAATTGTTACGGTTATCCATTCCTTCCAACATTCCTCTTCTGCGGTTTAAGTCGCCGGTTACATCACCCATGTACTGATCTGGAGTTAATACTTCCACTTTCATAATGGGTTCTAATAAAACCGGCTTTGCTTTTTTTGCAGCTTCACGAAATCCTGATTTGGCACAAAGCTCAAATGACATGGAGTCTGAATCCACATCATGGTAACTACCATCAAAAACTCTGATTTTCATGTTATTAACCGGATATCCTGCCAATACACCGGTTCCCATTGCTGTTTCAAAACCTTTTTGGATAGCAGGTACAAATTCACGAGGAATAGAACCTCCGAATATATCGTTTACAAATTGGAAATTCTTTCCTTCATTTTCTTTTAACCATTCATCGTCGGCGGGGCCAATTTCAAATTGAATATCGGCAAATTTACCGCGACCACCCGTTTGTTTTTTCAATATTTCGCGATGTTGAATGGTTGCCTGGAAGGCTTCTTTGTATGCTACTTGTGGTGCACCCTGATTTACTTCTACTTTAAATTCGCGGCGCATCCTGTCAAGAATAATTTCCAAATGCAATTCTCCCATGCCACGCAAAATGGTTTGCCCGGTATCTTCATCTGTGTTTACACGCAAAGTAGGATCTTCTTCAACCAATTTGGCAATGGCCATACCCATTTTGTCCACATCGGCTTGTGTTTTAGGCTCAATGGCAATGGCAATAACCGGCTCAGGAATAAACATATTTTCCAGTACAATTGGATGTGCTTCATCACAAAGTGTATCTCCGGTTTTAATTTCTTTGAAACCAACTGCAGCAGCAATATCGCCCGCTTCAATAAAATCGATTGGGTTTTGCTTGTTGGCAAACATCTTCATAATACGGCTGATACGCTCTTTTTTACCGCTTCTTACGTTTAATACATAGCTGCCGGCATCTAAATGGCCACTGTAACAGCGGAAGAAAGCCAAACGACCCACAAAAGGATCGGTCATAATTTTGAAAGCCAGGGCTGCAAAAGGTTCTTTGGCATCGGGTTTACGGGTAACTTCTAAACCGGTATCTGGGTTAATACCTGTTACTGCTTCAATATCAACCGGAGAAGGCAAATAGCGACAAACGGCGTCTAAAGCAGTTTGTACGCCTTTGTTTTTGAACGAAGAACCACACATCATGGGCACTATACTTAAATCGATAGTAGCTTTACGAATGGCTTCATGAACCTCATCTTCGCTAATGGTATTCGGATCATCAAAGAATTTTTCCATTAAATGATCATCATATTCTGCAACCGCTTCAACTAAGTTTTGTCTCCAGAAATTTACTTCTTCCAACATATCTTCGGGCACCGGAATTTCATCAAAAGTCATTCCCTCTGTTTCAGCATGCCATACAATGCCTTTCATTTTAATTAAATCTACAACCCCTCTAAAATTATCTTCTGCCCCAATGGGTAATTGTAATGGTACAGCTTTGGCTCCAAGCATTTCTCTTACCTGTTTTACCACATTTAAGAAATCGGCACCGGAACGGTCCATTTTATTGACAAAACCAATACGAGGTACTTTGTAACGATTGGCTTGGCGCCATACGGTTTCTGATTGTGGCTCTACACCATCCACAGCCGAAAACAAGGCAATCAACCCATCTAATACGCGCATTGAACGTTCCACTTCTACAGTAAAGTCAACGTGTCCGGGGGTATCAATAATATTAAAATAATATTTTTTTGTTTCAGGAGTAACTTTACCTAATACGGTTGGAAAATTCCATTGACAGCTTACTGCTGCTGAGGTAATGGTAATACCCCTTTCTTTTTCTTGTTCCATCCAGTCGGTAGTGGCAGCGCCATCGTGCACTTCGCCAATTTTATGTATCATACCGGTATACCGTAGGATACGCTCGGTAGTTGTGGTTTTACCGGCATCAATGTGAGCGGCAATACCAAAATTGCGTTGAAATTTCAAATCCGCCATAAAGTGATTGTTTATTTTTTTTCAGGCGGCAAAGGTAGGGATTTAAGAATTTCTACAAGATTTTAATCAAAGATTTAATGATTAGTTGCTCAAATATGCAATTAATGGGTTAACAGTAAAGCAATTAGAGGAATGAAGCTATGTTTTTTATTGAGAATAATGATTATATGTCAAGAAATTAGCAACCAATATCATTTCTTATAGCTTCTACCAATAAAAAAGGCCACCTGATACAGGCAGCCTTTTTCTATATTATTTTTTATTTACACTTTGAAATGTGAGAAAGCTTTGTTGGCTTCGGCCATTCTATGCACATCTTCTTTCTTTTTGAATGCACCTCCTTCCCCTTTGCTGGCAGCAATAATTTCATTAGCCAGTTTATCGGCCATGGTTCTACCGTTTCTTTCGCGGCTGTAGCGCACCATCCATTTAATACTTAAAGATATTTTTCTGTCGGGGCGCACTTCAGAAGGAATTTGAAAAGTAGCACCTCCAATTCTACGGCTGCGCACTTCTACAGCAGGGGTAATATTAGCTAAAGCTCTTTTCCAAACTTCATAACCATCTTCATTGGTCATTTTAGACACTTTATCGATAGCATCGTAAAATATATTAATGGCGGTACTTTTTTTGCCATCCCACATTATATTATTGATAAAACGGCTTACTAATTTATCATTAAACCTACCGTCGGGTGCTATGGGTAATTTTTTGGCTTGTGCTTTACGCATGTTATATAAAAATTAGCTGTTTAACTGAATTATTTTTTCGCTTTTTCTTTCTTTGTACCGTATTTAGAGCGACTCTTTTTTCTGTCTTTAACACCGGCAGTATCTAAACTACCCCTTACAATATGGTAACGAACACCGGGTAAATCTTTTACACGACCGCCTCTGATTAAAACGATAGAGTGCTCCTGTAGGTTATGACCTTCACCGGGTATATAAGCAATTACCTCAATTTTATTTGTTAAACGTACTTTGGCCACTTTACGTAAAGCTGAGTTTGGCTTTTTAGGAGTTGTAGTGTATACACGGGTACAAACACCACGACGTTGTGGACAAGCGTCTAATGCTCTTGACTTACTTTTAGCCCTGATAATTTCGCGGCCTTTTCTAACTAATTGTTGTATAGTAGGCATTCTACTTTATTTAATTTTTAGGACGGCAAAGGTAATAGCCCTTGCCGTAAATTCCAAAAAGAAAAATCTTAAAAGATAAAATTTATTTAAAAAGCTGGCGTTAGCAGCATAAAAAGCTAAATTTTATACAGCCAGCCATGGGTATCTGCCACTTTTCCATAGCGTATTTGATTGAGTTTTTCACGAATGGCCGGGGCAATTTTCCAATTGTCGGTATCAAAAACCATTTGCTCATTTTTATAACGTAATTCTTTTATAAGGGCTATGGTTGCTGCCGTTCCTGTTCCAAATACTTCTTGTAATGTTCCATTTTTATAGGCTACTGTTACTTCATCTATGTTTATTTTTCTTTCTTCCACCGGTATACCCATTTCTTGCAACAACACCAAAACACTGTTTCTAGTAACGCCATTTAGTATGGTACCTTCTTCTAACGAAGGTGTAATGGCAATATTATTAATAACAAAAACCACATTCATCATGCCCACTTCTTGTAGCCATTTGTGTTCAACAGCATCTGTCCAAAGTACCTGATCATACCCCATTTCATTGGCTTTTTTGGCAGCCATCATGCTACCGGCATAATTGCCTGCATTTTTTGAAAAACCAACGCCACCGCGGGCAGCACGGGTATAGATTTCTTCTACAAATATTTTCATGGGTTTGGCATAATAGGGGCCTGTTGGACTTAATAAAATAATGAAAGTATAGCTTTCAGATGGCTTTACGCCCAGTGTAACATCTGTAGAAAACATAACCGGCCGAATGTATAATGCATGTTCCGCCTTTGACGGAATCCAGTCTTTATCAATAGCCAGTAACTGATGCATGCCATCTATAAAAATATATTCAGGAACTTCCGGCATACACATTCTTTCGGCCGATAAATTAAATCGTATAAAATTATCGTAAGGCCTAAAAATAAAGGCTTCTCCGGAAGCATGTTTGTAAGCTTTAATGCCTTCAAATATAGCCTGGCCATAATGCAAGGCGGCCAAGGAGGGCTCCATTTGTAATGATTGATATGGAATAATTTGCGGATCCTGCCATGCCCCATTTTTATAAGTAGCCATAAACATATGGTCAGAAAAGTATTTCCCAAATGGGATATTCTCTAAACTTAAATTGCTTAACCTGCTGTGCGCAACTTTTGTAACAGGAAAGCCTGATGCCTTTATCATATCTTTATATTTTTGGTGCAAAGAAACAAAAAACTAACAAGTGTTTATTTAAAATTAATTCCGATGAAATTTGAAGAGATACAGTTACCTGCAGACTATATTGCTTCCATGTACAAAGATACATTGGTAGTAATAGATAATCCAAATATAAATGACCAACCACAAAATGCACCCATTCAGGAGCATCAGAAAGCAAAAACTGCAACAACAACACTACAATCCAACAAAAAACAGGTAGTTCAGGCAGACAATTTAGACAATGCAACTGTATTGCCATTTTTAGGAGAGAATAAAAAGAAAATTACCATTTTAGTATGGGATGAAACCGTTCCTTTTATCCGAGAAGAATGGCTGCAATTTTTAAGTAATATACTTTTAGCCTGCAAACTGAATATAGGGGATGTAGCAATCGTAAATCAGTATACAACAATACAAACTTTCAAAACATTACAGCAAACATTACAGTCGAATTATTGCATCATGTTTTTAGCAGATATACAGACCCTTGATTTACCATTTGTTGTACCTGCCTATCAAGTGCAAAAGCATAGCAATTGCAGTTTTTTACCGGCAAAGTCCCTCAGCACTTATTTACCTGATGATGCTATTACAAAAGAAGAAAAAAGAAAACTTTGGTTAAGTTTGAAGAACCTGTTTAACTTAAAATAACCTGCTAATTTTTATGCAAACGCTCCTATTTGCCACCAACAACCAACATAAAGTTGAAGAAATACAAAACGTTCTACCGGCACATTATCATGTAATTACCTTACGCAATGCAGGTATAGATATTGAAATTGAAGAACCATACGATACATTGGAAGAAAATGCGCATAAAAAGGCCCATACCATTTTTGAGATGACCCGCAAAAACTGTTTTAGTGAAGATACCGGACTAGAAGTAGATAGCTTAGAGGGTGCTCCGGGTGTAAAAAGTGCACGATATGCAGGCATTGAAAGAGACTATAAAAAAAACAATGAAAAACTGTTGCAGGAATTGGCTAACAAAAATGATCGCACTGCCAGATTTAGAACAGTATTTTGTTTAATAATGGATAATCATGTGCATTATTTTGAAGGAATTTGTGAAGGTACCATTGCACTTGCACCTAAAGGAATTCAGGGTTTTGGATACGACCCCATATTTATTCCAAAGGGGAGTAACCATAGTTTTGCGGAGATGAATATAGCAGAAAAAAATAAATTCAGTCACCGAAAAAAGGCCATTGATAAAATGGTTGCTTTTTTAGAAAGCCTTCAACATGGAAAGAGTTAAACTGCAACTGCCGGATGTATTTCCATTTTCAACAGAAATGAAACTAAGAGTAACCGACATGAATTATGGTGGACATGTAGGTAATGACCGATTTTTGGCATTACTACAGGAAGCAAGAATGGAATACCTGCAATCACTAGGATATAGTGAACTAGATATGGAAGGTGTTGGACTAATAATGCGTGATGCAGCCATTGAATTTAAAAAGGAACTGCATTATGGCGATACCATTCAGATTGATGTAGCAACTTCCGGAATTGATGCTATGGGTTTTGATTTGTTTTATAAAATTTCTATCAAAAATGCAAACGAATGGATATTGGCAGGCACTGCTAAAACCGGCATGTTGTGTTATCATTATGCGCTGAAGAAGTTAGCGCCAATTCCTTCAAAAGCATTGGAAAAACTGAGTCATTAACCATTCCATATTTTCCAGTTTTCTTCTGCCTGAATTACCAGCATATCATACCCGTTTTGTGTAACACAGCCCCGCTCTCTGCCCTTTTGTAGAAAAAGCGTTTCAGAAGGATTATAAATTAAATCGAACAAATAATGATTTTCATTTAAAAAATGATAAGGAATGGGCGGATGCAAATGCACATCGGGAAATGTACCTAACGGGGTGGTATTGATGATAATAGAATACTCTTGCATTAAAGCCTCAGTTATTTCAGCATATTGAATACCATTTGTTACCTCAGATGGATTTCTGGAAACATATATATATGATATATTCAGTTCATCCAATACAAAAGCAACAGCAGCCGCAGCGCCACCGGTGCCCAAAATCATTGCCTTAGTGTGATGAGCTGCTTTTTTTTGAATGAAAGAATTTTTAAACCCAATTACATCTGTATTAAAACCGGTGAGGTAACCATTTTGAATACGAATACAATTGCAGGCATTCATTTTTTGTACGGCCGGACTCAATTCATGTAAAAAAGGAATAATTTGTTTTTTGTAAGGAATGGTAATTGCCAAGCCTTTCAAATTGGCAACGGTATTTATTAAATTAACAACATCTTCAATTTTTTCAATAGAATACAGAAAAAAATTTGCATCAGTGATGTGTTCTGATGCAAATTTATGATCAAAATATTTTTTTGAAAAAGAATGCGATAATGGATAACCAATTAAACCAAATATGCGCATAATGAATGTTGAATTTAATGCACTCAATTACTTGTTACGATATAAATCAAAAGTATCCCCTCTTAAGCCAATTCGCATGGCTTCTAATGGTATTACTTCATTGGGAGCAATGTTACCAAGGTTCACATTACAGCCTAATAATTGAAGAAAATACAACTGCTGTGCTTTTTGTGGCGCTTCCCATAATATTTTTTCCTCAGGTATTTGTGTCAATATTTCAGCAACTAAACCCTGCCTAACTTCTCCACTGTCTCTGTAAATACCTACATTACCGGCTTCTCTGGCTTCGGCAATTACATAAGAAGCGCCTGCTTCTAATTCTGCACGCATCAATTCAATCCATTTATATGGCGCCATAATATTGGTAGCATCTTTACTTCCAACTTCACTTAAAACGGTTCCATATTTAGTTAATTTTTCAATATATCCGCATTTTTCAGCGTGAGGAATGGTAATGGAGCCATCACTCACTTCCATATAAGTGATATTATATTCCTTACAAATAGCAATATAATCATCGATTTGATTGCGTATTAAAAAAGCTTCAAACAAAGTACCCCCAAAATAAATGGGCATGTTGTATTGATGGTATAAATTAATTTTTTCTTTTAAATTGGGCGTAACTGCAGAAGTACCAAAACCTAATTTTACAATATCAACATGCGGACCCGCGACGCTTAAAAAATTTTCAACTTCATTCATACTAAGGCCTTTATCCATTACCATGGTAATACCATGATTACGGGGCTTTTTCATTCTTTCAGGGATTTGCGTTAGATTAAAATTCATGGGGCTGTTATTAATTGGGCGCAAAATTAAAGCAATTCGGGTAAGTGAATTGCTTTAATTATTGAAAATTGAAATAGAATAGTTAAAATCTTTTCCCTTTTTTGTATCTGGCAATAATATCAATCGCCTTACTGTTTTGTAATAACGATGGGGCCAGTTCAATCAACTTTTTCAGTTGCCTGGGTGCTTTTTCCATAGCACTCTCCAAGTATAAAAGCCCCTCCTTACCTCTGTTTAGCGCAAATGAACAAGCTGCCTGATAAAATATAAACAATGGCTTTTGTTCTGTAGCTTTCATGGCCTGTAAACATTGCCCTGCAGCTTCTTCATAATAACCGGCAATGTACAGACAACGAATTAAAGCCTCCCAACCGGCTATTTTTTTGGGTTTATGTTTTACTACATAACCAAAATAAAACAAGGCTTCTTTAAAATGCTGCTGGTGCAATTTACACTCACCCATAGCCAAATTATATTCTGCCACATTGCGTTGTATGCGCAGTGCGTTTTCTAAATGTTTGATGGCATTATTCCATTGCCCTTCCTGCATATAGGTGGTGGCAATTTTAAAATGTAGCTTGCTATCATCTGTATTGAGATGAACCGCTTTTTTATAGTTGAACCGGGCTTGCCCAGTATGCCCCATTTTATGGTAACAATGCCCAATGGCTTCATAAATTACGTCTTCCGGGCGAGACAATTCCAATACTTTTTCCAGCGCTTCAATTGCTTCCTTGTATTTGCGTAAGCGTAAATATGCATCGCCCATATTTCTGTATGCATATTCAAACTTTTCATCAATCACCAATGCATATTGATAAGCATCAATGGCTTTTTCATACAACTTCAGCCCCTGAAATGCTGCTGCCAAATTAAACCAGGCAATTTCATTGTATGGATAATTATCGATAATTTTTTGGTGAATTTTGATACTTTCTTCATTCCTTCCGGTAAAATCTGTCCAAAAACAAATTTTATACAGTGCTTCTTCATTGTTTGGGTCTTCTTCCAAAATTAGCTGCAGACAATCAAATACTTTATCAAACTCTTCATAATCATCATAAACATCAGCCAACTCAAACAATAAATCAATTCTTTCCTCTCCTTCAAATAAATGAAGGGCCCTTTCCAAAAGCTCTACTGCTTTAGGTTGTTGATCTAGTGCCAGATACGCGTCTGTTTTTAGAATATATAAATTGATGTCTGTACTATCAAACAATTCCGCTTTTTCCAATAATTCAAGCGATTGGGCATACTTTCTGCGGGCAATTAACAAGTCTGCTTTCTTAATCATCAGGTGGGATGAATATGGATACAGTTCTAAGCCTGTTTCAACGGCTTTAAATGCTTCATTCAAATCATCCCTTTCGTCATAGTAATCCACAATTTTTTCAAACGCATCCTCTTCCAGAAAAGAATGGCCCCGACCTGTTTTTAAGTTTTGATACTGCTGTAGCAGCTCTCTTAATGAATCTCTGTCTTCGTCGTGGTAGGATGGCTCTCTCATAGATGTAACGTTTATCTAATGTACAGTAAAAGTTTTACAATTTTGGCATTATTTTGGAAAAGAAAATTGTTAAAAATCAATTAATAAAAAGAAAATTGTTAAAAATTGTAAAAAATGTATAATTTTGTATAAATGTTTAACAACAGATTCATATCCAAACTGGCTTTTCTAACACTATTCATTATTGTTACGAAATGTGCTGTTGCTGCTATTACATTTAGTGGCACAACAGATGAATCAAAAAACAACAGTAAGTATTCTTTAAAAAACTTAAGCCATTACAGCCATAAAACTTTCTCCCTTTCACTTATTAAGGCTGGTTTAGAATACAATGGTACACATATTCTTAAAACTCAGAATTACGCTTCGGGTGCTGAGGTAAATTCAATCATGCAATACAAAAGTGGAAATACGACTTATGTTTTCCCTTATAAATTTAAAGTGCATGTTCCCAAATTTAAAACACCTTCTCCAATAGCTAACTAATAATTGATAATTCTATACCCTTTGGTGGGCAATTCAAATTCTGAAAGTAACACAGGATCTAAACTGATTTTTGTTGCTATAAAATGTACTTTATTCTTTTTATTGTCTTCTGCTTCATACTCAAGTACAAATCCGGGTACATCTTTAAATTCATATTCAAAATCTTTTACTGATGGAACTATAGCGGTTGCATAATAAAGTGTATATACAGAACTATCTTGCAATAAAAGTTGTGCTTTTTTACAATTATATCCCAATATGGTTTTGGTATCGGGTAAAGGAACAAATTGAATGCCTGCAAACTTTTTATTGGCAGCCACCCATTGTGTTTTGGTTAATACAGTCATGTACTTGTTGTTTCCAAAACTTCTTAACACCACTACTTTGCCGGTTGACTGATCAATAATAGTAGAAATTTGATAAGATGGACTAACCACATTTACCCTACTGTTATTCCCTTTTATGTATACCGTTTTATATACCACTTCGTTTGCTGCAGAATAAGGGTTAGCAGACTGATTTACATCAATTACATTTTGAAAATAAATGGTACATTCAGCAACAGTACGTTGCTGCGAAAAAATGTAAATTGATGGAAAAAATAAAGCCACCAAAATTAGTTTCATAATTTTCAATTTAAATAAAATGTATTTGATACAGCGTTAATGAATAATGCAAAGCTAATGTACTTACAAATTACAATGATTTACTTAAAGAAGCTGTTAATTCAGCTCATAAACCAATCAAGTAAGCTGCAAGTAAAAATTGATTACAAATTTTAATAAGCCAAATTTCTTAACTTATCTCAAATTAAAAAGAGACTGTAAGGCTTATTGCAAACAGTCTCTAAAACTATCTTAACAGAACTTTTTACTGTTTTTTCTTTTGAGTTCTTTCTTTTAATTCCTGCACCTTTTTCTGCGATTCCATCATTTGTTCATACCGTTCCTGCCATTTGCTTTTTGTTTTGGCTTTCGGCGATTTGCGTTTCTGGTCAATTTTTGCTAAAATTTTATCGTGGTCAATAATCCTTTTTTGAATGATGAACTGTAATATTAAAGTAACTGTATTTGAAACGGTATAATACCATGTTAAAGCTGATGGCATGCCATTGAAGAAAAACAACATCATAAATGGAAAAATATATGGCATGTATTTTAGTGCCGGATTATCCTGTGTTGGCGTAGAGGCCATATTATAAATGGAAATAAAGAAACTGGTTAATACAGCCGTAATGGTAAACAAACTGATGTGATCACCAAAATTAAAAGGTAAACTAAAAGGTAACCGGGCTATTACATCGTAAGAGGATAAATCTTTACTCCATAAAAATGGCTGTCCACGCAATGCAATGTTAGAATTAAAAAAACTATACAATGCAAAGAATATGGGCACTTGCAGCAGCGCCGGAATACATCCTCCCAATGGATTTACACCTGCCTCCCGATACAACTTCATTTGTTCCATTGCAAATCCCTGCTGGTCTGTTCCAAATTTTTGTTTCAGTGCATCTAATTCAGGTTTTAACACCTTCATTTTTGCGCCACTTAAATAACTGCTATACGTTAAAGGAGAAGTTACCAAACGAATAAACAGTGTTAATAAAAAGATCACCCATCCATAATTGGAAATAAAACCGGCAAAGAAATTAAATACAGGCATAATAACATATAAGTTAATAGGCCTTACAAAAGCATATAAACTTCTACCCAGGTTAACAATTTGGTCCATGCCCTTGGCTTCTTTTTTTAATATGGCATATTCATTGGGACCATAATACAATTGCATGGGAATTGTTACGGATGCCTCTGCAGGTATTTTCATGTGCAGGTTAGCGGTGCTGGTAAATAAAGTTTTTGAAGAATCATCCGTTTCTCTCTTCCACTTTACTTCACCCCCGCTAAAATCGTTTTTTGCAACCCATGTTACATTAAAAAATTGTTGTACATTAGAAAACCAGCTTACCGGTTTTTCGAATTGATGGGTTTCTTTTGAAGATATATAATCAAAATTTCCACCCTCATAAAAGCATAAATTACTAGTTATCCGTTCATAGTGTGCAGAGCGTTCCATTTGCTGAGCATGATCAACCCACATAAAATTCATTTCATTGCCCGTTAACAAACGATTGGCTCCCTGCATAGTAATATTCCAATTCACCATGTAATTATTGGGCTGAATCACAAAACTGTGTACAATACTTTGTCCTCCACCATCATTTAAAGTGTATTGAATGGTTTGTGTGCCATCGGTATTTTTTATAATAGCAGATGGAGTAAAATATAAATCATTGGTGTTGGCTGAACTATTGTTGCCGGTATTGATATTATAACCTAAAGTGTCATCCTTTGAACCCAACATAACCTGTTGGCCGTTGTATGATTTGTAATTTTTTAATATTACAGATTCTATTCTTCCACCTTTATTGGAGAATACAATTTTCATAACATCGTTCTCAACTGTATCGAATGATGTTTTGCCAATGGCTGCGGTTGCAAAATTTCCTGCAGTTGATAATTTAATCAATGAATCCTGTTTCAATGAATCTTTTACAATGGCCTCCGGATTTTGGGTTTGCCGAAGCGCATTGATCCGTGCAATAGAATCCTGCACATGTTTTTGCTGTTTCAGCATTTCCTGCTGAGACTGATTATTCATCCAAAAAAACGCAACAAATAAAATTGCTAACAAACCAAAACCAATAATCGTATTCTTGTCAAAATTCATACTGAAA
Organism: Hydrotalea flava; assembly: GCF_001623405.1. Taxonomy (GTDB): domain Bacteria; phylum Bacteroidota; class Bacteroidia; order Chitinophagales; family Chitinophagaceae; genus Hydrotalea; species Hydrotalea flava. Next base: position 45,703 of record NZ_LUHG01000050.1, read on the forward strand.
AAATATTGAGCGGCAAAGGTAGGGATTGACAACTTAATGCGCTTAGGCTATTCCCTAAATATTCATTGATCAGGCAATTATGACCAAAATTTACAATTTTATAATATCCATTTAAAATTGTACAATTATTGCTTTTTAGCGTGGCCCCGGAAGACAATACTGCTGCAAATAGCGGGTATACAAATGAATTAAGTGTTCTCTGGTTCCGGGCGCTTCAGAAATACTATGTGTTCTGTTGGGATAACTCATCATATCAAACTGTTTACCATATTTCACCAATTCATTTACAAGCAGTTCCATATTTTGATAATGTACATTATCATCGCCGGTACCATGAATGAGTAACAAATGCCCCTGTAAGTTTTTGGCATAAGTAATGGGTGAACCGGCAATAAAATCGGCACTGTCTTCCTGCGGCAAGCCCATATACCGTTCCTGATAAATATTATCGTACGTAAATTGACTGGCTACACCAGCCACGGCAATTCCGGTTTTATAAATATTGGGGTATTGGAACATTAAATTTTGAGTAGCCGAACCACCTCCACTCCAACCCCATACAGCAATTCTGGAAGTATCTACATAAGGTAATTTCAATATTTGTGCAGCAGCATCGGCCTGATCGCTAATGTTTAATCGGCCAATTTTTCTATAAATACATTTACGCCATTCGCGGCCTTTGGGTACCGGAGTACCTCGGTTATCAATTGAAATGTATATATATCCATCTTTTGCCATATCGCCATTATATAAAAAATTGTAAGCTATACCATATTCATCTTTTACATTTTGACCCCAGGGTTCGGTATATACATAAAATACAACCGGATATTTTTTGGTAGAATCAAAATGTTCTGGCATCACTTTCCAACCATCCATCTCAATCCCATCTTTATTTTTTATCTTAAAAAATTGAACATTGGAATTAGCAGGATTGGCCTGTGCAATAGCGGTATTCACCAAATTACCATCTAAACCCTGATGATCGGGTAATGAAATCCATTCGCGTACAAAAGGTGTATAATGGTTCGAAAAAATATGTTCAGCAAAAAGAGCTGTTGGCGAAACTGCATATTCATGAAAACCATTTTGGTTTTCGGGCGATAAACGCTCTGCCGTTCCAGTTCCATCTAATTTTGTTCTGTATAAATATTTTTGGGTTGCATTGAAAGGGGAAGCCAAAAAATAGACGTATCCATTTTTTTGATCAATTGCGCTAATACCCATTACATCATAATTACCATTTGTAATTTTTAGTTCTGATTTACCATCTTTACGAATACTGTATAAATGACGCCATCCATCTTTCTCACTGGCCCACAAAAATGCATCACCGTTATTGAGCCAATCCCATCCGCCATAAGAATAATCTTCATCCCATAGTGCCAAAATATCAATCCACGCACTATCGGTTTCATGATAAATGGTTTTAGGCTGGCCTGTTTTTATATTGCAAAGTAAAATATCAGAAACATTTTGTTTTCTGTTTAAATGTTGCAAAATCAATTCTTCATTATTGTTTGCCCATTCCATTCGAGGAACATATGATTGCAACACAGGATCTGTAGGAATCTGCATCCATTTTGTTTTAGCTGTGGCAATTTCAACCACACCAATTTTAAAAGGTGAAGGTGCCTGGCCTGCAATGGGGTATTCTACGGGTTTTATGAAAGGGTAACTTGAATCGGTATTATTAATCATTAAATAATTTCTGGTATTTTTTGTATTGATTTGCCAGTAGGCAATTTTAGTACCATCCGGGCTCCAACGAAAACCATCTCTGCAAAAAAATTCTTCTTCATAAGCCCAATCGAAAGTACCATTGATTAAGAAATAATTACCATCAGTTGTTAAGGCTTTAACAGCATTTGTATTTAAATCTTCCACATATAAATTATGCTCACAAACATAGGCCACTTTATTGCCATCGGGTGAAAATTTTGCAAACATGAGTGAAGATGCCGGCCTCCCTTTTCCTAATTTGGTTAGTTTTTTGTTTATCAGATTCAACACCCAATAATCGCCTCTGGTATCATAGCGCCAAACTTTTTTAGAATTGGTATAAATCAACAATTTATTTTCATCATTGCTAAAGAAAAAATTGCGAACAGCAAGTGGTTCAGTTGCACCTGTTGGAGTTAATTCGGCAGCGCTGATTAAAGTACTACTTTCCATGGCAGGGAATTGCGTAGCCACAATATTATTATCCTGCACTGTAAAAACTGTGTTTCCTGCTTTATTCCAATGAATGCCCTGAGGAGGCTGCGCCATTAAATTGAATAAAATAAAGAAAAGAAAAAATAAAAAAAATGTTTTCATATAAAATAAATTTATCTACCCAATTTCATCCTACTCTCTTTCACACAACAATATAATGATATTCGTTGAAAGCAAATATCATTTTAAATGTTCCTCAAAAAAAAACGAACAATATGATTTAACAAATTGCTCGTTCAGGTATTTAAAAAAATTGTATATTTATATCAATGCATCCTGTATGGCAGGAGAATTTAGCTTCAGTTGTTTTTTTGCTTCATGATATTTTTTTACCGCCTTTACAAAATGTACAAACAGTGGTGCCGGTTTCTCTACAGTACTTTTTAATTCAGGGTGGTATTGTACACCGATAAAGAAAGGATGTGCCGGTAACTCCACAATTTCTACAAGCCCTGATTCAGGATTAATTCCACTCGCAATCATACCATTCTGCTCAAAAATTTCTTTGTAAGCATTATTAAATTCATAACGGTGCCGATGTCTTTCACTAATTAAAGTTTGTTTATAAATATCAAAAGCCAAAGTATCTTCTTTAATAGCACAAGGATATGCACCCAGCCTCATGGTACCTCCTTTTGAAGTAATTTGTTTTTGATCTTCCATTAAATTAATAACCGGATTAAAGGTATTGGGTTCCATTTCTAATGAATGTGCATCTTTAACGCCCAATACGTTTCGTGCATATTCTATCACTGCCATTTGCATTCCTAAACAAATACCAAAAAATGGCAATTTATTTTCACGGGCATATTGCACGGCAAAAATTTTTCCATCAATACCGCGATTACCAAATCCTGGGGCAACCAACAGCCCATCCAGACCCTCCAATTTTTCGGCTACATTTTCTTTTGTAATATGTTCGCTATGCACATTTACAACCTGCACTTTTACTTCATTCACAGCACCGGCATGTATAAAACTTTCTAAAATGGATTTGTAAGCATCTTGTAACTCAATGTATTTACCAATAAGTCCAATCGTTACTTTCCCTTTTGGATATTTGATTTTATCTATATAAGAAATCCATTCATCTAATTTAGGTTCCTGTTTAGAAGTAATTTGCAATTTATTCATACATATCACATCTAATTCCTCACTTTGCATTAACAGTGGCACTTCATAAATAGAAGCAGCATCCATGGCTTCAATTACTGCTTCTTTTTTTACATTACAGAATAAAGCAATTTTGCGTTTTATATCATCATTCAGTGCTTCTTCCGTTCTACATACAATAATATCAGGATGTACACCTGTTTCACTGAGCATTTTAACGCTATGTTGCGTTGGTTTTGTTTTCAGTTCTTTCGCTGCTTTTAAATAGGGTATTAAAGTTAAATGAACTACCACCACATCTTCTTCAGGTAATTCCCATTGTATTTGACGTACAGTTTCAATAAAAGGCAGGCTTTCAATATCGCCCACGGTACCACCTATTTCGGTAATTACAATATCAAACTTACCATCCTTACCCAACAATAACATTCTGCGTTTTATTTCATCGGTAATATGTGGTACTACCTGTACGGTTTTTCCTAAAAAATCGCCGGCTCTTTCTTTATTAATAACGGTTTGATAAATTCTACCCGTTGTAACATTGTTGGCTTGTGAGGTATAAATATTTAAAAACCGCTCATAATGGCCTAAATCCAAATCGGTTTCTGCACCATCTTCGGTAACAAAACACTCGCCGTGTTCATAAGGGTTTAAAGTACCCGGATCTACATTGATGTATGGATCGAATTTTTGGATAGTTACGCTAAAACCACGAGCCTGCAATAGTTTTGCAAGACTGGCTGCAATAATACCCTTTCCTAAACTGCTTGTTACCCCTCCGGTAACAAATATATATTTGGCCATAAAAAATGGATGTTGTTTTAAACTTTTACCTGCACAAAAAGCGTTTCAGCAAATAACATTACATAAAAGGAATACAATTACATCCTTTCATTAACAAAAGCCGGCTTTTGTGTAACTAACAGACCTTAAGAGAATTGAAAATAGTTGAAATGATAACTCTTGGAGGTCGCACAAACCTACGGCAATTTTTTCTCTCTAAAAAATAGCTGTAGAAAAATTAAACAGTTCATTGTATTTTGTGTTAACAAGCGAAGAAAATTTAAAAAAAGAAAGTTTTATTACATTTTAAATCATACCAAACGTGCCAAAAAAAAATGAATGGGCACATTGTTTACAAACCAAAAAAACATTATGAAAAAACTTATGTTTGTTGCGAGTATCGCTTTTGTTGCCGCTGTTTTGTTAAGTGCAACATTGAAACAAAAAGAACCGGATCCGTTAACGCCGGAATGTTATATCAGTTGTTTTAATGCGGAAACCCGCCAGTTAATTGAGTTAGATGCCGCCAAACCAGATTTTGGCAAATTACATCCCAACCCAATTATATTAAAAGATTTTAAAGCATTGGGTAAAACCATTCAATTTGCTACTGCTGATGGAAAAATGGCCTCCGGCTATTTTATTAAAGCTAAAAATCCTTCCAAAAAATGGGTTTTGGTATTTCAGGAATGGTGGGGTTTAAACGATAATATTAAAAATGAAGCCGACAAGTTATATACTGAGCTTGGTGATGTAAATGTTTTGGCGCCTGACATGTACGATGGGAAAGTGGCCACTACACCCGATAGTGCCATGGTGTATATGCGCAATGCCAGTGCCGATAGATTAGATGCCATTGTAAATGGTGCCATTACCTATTCAGGAAAAGATGCAAAAATTTATACAATTGGCTGGTGTTTTGGTGGCGGGTGGAGTTTACAGGCAGCATTATTAGCCGGCAAACAAGCAGCAGGATGTGTGATGTATTATGGCCGACCTGAAAACAATATTGAGCGTTTAAAAGGTTTGAATTGTGATGTAATTGGCTTTTTCGCCAATCAGGATCAAGGTATTAATCCGGAAGTAGTTACCCAATTTGAAGAGAACATGAAGGCTGCCGGAAAAAAATTAACTGTGTACAGATACAATGCCGGACATGGTTTTGCCAACCCATCTAACCCCATTTATAATAAGGAAGCTACTGAAGATGCACATGCTAAGGCACTGGCTTTTTTAGAATCGCATTAATAGCTATTGAGGAAGAACAAAATAAAAATACCCGGCAGCTTTTGAAGTTACCGGGTATTTTCATTGAATAGATTTGTATTTATTGTAAACCAACAATTACTGCCTGATAAGGCTCCATTGAAATGGTTTTGCCGGGCAAGAAAGAATTGTAGTTATTAATAAGCGGGGTTGGTTTTACCTGCATGCCTTCCGGAATATCCCAACCAACATGGTCTTTGCTAAAATTCAATATTACCAATACCTTATCAGTACCTTCACCACGGGTATACGCATAAATTTTAGGATTATCGGGATCTAATAATTGATATTTTCCATACACTAAAACATCTTTATGTGTTTTACGAAGTAGTACCATTTTCTTAAAGTAATTCAAACATGAATTAGGATCTTTTGCTTCGTCTTCCACATTTACCGTTGTATAATCCGGATTTACTTTAAGCCAGGGAATACCAGTTGTAAAACCTGCATTGGGTGTATTACTCCATTGAAATGGAGTCCGACCATTATCTCTTGCCGATATTTTTTGTGCATTCAAAAATTCTTGCAGATTACCCCCTTTATTTTGAATTTGTTTATACATATTGAGTGTTTCAATATCTCGATAATCATCAATTTTATCGAATTTTATGTTACACATGCCCAACTCATCGCCAAAATAATAATAAGGAGTAGCCCGCATAGAAAGCAAAAATGTGGTGAGCATTTTAGAAGATGGCTCTCTAAATTCGGGACTATCATTGCCCCAACGGGTTACCATACGGGGTTGATCATGGTTTCCCAAATAGATGGTACCCCAGCCTTTAGTAGCAAAAACACTATCCCAACGGGTATATATTTGTTTAAATCCGGGAAGTTTGTATCCATCGGGTTCGGGTGTTTTAAATTTGCCGGGCACATATCCATAACTTACCCCATCAAAATTATACAGCATATTTAATTCATGCCGATCGGCATCTACAAATTTATTAGCCGTTTCTAAAGTAACACCAGCGCCTTCTGCAACCGACATATCGGTATATTTACTGAGCACCTGTGCATTCATTTCTCTTAAATATTCATGTAAATTGGGCCCACTGGCATAGTATTGTGCCCAATCGCCATTGTATTTTTCTTTTAAAATTTCAGGCGTTATTACCGGGAAACTGGTATCCTTCGATATGAATGGGATAACATCCATTCTAAACCCATCAATACCTTTATTGAACCAGAACTTCATCATATCAAATATTTCTTTCCGCACTTTTGGATTTTCCCAATTCAAATCGGGTTGGTATTGACTAAAATAATGCAGGTAATAGGAGTTGGTTGCGGCATTAAACGTCCATGCACTGCCGTTTACATCGAAAAAACCTTGGCGAAAAGGTGGTTTACCCTTTTCGGCCGGCCACCAATGGTAATAATCGTAGTAGGGATTTTTGCGACTTTTACGTGCTTCAATAAACCATTTGTTTTGATCGCTGCTATGGTTGGCCACCAAATCTAATACCAACTTAATTCCTCGTTCATGCATACCTTGTAAAAGGGTGTCGAAATCGGCCATGGTGCCAAAATCTTTCATAATGGCTTCATAATTACTAATATCATATCCATTGTCTTTATTAGGCGATTCAAATATTGGATTTAGCCAAACCACATCAATTCCTAAGCTTTTAATATAATCTAATTTAGAAATAATACCTTTTAAATCGCCTACTCCATCTCCATTACTGTCTTTAAAACTTCGTGGGTAAATCTGGTATACCACTACTTCTTTCCACCAGTCTTTTTTGGAGACCATACTATCGGTTTTAACATGCTGTTCTGTGGCAGTATTATTGCAGGCAGTTAAAAAAAATGTCATACCTACCATTGTACTAAGCATAAGATACTTCATAAGGTTACAATTAAAAAGTGAGCCAATTATTTAAAACTGCATAACAAATTGCGTTACAAAGCTTATAAAGCATGCAGCCTGTTAAAAAAAATTACATTAAAGGAATAAAGGTAGGAATTAAAACACTTCGCCAATATTTACATAAAAGCCACCAGAGCCATTTTTACCAAAACCATAATCAACACAAAGGTTGGTACCGGAATGTTTATTTAGTTTAACGCGAATGCCCAAGCCATAACCCGGCAAAAGGGTATTATATTGTTGCGAAAGATCGCCGGAAAAATTTTCGACATTTGCAAAAACAACTCCGCCAATTAATCCGTTTCGTGAAATACGATACCGATACTCACCTTCCAGATAAACCATATTTCTACCACGAAACCTTCCTTGAATATATCCTCTTCCAGTATTATACTGATCATCCCACCCCGTACTGGGCAATAATAAATAAGGAGGTGTTCCGGCAACGGTTAACCAGTTATAGCTCCATAATGCCAATGTGTTTTTGGAGTATTTATGCGGAAATGGAAGATACTTTCTTACATCAATTAAAACCGACTGAAAATTTTGATCACCATCCAAAAATCTAAAACTATTTCTTAATACAAAATTGGCATATAAGCCTTGGGATGGGTTGATTTGATTTTCGCGATTATCATACAAAAATTTTAAGACAGGGCCGGATGCGGTTTCATCGTATCCTAATTCTTTGGTTATAATTGTATTAATGCGTCTTGTGCCAGGATTAATAGCTTTAATATTCCAAAACTGATCATAATAATATCCTATACCCGCATATATATTTTTACCAACCGACCTTAAAATACTTTCATGCAATTTTAACCCAACAAAATCAATCGTGTGTCCTTTATTGGGGTCTGTTCTACCCCCTAAACCGTAAATGCTGGAGGGATAATCAATAAACCGGTTATCAGATACAATATTATATTTATCATTCTTTGTCCATATATTTAATACCAATGGCACTATAATTTGTTGATATTGTGAGTAAGTTATACTGGTAGTAATACTTGAAATTTTATCAGAGCCGGTATTAAAGTATCCAATATTAGTGCTTAATATTCCAGCAAAACCAGTTTGTAAAGTATACCCAACAGCAGGTACAATAGCTAAATTATATTTGTTCGTTGTATTTTTTTTAGCAGAATCCGAATTAGGGTGTTTTTTTTTATCAAAAAGTTTGTGGGTAACATCTACCAAATCCTTTTCCAATGAACTGTCTACACCACGATAAACTGAACGTACTGCTGCATCAGAATTAAAAGTAGTTTGGGCATTTAAAGTAATACATCCCAAAAAAAACAATAAAAAAGTAAAATATATTTTACGCAAACAGGATTAATTTTTTAATAAGACAATTCAGCCTTATAAATGTTTAAGTAAATAAATGTTAAGCCTACTTTAATAAAATAGCGTTCTTGGCAAAAAAGCATCACATATCATCTAAAATTTTTTTATAACTAGTCACGATACCTTTAATCAATGATGAGCTAAAGCCTTGATGTTCCATTTCATTTAATCCGGCAATAGTACAACCTTTAGGCGTAGTTACTTTATCAATTTCCTGCTCGGGATGTGTATTTTTTTGCAGTAATAATTCGGCAGCACCTTTCACTGTTTGTGCTGCTATTAATGATGCAACAGATGCGCTAAAACCAATTTCAATCCCTCCCTGAATATTGGCACGAATGTAACGCATGGCATAAGCGGTGCCACAAGCGCCCAATACTGTAGCTGCATCCATCAATTTTTCTTCAATAAATACTGTTTTACCCAGCTTATTAAATAATTGGGTTACAAACGCCGTTTGTTCAGCAGAAGCCTGAAAGGCACTAATACAGGTTAAACTTTGCTGAATGGCAATGGCTGTATTGGGCATAGCCCTGAAAATAGTATACTTATTGCCAACCATTTCCTGAATATTCTTAATCCAAATACCGGTTGCCACGCTAATTAACACATGTGTATTGGGTTGAAGATGTGTTTGCAATTGCTGTAACACATCTCTTATTTGAAAGGGCTTTATAGCAAATAGTATATAATTGGCAAAATGCACAGCATCGATATTGTTTGAAAACACATGCACTCCTTTATCTTTAAATGCGTTTAATGTTTCTGTATTACGTTTTGTAATACAAAGGTTTTGGGGCGCAATAAAGCCACTATTTAACAATCCTTCTGCAATAGCAGAACCCAAATTACCACCACCTATAATTGCAATTTTTGCTTGTATTTGCATATTTGTATGTTGAAATAAAAAATCAGTAGGATAAATACTTATCAATTATTTTAAGTTGCCTAATAAAATTTTTGTGGTTTAAGATAATGGCGCACATAATCATCCACACCTTTTTCTAAAGAATAAAAAGGTTGTTGATAACCAATATTTCTAAGTTTTTGCATATTGGCCTCGGTAAAATACTGGTATTTATCCCTAATATCTTCCGGCATATCAATAAACTGAATATCGGCTGTTTTATCCAATCCTGCAAAAGTAGCAACAGCTAAATCATAAAAACTACGGGCTTTTCCGGTACCTAAGTTATAAAGACCATTATGACCGGGTAACCATTTATTTTGTAACATTTGCTCCATCATCCAATCAATAACAGCTACCACATCTTTTACATAAACAAAATCGCGAAGTTGTTGGCCATCTTTATAATCGGGCCGATGGCTTTTAAATAGTTTTACAAAACCGTGTTGCGCAATTTGGTGGAAGGCATGAAAAATAACACTGGCCATTCTTCCTTTATGGTATTCATTCGGACCATATACATTAAAAAATTTCAATCCTGCCCAGTAGGGTGGCTGCGAACCTAAAGTAAATGCCTGATGCAATGCCCATTTATCAAATTCATTTTTGCTAACGCCATATGGGTTTAAGGGCTTTAACTGTGCAACAACTGAGTGGTCATCATTGTAACCAAAACTACCATCCCCATAAGTAGCAGCAGATGAAGCATAAATTAAGGGCACTTTATGTTCAGTACAGTAACTCCAAACATCTTTTGAGTATTGTACATTGAGTTTTTCATGAACAGCATAATCAAACTCAGTTGTATCGGTTCTTGCACCAATATGCAGCAATGCAGTAACGTTAGGTTGATGTGTTGCCAACCAGTCAAATAAAGAAAGTCTTTCTACAGTTGCTATAAATTTTTTATGTTCCCAATTCCGGCGCTTGGTTTCCACGCCAAAATCATCTACCAAAACAATATTTTCAATTCCGGCATCATTCAGTTGCTGCACCAAACAGGAGCCAATAAACCCGGCGGCGCCGGTTACAACAATTATATCTTGATTTTTTAATGAAATAGTGGTAGCCATTATTGAATGAGTTTTTGAATTGCAGTTTCATATAAATTTTTCCACTCGATAATAGAACCCCAGTTTTCATTGTTTACAACAATATTGCCTGAAGTAACTTTACCGATAGCGCATACAGGAACCTTAAATTCCTGCGCTAGTTGCTGTATACCCGGCCATTGAATGGCTGAACAGGTTATTACAGCTCTTCCTTGTGCTTCTCCCATCCAAAAAGCATCGGTACGGAGATGCTCAAAACCTTGGGCACTTACCTGAAAGCCGAGTGAACGGTTAAATCCTTTTTCCAACAAGGTTGTAATCAATCCGCCTTCACTAATATCGTGCGCACTTTGAATGGAATGGTTTTTAATTAACTGCAACAAAAACTGCTGCATTAACAACTCTTCCTCCAAATTGAAATAGGGAACATTCGAGAACTCGTGTTTTTTTAATTTATGCAAGTATTCAGATGAACCAATATCATTTACCTGTTTGCCAACTAAAACAATTACATCATCCGCTGATTTAAAATCTAATGTCATTCTGTTTTTAAAATCATCAATCACACCAACCATACCAATAGTAGGAGTTGGATAAACCGGACCATCAGGGTTCTGATTGTAAAAACTAACATTACCACCTGTTACAGGCGTATTAAAGGCACGGCAGGCATCGCCCATACCTTTAATGGCTTCTACAAACTGATAATACACTTCCGGATCATAAGGATTACCAAAATTCAGGCAATTGGTAACCCCCAATGGTTCGCCGCCAGAACATACAATATTTCTGGCAGCCTCTGCTACAGCAATGGCACAACCGGTATAAGGGTCTGCAAATACATATTTGCTATTACAATCAACCGTCATGGCCAACGCTTTCCCTGTGCCTTTTGCTAAAACTACAGCAGCATCGCTGGGTGCATTGGTACTGGCATTGGCAGTACCTACCATACTATCGTATTGTTCGGCCACCCATTTCTTACTTGCAATATTGGGTATTTGAATTAATTCAGTAACAACAGATTTTAAATTTGTTATATCTGAAATAGCTGCAATGTCAAAGCTTTGTATTTTATCTAAATAAGCCGGTTTTTTGTATTCCCGTGTATATTGGGGGGCTCCGCCCCCTAAAACAAGTTCTTCTGCAGGAATTACAGCTTCCAATTTTCCATGATAATAAAATTGCAATAAACCATCATTGGTTACCTCACCAATGTTACGGGCACTTAAATCCCATTTATCAAAAACGGCCAATATCTCTGCTTCTCTTCCTTTTTCTACTACCAATAACATACGTTCCTGACTTTCGCTTAAAAGTAATTCCCATGCTTTCATATTTTGTTGCCGGGTAGGTACTTTCTCTAAATCAATGCGCATACCCACTCCGCCTTTTGCACTCATTTCTGAAGTTGAGCAAATTATACCGGCTGCCCCCATATCCTGCATACCCACAACGGCTCCTGTTTCAATTACTTCTAAACAAGCTTCCAATAATTTTTTTTCCTGAAAGGGGTCACCTACCTGCACTGCCGGCAATTCTTCGGTACTATCGGCTGTGATATCTGCACTGGCAAAACTGGCACCACCAATCCCATCTTTACCGGTAGCACTACCTACAAAAAACACCGGGTTACCGATTCCTTTCGCAGTAGCACTAACCATTTTATCTGCCTTCATAATACCAACACTCATGGCATTTACCAATGGGTTGGTATGATAACAATCTTCAAAATATACTTCACCTCCAACTGTAGGAACGCCAAAACAATTACCATAATGGCCAATGCCTTTCACGACTCCTGAAAGCAAACGTTGCGTTTTTTTATCTTTTAAATTCCCAAATCGAAGGCTATTTAAGGAAGCAATAGGTCGGGCGCCCATTGTAAAAATATCGCGCTGTATTCCACCAACACCTGTTGCGGCACCTTGAAAAGGTTCAATAGCAGAGGGGTGATTGTGGCTTTCAATTTTAAATACAACGCCGAATCCATTTCCCATATCCATTAACCCTGCATTTTCTTCACCGGCAGCAACCAGCATCCTCCCTCCTTCTCTGGGCAGTGTTTTTAGCCATTTGATAGAGTTTTTATAACTGCAGTGTTCGCTCCACATAGCACTAAAGCAGCAGAGCTCTGTAAAATTGGGGATTCTTCCAAGTTTTTGTTGAATAAGCGCAAATTCATCTTCTGTTAAACGAAGTTGTTTTGCAGTAGTAACTGTTATTTCCATTGCTTAAGTTGTAAGAATAACATTGGTGTATTGTACCAACAATGTTGCAAAGGTAATAAAGAGCCGGTTGCCAGCAATTGAAAAACTGCTGCAAGGCACAACAAATTGAGAAATGATTCTATAAATAACTTATGCTGTATGCGAAGTAATTTGCTGATAGGCTTCAATTAATTCAACATCATTTGATTCACTGCGCAGTTCATCAGATAGTAATGGAACCAATTGATGCAAATACCTTTCATTACTGCTTTTACCCGAAATGGTGTCTAACCAAAACATCTTCTTCATATACCTGCTTTTCAGCATGGTATAACTCCATACAATACTTTCTGATTCTGAAGACAGGCCATTTTTGGCAATGTCAATTTTTTGTTGAATCAATTTTTCTGAGAGTTTTACAACTAAACTCGCCAATCTAATTTTGGGAGAATAAGGATGCTGTCTGAACCATGGTTTAATTAAATACATAGCTTTTGGTTTTTGCGGATGGATTTGGATAAAAAATTGAACATTTGAAAACTTAACTTACGTTCACACTCTGTAATTTACAATTTTTTTTCACAAACAAAAATGATTTACTTCTCTTTTAATTAAGTTATCATCCTATCAATAACCAAGCCAAAATGTTAAAATTGTTAAAAAGCTACTCTGCTGAATTGTTCAACTAACTCATCATCAGACAAATAGGGATTTAGTTCCTCTATAATGTAGGGAACTAATTTTTGAATATAGCGTTCATTGCTACTGCATGGAGATAGATCTGTCCAAAAGCCTTTGTACATAAATCGACTTTTTAACATACTATAATTCCAAATAATGCTATCTGAAGCAGCAGCCATGTCTCCAACCGGAAACTCGTATTTTTGTTGAATAATTTGTTCAGTAATTGTTAAAACTAATTTAGCAAACCTAATTTTTTTACAAAATTTTTCTTGTTTAAACCAGGGTTGTAAATACAACATAAAAGAGACAGTTTTAAATTTACAAATATTGCAGCAGAATTTAAAATTTTACACAAAACCAATGCCAATGTTAAAGTATTTGAAATTGAATTATTATTAAAATAAAAATTAATTTTAAGCTACCACATTAACCATTTCATTCGTATTACAGACCCCTCTAGGAAGAAGTATCCGGAAATTAAAATAGTTCAGCAATTCAATATCGAATTGAAAAACATTTACACCAAAAAATAGAAAATATTGGTAAAAATATATTTGTAATACTATTAATAACGCCTAAATATTTTATTTATTGCACCGAATAGTTTGCTTTGCGCAGAACCATAAACTATTTATGTTTATGTTGTGGATATTTTTTATAAAACAGACCTGTAACAGAACATTTTAAAAATTAAATTATTTAAGGCAACAAACTAACTGGATTTTCTATTTTTCATGATTTAGCTACTATTAAAGTTTAAACGTATCTAGCAAATACAAAAAAAATCATTTGCAACTTGGAGCTTGCCAATTAGATTTAGTGTTGTTTTGAAAAAATTTCCAAAGGAAGGCCGGGATAATTATTGGAGAAAATGTATGAAATTCAGTTGAATGGGCTTTCTTATTTATTATTACCCTTTAAAAATCAAAGGAGAGAATAACTGATGTAACTAAAATAATAGTGCCATTCCTATAAACTGCCAAAGCCCTATAGCAGATTCAACTATACATTAATAGTAAACAAATGTTTGCATTTTTAGCTATTTAATCAAAATTTTATAGCCTAATTCTAAATATTTTGCATTATTTCTAAAAAATTGCTTTTATTTTGTAGCTCAAAATCAAAAAAATATGTCATTACGATTTCAGGCAATCAACAACCTTTCTAATCAGCCTGCCGATTTAGCGGTAGCAACCAGCAAAATTTCAGCAATTTTTGGCGAGAATGTGTTTACTTTAAAAACCGCCAGAGAATATTTGAGTGATGATGCATATAAAAGTCTTTTAGGCAGTATTAAAGGCGGCAAAAAAATAGACCGTGCTGTTGCGGCTTCCATTGCCAACGGAATGCGTGCATGGGCCGAAAGCAAAGGTGTTACACACTTTACACACTGGTTTCAACCCTTAACCGGTACTACTGCCGAAAAGCATGATAGCTTTTTTACTTTAAAAGGAGATGGTACTGCTTTGGAACAATTTGACGGAGATGCACTGATTCAACAGGAACCGGACGCTTCTTCTTTCCCAAGTGGCGGTTTAAGGGCTACATTTGAAGCACGTGGATATACTGCCTGGGATCCTTCCTCTCCGGCTTTTATTATAGAAATTGGCCAGGGAAAAACTTTATGTATTCCTACCATCTTTGTTTCCTATACAGGGGAATCTTTGGATTATAAAGCGCCTTTATTAAAAGCCTTAGAATCTTTAAATAAAGCCGCAGTAGATGTATGCAATTATTTTGATAAAAATGTAACCAAAGTAACCGCCACTTTGGGCTGGGAACAGGAATATTTTGTGATTGATGAACGCCTTGCCAATGCACGTCCTGACCTGGTTCAATGCGGACGCACCGTATTTGGAGCTCCCCCGGCAAAAGGACAGCAATTAGAAGACCATTATTTTGGCTCTATTCCGGAAAGAGTATACCATTTCATGCGCGACTTTGAAAATGAGTGTTATAAATTGGGTATTCCTTTAAAAACCAGACACAATGAAGTAGCCCCCTCGCAATTTGAAGTAGCCCCTATTTTTGAAGAAGTTAGTGTAGCAGTAGATCACAATGCTTTATTGATGGATATTATGGATCGTGTTGCACGCCGCCATAAATTAAGAGTATTGATTCATGAAAAACCATTTGCAGGTATTAATGGAAACGGCAAACACAATAACTGGAGTATGGCTACCGATACCGGGGTAAACTTATTATCGCCCGGCAAAACGCCCAAAACCAATTTAATGTTCTTAACCTTTTTTGTGAATACCATTAAAGCTGTTCACGATTACTCAGATTTATTAAGGTCTTCCATTGCATCCGCTGGTAATGATCACCGTTTAGGCGCTAACGAGGCCCCTCCTGCTATCATTTCTGTGTTTGTTGGACAATATTTGGCCAAAGTATTGAATGAAATTGAAACCCGTGTTAGCGATAAATTTGACGAACAGGATGAAGCTATTCTAAAATTAGACATACACAGGTCTATTCCTGAATTGATGTTAGATAATACTGACAGAAACCGAACATCCCCCTTTGCCTTTACCGGTAATAAATTTGAATTTAGAGCAGTTGGTTCTTCTGCAAACTGCGCCAACCCTATGACGGTTTTAAATGTAATTATGGCTGAAACACTCCAACAATTCAAAAAGGATGTAGATGCATTAATTGAGAAAGGCGATAAAAAAGAAATTGCCATTATGCAAACCATTCAAAAATACATTGTTGAAAGCAAAAAAGTATTATTTGAAGGTGATGGTTACAGTGAAGCCTGGCACCACGAAGCAGAACGTAGAGGATTACCAAATGTGCCCACTACACCTTTAGCGCTTGATGCCATGGTTACAAAAAAAGCTAAAGAATTATTTGAGAAGAACAATGTATTTTCTGTTGCAGAATTAGAAGCCAGACATGAAATAGAACTGGAAAAGTATATCAAGAAAGTGCAAATAGAAGCCAGAATTATGGGCGATTTGGCGCTAAATCATATTATACCCACTGCCATTAAATATCAAAATGAACTGATTCAGAATATTACCGGTTTAAAAGCAGCAGGTATACCGGAAAGCCAATATAAAAGCCAGTTAGAAATTTTGAATAAAGTGAGTGAACATATACAAGTGGTATATGAAAAAGTGCATGCTTTGGTTGAAGCCAGAAAAGTTGCGAATAATATTGAAAATACAAGAACCAAAGCTATTGCTTATTGTACACAGGTGAAGGAAACGTATTTTGATGTAATCAGATACCATGTTGATAAATTAGAAGCTTTGGTAGATGATGAACACTGGAGTTTACCCAAATACCGTGAGTTGTTATTTTTAAGATAAAGCCTAAATTAATCCAAATTTTAACCCCAAAGGCCCTGTTCATTTTTTTGTTCAGGGCTTTTGAATTTAACCGCATTTTTATTCATTTCGCCGAATAGAATAATAATGTAATAAACCCTGTTGTAGCTTTAAGGTGGTAATAAACAAATATTAAAAACAAATAAACAAAATTGTATGAAAAAAATTTTTATTACACTAATTATTTTTACCGTTGGTTTTGCAGGTAAAAGTATGGCCCAGCGGATAGGCGGTAATTTTGATCCGGCACAAATGAAAGCCCGTCAGTTAGAGCAACTGAAAGACTCCAACTTACATTTAACCGATGTTCAGGCTGATTCGGTTGTTTCCATTAATATGGACATGATGCAGCAAATGCGTGGCATGCGTGATTTAAGTCGGGATGAAAGAATGGCCAAAATGAAAGCATTGAATGATTTACGAATGAAACGC
The DNA here is from genome assembly GCF_001623405.1 of Hydrotalea flava. GTDB lineage: Bacteria > Bacteroidota > Bacteroidia > Chitinophagales > Chitinophagaceae > Hydrotalea > Hydrotalea flava. The sequence goes on from NZ_LUHG01000050.1 coordinate 62,931, forward strand.
TGGACTGCCGCTTTAAAAAACGATCCGGCACTTGCACAAAAAGTAGCAGATTTTTATGAACAGCAACGCAAACAACGGATGCAAAACCGAAACCAACAATAATGCAACAGAATAAAAAATGATATTATTACCCCCGCTTATTTTAGATATATTTCAAAAAAACCCTCTAAAAAGTTTAATCTTCCAGAGGGTTTTTATTTTTCATTCAGGCAAATCTTTTTTATTGCAATTTAAATGTTTCTAAAAACTTAGTTGTAAAGTTGCCACTCCTGAAATCTTCATTCTTCATTAATTGCAAATGAAAAGGAATGGTAGTTTTTACACCCTCAATTACATACTCACTTAAAGCCCTGTACATAGTATCAATGGCTTCTTCACGGGTTTGTGCAACGGTAATTAATTTACCAATCATAGAATCATAATAGGGTGGAATTACATATCCGGCATATACATGGCTATCCACCCGAACCCCGTGCCCACCTGGTGTATGTAAGGTAGTAATTTTTCCGGGCGATGGTCTGAAATCATTGTAGGGATCTTCTGCATTGATTCTGCACTCAATAGCATGCATTTGCGGAAAATAGTTTTTCCCAGAAATCCGTTCACCCAATGCAATCTTGATTTGTTCTTTAATTAAATCGTGATTAATTACTTCTTCCGTTACACAATGCTCTACCTGAATACGGGTATTCATTTCCATGAAGTAAAAATTGCGGTGTTTGTCTACCAAAAACTCAATGGTACCAACGCTTTCATAATTAATGGCTGAAGCAGCTTTAATAGCTGCAGCACCCATCGTTTCACGCAATTCGGGAGTCATGAAGGGTGATGGAGATTCTTCTATTAACTTTTGGTGCCTTCTTTGAATGGAGCAATCTCTCTCACTTAAATGGCAAACATTTCCATACTGATCACCGGCTATCTGAATTTCAATATGGCGGGGTTCTTCTACAAATTTTTCCATATATACCCCATCATTTTTAAAAGAAGCACCTGCCTCGGCTTTAGCTGTATTAAAGGCTCTTTCCATTTCGCTTTCATGCCATACTTCACGCATACCTTTTCCACCACCACCTGCAGTTGCTTTTAAAATTACAGGATAGCCAATTTCTTTTGCCAATACTTTTGCTTGCTCTACACTTTCTAATAAACCGCCACTACCCGGAACTACAGGTACGCCAGCTTTAATCATAGTTTCTTTGGCAGTAATTTTATCGCCCATTGCATTAATCATTTCCGGAGTTGGCCCAATGAACTTAATGCCATGATCGGCACATATTTGAGAGAATTTTGCATTTTCTGCTAGAAACCCATATCCGGGGTGAATGGCATCTGCATTGGTAATTTCAGCAGCAGCCATTATATGGGGTATATTTAAATACGATTCAGAGCCTGCAGGTTTTCCAATACAAACGGCTTCATCGGCAAATCGAACGTGCAAACTGTCTTTATCAGCAGTTGAATAAACGGCTACAGTTTTAATACCCATTTCTCTACAGGTTCTAATAACTCTTAAAGCAATTTCACCCCTGTTTGCGATTAGTATTTTTTTAAACATTTTTTTTAAGTTGTACTGTTGAAAACAAATAAAATAATTGAACTACACTAATAGAACTGATTTTCAATGGATGAATTTCAGTAATTGATAGGATGTGCAGCTTTTGTAATTGAACAGATCAAAAACTTGGCTACATCAATACATCAACAATGATTTGGTAATAATAATGCTTAGTTAGGTTCTACCAAAAATAATGGTTGATCATATTCTACAGGAGTACTGTCTTCCACTAACACTTTAACTATAGTACCTTTCACTTCACTTTCTATTTCATTAAATAATTTCATTGCTTCGATGATACATACCACGGTACCTACTTCAACTTCGCTTCCCACTTCTACAAAATTGGGTTTACCGGGTGCTGATTTTCGATAAAAAGTACCAATCATTGGGCTTTTGATAGTTAATAACTTACTTTCTTCAGTAGGCTTTGGAGTTGCAGGTGCAGCAGTGGGTGCAGGGGCTGGAGCTGATGCTACTGTGGGGGCAGCAGGCGGGGCAACATTGTATACTTGCTGTGGCGGTGCCGACATCGTAATTACCTGTTCTTCTTTTTGCTTGATGGTTACTTTACCATCTTTGTCTTCAATACTTATTTCTCCGATGTTGCTTTTATTAATAATCTTAATGAGTTCGTGAATTTGCTTTAAGTCCATAGTGCATGTTTTTTGCTTAAAAAAGGGTTTTTTTAACTAAAAGTGGGGCAAAATAGCTAATTTTTGTTCAAATTAAGTCATTTTTTGGAATTTGATTTTTTTTCCTGTTCCAAACAAACCTTGTATAATAAAAAATAGCCCCGCAATTTGCGAAGCTATTTTCATTGTAACGTGAATTTATTCTTTTACGCGTTCAATATAATCACCGGTTTTAGTATTCACTCTTATGAGTTCACCTTCTTCTACAAACAACGGTACATTCACAGTTGCACCGGTTTCAATGGTTGCAGCCTTTAGTGCACGGGTAGCGGTATCGCCTCTTAATCCGGGTTCGCAATACGTAATTTTTACAACAATTTTCTCCGGCAATTCTGCACCAATTGGTGTTTCTGTTTCGGTATTGATGTAAACAAATACTTCTGAACCATCCTTCAAAAACTGAGGTGCATCAATCATTTCTTCTGAAAGGCTAATTTGCTCAAAAGTTTCATTATTCATTAAATTATAACCACTATCATCTTTATACAAAAACTGAAAAGCTTTTTTTTCTACCCGAACAGGAAAAATATTTTCACCACTATTCCAGGTTTTTTCAATGGTACGTTTATTATCTACACCTTTTAATTTTGCCCAAACTTTTGCAGCGGCACGTGCTGTTTTATTCTCTCCAAAATCAACAACACTGTAAAGGCTTCCGTCTAATTTAATGATTAAGCCGCGGCTGATGTCTGCTGTAGTTGCCATTATTCAATAATTTAAATAAAATTTAATTAAGGTTGCAAATGTAGGGATTGCTTGGAAAAATACACAAAACTAACCATGAATCATCCTGGTGATTTTTTATTTGCCAAAGTTTTCATGTAATTCATAAACCGGCATCATCTTATTGGGGCATAATTCATTATTTTTGCACATCTTTTTAATTTCAATTTTTTATTATGTCTGTATTAGTAAATAAAAGTTCCAGAGTTTTGGTACAAGGATTCACAGGAACGGAAGGCACTTTTCATGCCACGCAAATGATTGAATATGGCACCAAGGTTGTTGGTGGTGTAACACCCAATAAAGGCGGTACCAGCCATTTAGACAGGCCTGTTTTTAATACGGTAGCCGATGCTGTAAAAGCAACCCAGGCCAATGTAAGCATCATTTTTGTTCCTCCTGCCTTTGCTGCTGATGCCATCTTGGAAGCAACTGAAGCAGGTATTGAACTGGTGGTTTGTATTACAGAAGGAATTCCCGTACAAGATATGGTGAAAGTAAAAAATTACTTACAAGGTACAAATACCCGCTTAATAGGACCCAATTGCCCAGGTGTGATCACAGCAGGCGAAGCAAAAATTGGCATTATGCCCGGCTTTATTTTTAAACCCGGTAAAATAGGCATCGTTTCAAAATCAGGCACTTTAACTTATGAAGCGGCTGACCAAATTGTAAAAGCAGGTTTAGGTATCAGCACTGCCATTGGTATTGGTGGCGACCCCATTATCGGCACCCCAACTGTTGAAGCAGTAAAACTTTTAATGAATGATCCTAAAACAGAAGGCATTGTAATGATCGGTGAAATTGGCGGTAGTATGGAAGCTGATGCTGCCCGTTGGATTAAAGAGAATGCAACCAAACCTGTAGTAGGCTTTATTGCCGGACAAACCGCACCTCCCGGTAGAAGAATGGGACACGCAGGTGCCATTATTGGCGGCGCAGAAGATACTGCTGCTGCAAAAATGAAAATTATGGCCGACTGTGGTATTCATGTAGTAGCCAGCCCTGCAGATATTGGCAAAACCATGGCTGCTGTTCTGAAAAAATAATACAATAGTAATCTATAGAATGAATCCTGCTTATGGCAGGATTTTTTATTGCCCTATCATGAATGAACTCATGTTTGCAAGCCCATTCTTAATTTTTTATCACTAATATTGTTACATGCACTTAAAAAAAACGGCAGTAATTATTTTTTTATTTTGTAGCCTTTTAGTCTTTACACAAGTAGAATCAAAAACCAATTTCAATACGCGGAATGGAATAGAAATTCATTTAAAAACACCTGCTTTTTTAAGAGAGGGCGATTTGGTATATCTAACCGTAAACATTCACAATAAAACCAATGCCGAATTAACCGGACAAATGCAATTACAACTTACAGATGCAGCAACAGGAGATCCGGTAGATGGCTGGTTTGTCAACACCTTTCCGGTACAGTATTTTACTGCATCCCAAAAAGATAGTGTTGCTATCAATTTTCCAATTCAGGTTCCATACGGATTCAATCAACCTATACTACTTTCTGTAAAAGCAGTATCCGGTAATTGTACAGATAGTGCCAAAAACACAATCCCTATTTTCCCGAACCGTGCCATCATTCATAAAAACTTTTCATGCACATTTCATACAGGCAATGGCAATTCTATTTATTTGAAAGATTTGAACAATGCCAATGAAGAAAGTATTTCCAACAAATCATTTACAGCAATTATTGCAACACAACCAATATGGCAGGCCATAGAAGCCCTGAAAAAATTGCAATTTGCAAACAGAAACAATCCAATGTCAGTCGTATCACAATTCTTTTCCCAACAACTTTTACGAAATTATCAAGCATTACCTGCCTGTTTATCATTATTGCCCTCGCCTGTTTTTACGGCATCAAATAACACCCAGCCCACTTCTAAATTCAATTTCTTTCATTTAAGTAGTAATGCACCACAAAAAGAATTGCAAGATGAAAATGCTATTGAAAGTTTAAAAAAATTACAACAAAGTAATGGCAGTTTTGCAACAGGTTTGAATAAAGAAGCCAATGCACTGCTTACAGCAAAAATTATTACCATCTTAAGTAAGGTATATATAAACCATCAAACTGACAGTGCTACCAAAGCAGCATTATTTCCTTTGATGCAACAGGGATTGTTGTTTGTTCAAAAATCACTATCCAACACAATAGCACCTGATTTAACAACTACAACATTACTTTACTGCTATAGTAAAAGCCTGTTGAAAAATTGGCTGGTTACCTGCCCTTCAAATACTATTCTTTTCAACAGCTTAAAAAAACATGCTACTCAATACACACTGGCTAATCAGGCATTAATGGGAGCCATATTACAACAATATAACGATACCGGATTGCTGTATAAAACCATACTGCAAACCATTCAACAGAGCGTTATTACAAGTGCAAACAATGCAACTGCAAGCTGGCCATCGGGAACAAAAGATATTTTTTCACCCAATGCGTTTGACACGCAAATTCAGATCATTCAGTTTTTACAAAATGCAGACGTGCACCAATATCCATTTATCAAAACCGTTTTACCCAAAGCCTTACACACATTGGCTTTGCAGATACAACACAATAATATTGCCGAAAGCTGGTTAATAGCGCAGGCAGGTGCTTTAATATTGCAGGAAAGAATATTGTTAAATCCTCCTGCTACTCTTACACTGGGGAATCATGTTTTTTCAATTGAAAAAAATTGTAACGTTCGTATTTCCGGCAATAGCATAGACTCAACTCTGGCCCATATTACTATTCAAACCTCACAAACCGAAACCTCAATCTTTTATGGCAATATTCAATGGCAATATTTGCAGGATGTTGCTGCAATTCCTGCTACCCATCAATCATGGAAGCTGAGTAAAAAACTTTTTGTACAAAAAACATTCAACCACCAAACACAATTACAGCTTTTATCAGAAAATGAACCACTTGCCATTGGCGATACAATTATGATTCAACTCTCCATTCAAAATACATTACCTTCAGTTAAGGTAGTTACCATTACAGATAATTATTCTGCTTGTATGCAAATCATTGCCCATCCTCGCCAATCAACTGTTCTTGTAGCTGAACAAACCAACCTTTCTGGCCATCATTTTTTCATTGCTTCCCTACCTAAAGGAAAAACTAATCTGCAATATTTTGCTGTCATTACACAACCCGGACGATTTTCATCGGGCATTGCAAGTATCGCAGCCGAACTTCAGGAATACAAAAGCTATGCGCCTTCAATACAAATCAATGTTTCAAAAAAAACAAATTAGCCTCATCCGGTTCATTTTATTTATATTTTTGAAAAATGGAAGTGGATTATTTAATTGTTGGGCAAGGCATTGCAGGCACTATGCTCAGTTATTATTTATTACAACAAAGCAATACCGTTACTATTATTGATAATTACAATCCGTCATCTGCTTCTAATATTGCCAGCGGTGTAATAAATCCTATTACAGGCAGAAGATTTGTAAGAACCTGGATGATTGAAACGCTTATGCCATTTGCAGTAAACGCCTATCGGGCATTAGAAAAAGAATTGAATATTTCGTTGATACAACAAACCAATTTACTCGATTTTCATTCCACGCCACAAATGCAGTTGGCATTTACAAATCAATTACCCACCGAAACTGAATATTTACGTGTTCCAGAAAATTCGCTTCAATGGAAAAAATATTTTAACTACCCATTCGGTGTTGGCGAAACCCATCCTACCTGGTTGGTGAACCTGCAACTGCTCATTCAAACCTGGCGGAAAAAATTAAGTACACAGCAATTACTGATTGCAGAACATTTTAGCATAGAGGCATTACAAATCCATCCCTCTTATATTCAATATCAGGGTATCCAAGCAAAAGCTATTATTTTTTGTAATGGTACCCAGGCTGTCAATTTACCTTATTTTCAAAAACTTCCTTTTGCACCCAATAAAGGAGAAGCATTGATTTTAGCAATACAACAATTACCAAGGCAACACATTTATAAACAGGGACTTAGTCTGGTACCCTGGCAAAGCAACCTGTGGTGGGCAGGGTCTTCGTATGAATGGAGTTATGAACACGCTAATCCAACAGAAATTTTTCGTCAAAAAACCCTGCAACAATTACAGCAATGGCTACAATTGCCTTTTGAAATAAAGGCACATGTTGCTGCTGAGCGGCCTGCCACACTGGAACGAAGACCTTTTATAGGAATGCACCCCTATTTTCCGCAAATTGGCATATTCAATGGATTGGGTACCAAAGGTTGTTCATTGGCACCTTATTTTGCTAAAGTATTCAGCGAACATTTAAAGTATGGTCAGCCACTTATACCGGAGGTGGCCATCCATCGTTTCCATAAAATTTTAGCTCCCTGATTTGTTCATAAAAAATTAATATTGCAGACTATTTGCTTAATTCATCAACCCAAACGAATGAAAGTGCCCCAACCTGCAATAATTGCCAATGGTTTAGCCAATCCAATGGATGCGAATATCAATACAATCACTTCCGAAAAACAATATAATATTCCATTAAAATACCGAAAAATGGAAAACCTGCACATTGTTTTCTGGCTGTTTAAAGACATTAGCTGGTGCATATTTTGGCGCCCGTTAGGCATTGCCATGATTTTTCCAACCCTGATTATTTCTATTGTTATTGCATATCGCACCCGGCAATTTATGTCAGAGCTATGCCATAATTTAGCCATTACGGTTTGGATTACCGCCAATTCCTATTGGATGATTAGCGAGTTTTTACATTTTGATGAAAAACTCGTTGCCCCCGGTATTACCTTCAAACATCTGGCCATGATTCCCTTTAGTATTGGTATTCTCATTTTGGCCTTCTACTATTTGTATTGGAAACCCAAACACAAAAATGCATTGGATAGTTTGTAAAACAGCAATAGCCGTACTTACACACAACATTATCGGCAAAAGGCCATACAACTAACGGCATAATTCTGCATCCATCAATCGCATTTCAGCTATATTTGCAGCCCATAAAGTTAGTTATGTTACCGGCTTTTGTAATAGGTTCAGCTTCGTTGCGCCGCACACTGCAGCACCTTCCTTACTACCCGGCAACCTTCTAACAGGGGTTACCCTTACAAAAAATAACCCATTTTAAAACATACTTTGGCAATATAAATACAAATATTAAAAAAATAATAATGTATAGAACGCATACCTGTGGAGAATTAAACAGCAACGATGTACAAAAAAATGTAACCCTGGCAGGCTGGGTGCAAACCATTCGGAAATTTGGCAGCATCACTTTTGTAGATATCAGAGACCGGTATGGCATTACGCAACTGCTTTTTAATGAAAGTTTGAACGATACTTTAGAAGCCAATCCTTTAGGCCGCGAATTTGTAATTCAGGCAAAAGGCATGGTGCATGAAAGAAGCAATAAAAACCCTCAATTAGCTACCGGCGATATTGAAGTAGTGGTGACTGAATTTAGCATTTTAAATAAATCGGCTGTACCACCTTTTACTATTCAGGATGATACCGATGGTGGTGATGATGTGCGCATGAAATACCGATTTCTCGACTTACGCAGAAATACTGTAAAGAAAAATTTAGTGCTTCGATACGAAGTGAGTCGTGCAACCCGTAACTACCTGCACGAACACGGTTTTATGGATATAGAAACGCCTTTCCTTATTAAATCTACCCCCGAAGGGGCCAGAGATTTTGTGGTACCCAGCCGCATGAATCCGGGACAATTTTATGCACTGCCGCAAAGCCCGCAAACATTTAAGCAATTGCTAATGGTAAGCGGTTACGACCGATACTACCAAATTGTAAAATGTTTTAGAGATGAAGATTTAAGAGCCGACCGCCAGCCCGAGTTTACACAAATAGATTGTGAAATGAGTTTTGTGGAACAGGAAGATATTTTAAACATGTTTGAAGGGTTGGTGAAACACATTTTTAAAGCAGTAAAAAATATTGACTATACAGCACCGGTTGAACGCATGTCGTGGGAAGAAGCGATGTGGCAATTTGGAAACGACAAACCCGATATTCGTTTTAATATGCCCCTGTGTAATATTAAATTTCCGGCACATGCATTTCCCGGTAAACAAAATCAGGCATATCTTATTAATGGTGCCGATTTTAAAGTGTTTGATGAAGCCGAAACCGTTATTGCCATTGCCATTCCGGGCTGTAGTGAATATACCCGCAAACAAACCGACGAATTAACCGAATGGATAAAAAGACCACAAATTGGCATGAAAGGCTTGGCATTTATTAAGTACAATACCGATGGAACACTCAAAAGCAGTGTAGATAAGTTTTACAGCGAGGATAAGCTAAAAGCCATTGCAGCCGCAGCCAATGCACAACCCGGCGATTTAATTGTATTATTAGCCGGAACAGAAGAAAAAACACGTAAGGCCATGAGCGAATTGAGGCTTGAAATGGCCAACCGTTTGGGCTTACGCAAAAAAGATGAATTTAAATTATTGTGGGTACTTGATTTTCCATTGTTTGAATATGATCCAGAAAACAACCGGTGGGTTGCCAGGCACCATCCTTTCACCTCGCCCAAACCGGAATACATTGAAACCATGATTCAACACTCGCCAGTTATTACTGATCCTGCAAAATATTTAGAACACCCCTATGCCAATATAAAAGCCAATGCCTACGATATGGTATTGAATGGCAATGAAATTGGCGGTGGTTCTGTTCGTATTTATCAACGCCAACTCCAGGAAAAAATGTTTGATGCACTGGGTATGGATGAAGCAGAACAACAACACAAATTTGGATTTTTACTCGGTGCATTTGAATATGGTGCACCACCACACGGCGGATTGGCATTTGGGTTCGATCGGCTTTGCGCCATTTTAGGCGGCAGCGAAAGTATCCGCGATTTTATTGCATTCCCCAAAAACAACAGCGGCAGAGATGTGATGTTAGATGCCCCCGGCCCTATTGATGAAAAACAATTTAAAGAGTTACAAATAAAACTGAACCTACAGTAACCGATTCAAATAACAACACCTCAGCAGTCTGAAAAATTGAAACAGTAAAAAATAAGTATGAAAATATTAAGTATTTATAGAATTCTTACCATCATTTTACTTCCCTTTGCTATCCTGTTTGGCTTTGAGAGTGTAATTTCCATTTTTGCCGGCATTGGCAATCCAACTGTTATGCTAAGTGCTGTGATATTGGCCTGTGTGGTAATTTATATTTTTGCCAGTGCTGTTTTTTTATACAAAGGCATCTTAAAAAACAGCCCTTGTAAAGCAACCTTGAAAGATTGGATTAAAATTAATGCTGTAATAGCTATTATCTTTTCAGTATTAGCCATTATATCTTGTGTTTCCATTTTATATTTCTTTTCCAACAAGGACATGTATGCCAAATTTTTAGCTGTATTAAACGAATCTAAACCAGCTAACTTGCCTGCCAACATCACTTCACCCGAATTAATGGCTGCCATGCACAATGCCATTTTAATTATGCTGCCTTTTTCTATTGTTTTATTTGTGCATATTTTAATCACCTACCAACTCATGAAAAAATATGCAGCTTTATTCTTAAAATAATTTTTTGTTGGCCATACCCTGAATATTTTTTTTTACTTTTCAGGCATGAACACAATGCCTCCTTTGGCGGAAAGAATGCGTCCAAAGTCTTTACAGGAATTATCCGGCCAACAGCACCTTACCGGAAAAGACAGTATTCTCAATAAAGCGCTGATACAAGGTTATATTCCTTCCATCATTTTATGGGGACCACCTGGCGTGGGTAAAACAACCTTAGCCAATATTATTGCTAATACTTTACAGGTACCTTACTTTCAACTCAGCGCCATAAGCAGCGGCGTAAAAGAAGTAAGAGAAGTCATTGAAACAGCCAGGCAAACCAAACGTGCCATTTTATTTATAGATGAAATTCATCGCTTCAACAAAGGCCAACAAGATGCATTATTAGGCGCTGTTGAACAAGGCATTATTACCTTAATTGGTGCAACAACCGAAAATCCTTCTTTCGAAGTTAATGCAGCTTTGCTGAGCCGTTGCCAGGTATATCTTTTAAAACCATTACAGGAAAATGATTTGTTGCAACTATTACAAACCGCTATTGAGAAAGATGCAATACTGCAAACCTACTCCATTCAATTAAAAGAAACCACTGTGCTATTGCAACTTTCCGGTGGTGATGCCCGAAAATTGCTCAATTTATTTGAACTGGTTATTCTATCCTCCAAAGAAAAAAATATTACAATCACCAACGAAATGGTAACAGCCATTGCCCAACAAAAAGTGGCGTTGTATGATAAAAATGGCGAGCAACACTATGATATTATATCTGCCTTTATTAAAAGCATGCGAGGAAGCGATCCGAATGCTGCTGTATACTGGCTGGCACGTATGATAGAAGGCGGGGAAGATGTAAAATTTATTGCCCGGCGTATGGTTATTTTTGCCAGTGAAGATATTGGCAACGCCAATCCCAATGCGTTATTATTAGCTAATGCAACTTTTGATGCCGTGAATAAAATTGGTTATCCTGAAAGCAGGATAATTTTAAGCCAGTGTGCCACGTATTTAGCAGGTTCACCAAAAAGTAATGCTGCATACGAAGCCATTAATAAAGCATTGCAAACAGCAAGAACTACCGGCGATCTTTCCGTTCCATTTCACATTCGCAATGCCCCTACTACTTTAATGAAAAATTTAGATTATGGAAAAAACTACCAATATCCGCATTTAGGTGAAGGTAATTTTTTGGATCAGGAATATTTGCCCAAAGAAATATCTGGCACAACGTTTTATTCACCCGGAAACAATGCCAGAGAAAATGAAATCAGAAAATTTTTAAAAGAACGCTGGAAAAACAAATACAATTACTAATCTTCAAAACCATCTTTCTATTTATCTTTAAACAATAAACAAATGCTATGAGAAAATTTTATTGCACCCTACTGCTTTTAGCAGTTAGCACTTCAGCTATTTACAGCCAAACCATTATTGACCGCGATCCTGAAATTGCAGCAATGGTAAAAGAAGTATCTGCCGATTCACTACACAGTTACATTAAAACTTTAGTAAACTTTGGCACACGCAATACGCTCAGCACACAAACCAATCCTAAAAGAGGTATTGGTGCTGCCAGAAAATGGGTATTACAAAAATTCAATGAATTTGCTGCTGCCAGTAACGGCCGTTTAACTGCTTTTATTGACACGGTTACGTATCAGCCGGATGGAAAAAGAGTAGATAGTACCATTATTTTAGGCAATGTAGTAGCTACTTTAAAAGGCACTGATCCGAACGACCATCGTATTTTTATCATCAGCGGGCATTTAGATAATATGCGCACCAATGTAATGGATCGGGTAAATGAAGCACCCGGTGCCAACGACGACGGCAGCGGTTCAGCAGCTGTAATTGAATGTGCCAGAATTATGAGCCGGCATACTTTTCCTGCTACTGTAATTTTTGTAACAGTGAGTGGAGAAGAGCAGGGTTTATTAGGTGCATACTATATGGCCAAAAAAGCCAAAAAAGAAGGCTGGGATATTGAAGCTGTGCTAAACAACGATATCATGGGCAGCAACAACAGCAGCGAAACCAACATTATTGACAATACAAGAATCAGAGTTTTTAGCGAAGGATTACCGGCTTATGAAACAGAAAAACAAGCCAAACGTATTCGGGCATTAGGTTTGGAAAACGACGGTAAGGCCCGTCAGTTAGCCCGTTATGTAAAAGAAATTGGCGAAAGATATGTAGACAATATTCAGGTGGTAATGATTTACAGAAACGACCGCTTTTTAAGAGGTGGCGACCATTTACCTTATGTTGAAAATGGGTTTGCAGCCGTAAGAATTACTGAAATGAACGAAAACTACTATCACCAGCATCAGGATGTAAGAAAAGAAAATGGCATTCAATATGGCGATTTGCCAGAATTTATGGACTATGAATACCTAAGAAAAAACACAGCCATTAACTTAGCCAACCTTGCAAATTTAGCCAAAGCACCTGCCATGCCACAAAATGTAACTGTAGAAGTAAAAAAATTAAGCAATTATACCAGCCTGCATTGGGATAAACCGGCAACAGGCAATGTAAAAGGATATTATATTTTAATGCGTGAAACGACCAGCGCTTTCTGGCAAAAGAAATTATTTACCACTGCTATCAATGCTGATTTGCCATATTCTAAGGACAATTATTTTTTTGCAGTACAATCAGTTGGTGAAGCTGGAAATGAGAGCCTGCCTGTTGTTCCGAGTATTGCAGGAAGATAATGATGGATGAAAACTGCCTTAGAATTGGTAATGCAAATTATACCGGTAGAGGCTAAGCCATCATTTTTTTTAAAAAAAGATAATAGTAAATGGTTGAAGAAACAGTAGCAGGTTAATCAATAAAGTTTTAATTAACTTTATTCCAATAACAAAGCTGCATGAAAGTCATCAACCGTTTCTGTTATCTTTTTTTTATTGGAATAATGCTAACCCTCTTTTTAGCATGCAACAAACATAACATAACAGCTAATCATGCACCGTTGGCTGCGCAAAACCTGATGAATGTTGCTTATGTACCAGACCCTTTACAAAAAATGGATGTGTATTTACCGGTAGGGAGAGATACAATACACACCAAAGTATTAATGCTCATTCATGGTGGCGCATGGACATCAGGCGACAAAACAGATTTTGATACCGCCATACTAACATTGCAAAATAGTTTACCCAATTTTGCATTGTGCAATATCAATTCCCGTTTGGCAACCATTCAGGGAGCCAATGTATGGCCTACACAATTATCAGATATCAATAGTGCATTTCAATCCCTGCAACAGCAGCAAGCCAAGTATGTTATTAACACCAGTCAATCGGCTGTTTTTGGTGCCAGTGCCGGAGCCCAATTGGCCTTGTTATTGGGATATACGCATTCTGATAAAATTAAAGCAATCATTGATTTATTCGGACATACAGATTTGGCTGCTTTGTATTACAATGCCCCCAATCTGTTGTACCCCTCATTACTATCCATTTTCCTGAACGGAACACCTGCTACCAATATGCCGGCCTACATCAGCGCCAGTCCTCTATATTTGGTCAATACATCAAAACTACCACTTACTATTATTTTTCATGGAACTGCAGATGATGTGGTACCCATTAGTCAAAGTGATAGTTTAAATAATCGGTTAAGCAACTATGACATTACTCATCAATATATTCAATATGCCGGTGCAGGACATGGGGGGACAGGAGTAAACTTAATTGACACATACAACAAAAGCATCCAGTTTTTACAACAGATAATGCCCAATTAAAAATTACACAATGGAAGATATAAATCAAACAATTGAGTGGAAGTTAAAAACATTCGACACACTAACGCCTCATGAATTATACAATGTACTGAGGCTGAGAAGTGAAGTATTTGTGGTAGAACAAAATTGCGTGTTTTTAGATATGGATAATAAAGACCAGTTCAGTTACCATTGTATGGGTTTTATTAACGAGCAATTAGTTGCTTATACACGTTTAATAGCACCGGGCAAGGTATACCAATTTATGAGTATAGGAAGAGTGGTTACTGCACCAAATTTTCGTAAACAGAAAATAGGGCGTGCATTAATGCTACATTCAATTGCATCTTGCTATGAATTGTTTGGAAAAGCTCCTATACAAATTGGTGCGCAATTGTATTTAAAACAGTTTTATGAATCGCTTGGTTTTGTACAAAGCAGTGATGTATATGATGAAGATGGAATAGATCACATAGAAATGATTAAACAGCCAGATTAAATGTATGGGAATTAGCCTACAAAATAAGCATAGTGATTACCAACAGTTATAGTGCATAAAAGAATATGATATGAGTAAAGCAAGAATCCCGGGTAATTTTGCATAGTTGAAAATAAAGAAAATATATGCGTAAAAACGGGTTTATCATTATACTGGCATTATTGGTGATTATTGTGTTGGGTACAGTTTTTTATACATCTGCACGGACAACCGGATGCAGCTACTGCTTTATTCATGCGCTTTGCAACCAAAACTAACATAGAATGACATACCAAATAAGATAAGTATCATAAAACATAAAGCGACCGAAAATTACTTCCCGGTCGCTTTTTATTTATCAGTAATGCTATTTATGCATGAATGGTACTTCCATCTTTAATATCATCACTTGGATTACTAATTATTTCTTCACCGGGTTGTATTGCACCATACACTTCAATCTGAGTGCCATCATCATTTCCGGTATGTACATCTACTTTAACTGCTTTTCCATTTCTGACAACAATTACATACTTTCTTTCAGTAGAAGTAATTACGGCCGATTTTGGAACTACCATTGCATTGGGATTTCCTTTTGTAAACAATTGTACTTCTACAAACATACCTGGAGAAAGCATGTAATTATTATTATACACGTCAACCTCCATCCGTTGGGTTCTAAATTGAGGATTAACATTATAAGAATTTCTGCTTACAAAACCAATATTCCTTTTTCCCGGAAAAGCACTGGTATAAAAGGCAATTGTATCTTTATCTTTAAAATGAGCAGCAATATCTTCCGGTACATCAATTTGTAAACGCAGGTGTGCTATATCTTTCAGTTCTAACATACGTTGATCTTTAATAGCTGCACTTACCAGCGCACCGGGATGCACATTTCTTTCAGTTATCACTCCGGAAAAAGGTGCAAACACTTTTAAATAACCCAGCATGGTTTCCTGGTATTTCCAGTTGGCCTTTTCGGCATTACTTAATGAACTATCGGCTTGCACTTTGGTTCGCGCTGCAGATACATCTAATGGAGAAATAGCACCGGGTGTTTTAGCTGCTTCTAACAAACGAACATAATTTTCTTTGTCAATAGACAAATCTGCCTTAGACCGTTCGTATCTTTCTTTGGCTTGTAACATGGCTTGTTCTAATTCCGGATCTTCCAACACCATTAAAAGCTGGCCTTTTGAAACCCTGGAACCAATATCCACCAAAACACTGTTTACATAGCCATTCACCTTGGGAAAGATACTTACTTCCTGATAGGCAGCGAGTTTGGCCGGTAATTTTAATGCCACACTTACGCCACCTTTCTTTACAGTTGCTATTGTATAATGTGTGGTGGTATCTACGGTAGGCGGGTCTTTTTGCTTTTCTACTTTTTTAGAAGAGCAGGATGCAAGCATCAATAAAGTACTGAAAAGAACAATATAATATTTCATTGTGGTAAATTTTATAGTTAATTATTGAATAAAATGAATAGCATATAAAATAAAATAGTTATTTTATGTTACGCGGGATTGGGTGCAGGGTCATCTTTTGCCCCATCTTCAGGTAACAGAGATACATCCTTGAATGAAGCTTTTTGTTGTACCCATCCATATACCAAAGGCACTATGAATAAGGCAGCTACTGTAGATGCAGCCAATCCGCCTATCACCGCACGACCTAATGGAGCTGATTCATCGCCTGCTTCACCCAAACCACTTGCCATAGGTATCATACCTGCTATCATGGCAAGGCTGGTCATTAAGATAGGCCTTAGCCTGATACTGGCAGCTACTACTGCTGCTTTAAACGGATCTTTATATTCTAACCGTAAAGACTCAGCATTGGTTACAATAAGAATGGCATTAGCTACCGATACACCCGTTGACATAATAATACCCATATAAGATTGCAGGTTCAGCGTTGCACCTGTGGCCAGCAACATGAGCATGGAACCCAGCAATACTGCAGGTACAGTTGCCAATACTGATACTGCTAAACCAAATGATTGATAATTTGCTGCCAATAACAACAATATTACAATAATGGCTGCTAACAATCCACTTTGCAATGAATCTAATGTTTCAACCAGCAGCGAAGACATTCCTTTTACCTGTGTAACTAATCCGGCTGGCGGTGTGCCAGATTGATGAATCGCTGCCTGCACTGCAGTAGTAGCAGCTCCTAAATCTTTTTTATAAATGTTGGCACTAATTACAACAAAACGTCTGGGGCCACTTCTGTCATATTCACCCGGTAAACTATCCACTGAAAGCGTAGCTACATCTGATAATACCGGTCTGGCTTGCCCTTTTACCAGCGGAGTAGCCTGTAATTCTTCCAATGAATTCATGGCATATTCCGGAATTTGTACCTGTGTTTGATAGGTATAAGAGTTATTGGGATCTAACCAGAAATTTTTATTGGTATAACGACTGGAAGAGGTACTGGCAGTAATACTTCGCGAAACATTATCAATGGTTAAACCCATTAACGCCAATTTTTCACGATCTACTTTTATATTGATGGTAGGATATTTTAAAGGCTCTGCAATTTGCACATCGCGCAGAAAAGAAATTGCCTTCATATTTCCCATTACCCGATTGGCATAATTCTCAATATCGGTCATATTCTTACCCGCTACGCGAACCTCAATGGGTGTTGATGCACCTTGTGCCATAATTTTCTCGGTTAATTCAATGGGCTCAAAAGAAATTTTAATATCAGGATATGCTTTGGCAATGGCATACCGTAATTTTTCTTTTAAGTTTTCCATATTCACCTTATACTTTTCATTCAAATTAATTTGAATAACGGCTTCATGCGTACCACTATTAAAAATATATAAATTACTGGTACCAAAATTACTGGGCACCAATCCTACATAGGCAGAAGATATTTCAACATTATTATCAACTGTTGAATCAATAATATTCAAAACACCTTTGGTAGCCCGCTCTGTAACTTCTAAACGGGTTCCATCGGGTTCTCTTAACCGAAGTTGCAATTCTCCGGTGTTGGTTTTAGGCAATAAATCTTTACCTATAATCACAAAACAAAATCCGGCTGCTCCAAATGCCAATATCAAATAAACAATTACAATCAGTTTACGCTTGGGCATCCACTTGGTTAAGCGGCTGGCTAATGCCACTTTAATCCGTTGAAAGAAGTTGTCTTCTTCCTGGTGTTCTTCGTCTTCTTTGGTATGCTCAATTACTTCGGCATCTTCCTGCTGGTCTAATGCCAAACCTGCATGTGCATGTTGTTTGGTATGGCTGTATTTGTTGAACATATCTTCTTTCAACAACCAGTTTGAAATAACCGGCACCAAAGTTTGAGCACCAACATAAGATACAATCATTGCAAAGGCAATGGATAATGATAATGGAAGGAACATGGCTCTGGGTACGCCCGACATTACAAATGCAGGTGCAAACACCGCCAGAATACATAATAAAATTAATAAAAGCGGGAACGATATTTCCTGACAGGCATCTAAAATGGCTTGCTTCTTGGGCTTACCCATTTCTAAATGCTGGTGTATATTTTCAATGGTTACCGTTGCCTGATCCACCAATATTCCAATAGCCAAAGCCAAACCACTCAAAGTCATAATGTTAATGGTTTGTCCCGCCATTTTTAAGAAGAACACAGCACTCAAAATGGCTACCGGAATTGTAATAATTACCACCACACTACTTCGCCAATCCTGCAAAAACAGCAATACCATTAACCCCGTTAATATGGCTCCCAAAATACCTTCTGTCATTAAGCTTTTTGCCGAGTTAATTACAAACACCGACTGGTCAAACGCATATTGAATATGCACATCGCTGGGCAAAAGGCTCTGCATTTCAGGAAGTTTTGCACGTAAGTTTTGCACTACTCCCCAAGTTGAGGCACTGGCTGTTTTTACTACCGGTATATAAACCGAACGTTTGCCATTAATTAATGCATAGTCTACCGTAATATCCGCCCCATCGGTAACTTTTGCTACATCTTTTACAAAAATAGAAGTAGCATTGTTACTCACAATGGGTATGTTTTCAAAGTCTTTTACTTTGGTTTCTAAAGAATTTACCGAAGTAACATACATGGTACTGTCAATACGTATGTTACCGGAAGGAGAAATGGCATTATTCTTTGCAATAGCTTCTACCACCTGATCGGCCGATAAGTTAAATGAGCTTAATTTGGTAGGGTCAATATTGATTAATACTGTACGTGCATTAGAACCGAAAGGTGGAGGTGCAGACAAACCCGGTACCGTTGCAAACAAGGGACGAATACGTGTAACGGCCAGGTCAAAGATATCTTTTAGCGGTCGGGTCTTGCTGCTGAATACCAACTCACCTACCGGTAATGATGAAGCATCGAACCGAATTACGGTAGGAGGCAATGCACTTGGCGGGAAGAATGCCATGGTTCGGTTTACCTGTAAGGCTACCTGCGCCGAAGCTTCCGCCATATTTGCATCTTCATAAAAGGTAAGTTTAATTAAAGTTAAGCCCTGAATATTTTTACTTTCAATATTCTTTACTCCATCTATATACAAAAACTGATCGGCCATACGGGTTGCAAAAAAGCCTTCCATTTGTGCGGCCGACATACCACCATATTGCTCAATGACATAAATGGTGGGTGAATTAAGTTTAGGGAATATATCAATAGGTATGGTTCGTAAAGCCATTACTGCAAACAGCAATAACCCTGCAAACAATACAATTACCGTAATGGGCCTTTTAAGGGCTGCTCGTACCATATAAATTATTTTATTGTTTGGATGAATGAATCAATTGTGCCTGCTGCGGCAGATTTATCTAAATTAGCCTGTAACCAGTTGGTAATAGTTTGAATATAATCTGTTTGGCTGCGATATAATACAAAAGCAGAGTTGGTTAAATCAATCAGATTAATTAAACCGGCATTGTATTGCGCAACTTTTTGATGATAGGCATCGCGAGCCGATTGTAATTGAATGGGTATTTCCTGCAAATTTTTCTGAATGATGTCAATAGAAGCCAATGACTTTTGATAGGCATTCGATAAATATAATTTTTGCTGTTGCAAATCATAGTCGCTGGATTGTGTAGCAAACTTGTTCACAGCCATTTGATCTTTGCGATGAATACCATCAAATAAATTATAGGTAAATGCCAAACCCAGTGCGTAGTTATACCGTTGGTACCCAAATCCGGTACCGATAGTTTTGTATTGATCCTGATAATCGATGCTGGAACCGCGACCCCAAAAACCACCTGCTAAATAAATTTTAGGCTGGTAAGTTTTTTGAATCAACTTACCCTGTGCCATATATCTATTTTTGATTTGCTGATAATAATCAATCAGCGGATTGCCAAGGGTATCTATAGCATTACTAAAATTATTTTGCTGTATAAGATTATTAAATCGTCCAACCGCGGTATCAACATTTAATCTTTGAATAGGTATTCCGGTAAGCATAGAAAGTTGTTCGCGTAAACGAAGCACCACATCTGACTGATTATTTAAATTAATACGCGCTTTGGCTAATTCTGCCTTAGCTAAAGAAGAATCTACACCGGGCTTTAAACCACTGGCAGTTTGTGCTCTAATTACACTAAATAAGGTTTCATAACGCCGAACATTATCTTGTTCTACACCTAACTGCTGTATATTTTTTAATAAGGCCAGATAATAATTCGCAACATTTAGTTTCAGCAGATATGATTCTTTTGCATAATCTGCTTCACTAAATTTTTCATTGGCCTTTGCATCTTCTACACGTGCTTTATTCAATCCAAAATTATACAACTCATACTGGCTGTATATCATACCCAGATTGCCTGAGGCAGCTTGTGAATTATTATCGGCGGTTATGCCACCTGCTGTTGGAATAGCAATTCCCAAAGGAAGAAAGGTTCCGGTAACACCATTGGCAGTGGCCATTGTTATCTGATCATGCACCTGAAGTGATGGCAATGCAGCATGTTTGGCATCCATAATACCCGCTTTAGCACTGGCTATTAAAGCCTGCTTACTCATAATAGATGGATAATACTGCAATGCAGAATCTGTTAATTGAGGTAATGAGTAAAATGGCTGGGTTGTTTGGCCGGTAACAGTTACACTACTACCTATCCATACAACAATTAGCATACAGCCAATTATTGACTTTCTGTTTAATACAAACATATAACCTGTTGGTTTTTAAAATGAAATAAAAGAAATGATTGGTTTACATACCTGCGGGTGGCCCTCTCAGCGCCAGGGTATGCTGAAAATAAGATACAAAAGATTCCCTATATTTGCAATAGGGAATGTAAATAAATAATAGCGGAATAATGGCTAATACAAAGAAAGTAGAAGCTGCTACAGTTTCCGGCTGATAACGTTTGTTTAAACGAATATTATCTCCCCGTTGAGAACTATTGTGCGTGTAAACTGCTTTTTTAAAATATTGATGCGGCTGATAAGTTTCATGTAAATGAAGCTGTGTATAAATAATTTGATCTTCAGGTACTGCATCAAAATTAAATAGCAACTGTACCCCAAAAAAAAGTATATACAGGATAAAAAAAAGTAACTTAACAATTAAATTATATGCTTTGTAAAAGCGATGCATGGGTTACTGCTATTTCTACTGCAAAGCTAAACAGGAACAATAAAATTTTTTGTTAGAAATGCAAAGAATAGATTAGAAGTGGATTAGAATTTTTAAATTGCAGCATATTGCATCTGATTATAGATGAAAACACAGCCAATACAAACAGTTGTAAGTATTATCCGCCTACTCTTTTATTTGTTTTCTTTGAAGTAGTTTGAATAAATTGTTTTAATTCTAATGCCAGAAAATGTCCCGTATGACTGTCTTTTACAGCACACAAACCCTCTGGCGTTCCTTCAAATAATACTTTTCCGCCACCTGCACCACCTTCCGGACCTAAATCAATAACATAATCTGCTTGTTTAATTACATCCAGATTATGTTCAATCACCAATACAGTATTACCCCGGTTCACTAATTTTTGTAATACATCCATTAACAACATAATATCTTGAAAATGGAGACCGGTAGTAGGTTCATCTAAAATATAAAAGGTTTTACCGGTATCTTTTTTTCCTAACTCGGTTGCTAATTTTACCCGTTGTGCCTCACCCCCACTCAGTGTTACAGCACTTTGCCCTAAAGTAATATAACCCAGCCCTACATCTTGTAGTATTTTTATTTTACGATAAATCCAGGGAACAGGTTGAAAAAAATCACAGGCCTCATCTACCGACATATCCAACACATCGCTAATAGATTTGCCTTTATATCTTATTTCAAGTGTTTCGCGGTTGTACCGCTTGCCATTGCATTTTTCGCAGGGCACATATACATCAGGTAAAAAATTCATTTCAATTACACGCATCCCGCCGCCCTCACATACCTCACAACGGCCTGTTTTTACATTAAAAGAAAATCGTCCGGCATTATAGCCGCGTATTTTTGCCTCCGGTACCGATGCAAACAAGGTACGTATATCTGTAAAAAATCCACAATAAGTAGCAGGGTTACTGCGTGGTGTGCGACCAATGGGCGATTGGTCAATTTCAATTACCTTGTCTATATATTCCAACCCTTTAATGGCTTTGAAGGGCATGGGTTTTATGCGCGAATGATAAGCATGTGCCGCCAATAGCGGATAAAGCGTTTCATTAATCAGGCTAGATTTACCACTACCACTAACACCAGTAACCAATATTAAAGTACCTAAAGGAAAATGTACCGAAACATTCTTTAAATTATTACCCGATGCACCTTTCAATTCAATCAATTGGCCAGTCCCTTTTCGTCTTCCCGCCGGTATAGGAATATGAATGCTTCCATTTAAATAACCGGCTGTGGGTGTTTGTAACTGCATTACTTCTGCAGGTGTTCCTGCAGCAACCACACTACCACCCATTTTACCGGCACGCGGTCCAATATCTATTAAATAGTCAGCAGCCAGCATAATGTCTTTATCATGTTCCACTACCAGCACACTATTGCCTATATCTCTTAAATTTTGCAAAGCCTGTATGAGCCTGTGATTATCCCGCTGATGTAATCCGATAGATGGTTCATCTAAAATATAGGTAATACCCTGCAGTTGTGAACCGATTTGTGTAGCAAGCCGTATCCGTTGACTTTCTCCTCCACTCAATGAGCGGGATGGTCGGTTTAAATGCAAATAAGTTAAGCCTACGTTGGTTAAAAACCCTAAACGATCATTAATTTCTTTTAAAACATCTTTAGCAATAACGCTTTGCTTTTTGCTTAATTTTTTGGGTAGTTGCTGAAACCATTGGGTTAATAAATCCAAACTCATATCACCCAATTCTGCAATATTTTTACCATCAATTTTAAACCATAAACTTTCTTTTTTTAAACGGGCACCATTGCAGGAGGGGCAGGTTTTCAGCTCCATAAATTGCTCCACCCATTCTCTGGTAGTTTCAGTACTACCAGAAGAAGTAAACCATCTCTTCAACATAGGAATTATACCTTCAAAAGATCCGGTATATCCCTGGCTTGCTATGAATGCATCATCTGAGGCATTCAATAAAGTATTGGCATCGTCTGGCAATTCGGTACCGTATAACAATAAATTCAGTTCAGTGTTACTGAGGGTGGCAATAGGTTTATCAATATTGATTTTATGTTTTTTTGCAAATGCAGCCATTTGCTGAAACAATTGGGCGTTTCGCTCCTGACCCAGGGGGGCAATTCCACCATCTTTTACTGAAACATTTTTATCAGGAATAATTTGCGTTAAACTAACTGAATAAATGGAACCCAGGCCCTTACATACCGGGCAGGCACCATAAGGCGAGTTAAAAGAAAATGCATTGGGCGATGGCTCTTCATAGCTAATACCAGTATCCATACACATAAGCCTGCTGCTGTATTGCACTAATTTATTGGTATCATTTATCAATAAAAACATCAGGTCTTTACCCATTTTTAAAGCCTGCTCCACACTTTTTGTAATACGCAAGTGCATATCCGTTGAAACCGGCATACGGTCAATTACCACTTCAATATCATGCACTTTATACCGGTCAACCTGCAGTTTAGCCGTTAAATCTTTTATCTCACCATCAATTCGTACCTTTAAAAAGCCTTTTTTTCTTATTTCTTCAAATAATTCGCGATAGTGCCCCTTGCGGCCTCTTACCAATGGCGCAAGAATGGAAATTTTTTGATTGGGAAATGAAGTATAAATATGATCAATGATTTCTTTTTCAGAGAATTTTACCATCTTTTTCCCGGTTTCATAACTGTAGGCATCTGCTACACGTGCATACAACAAACGTAGAAAATCATACACCTCAGTTACCGTACCTACTGTTGAGCGCGGATTTTTATTGGTAGTTTTTTGTTCTATAGAAATAACGGGCGATAAACCGGTAATTTTATCAACTTCAGGCCGCTCCATATCGCCAATAAACTGGCGGGCATAGGCACTAAAACTCTCCATGTAACGGCGTTGGCCTTCATTATAAATAGTATCAAAAGCCAGGGATGATTTACCACTGCCACTTACACCGGTAATAACTACCAATTTATTTTTAGGAATAGAAACATCTATATTTTTTAAATTATGTTCCCTTGCACCCATTATTTCAATAGCATCGGTAACACCGGCACCATCTGTCACTACCTTATTCTTCATTTTTTTTGCCATAAAATTGTATCAAAGATAGGAACAAGCCTTTGAAGGAATTGTTGACTCGTTTTGCAACAGCATAGAAAGCTAATTCCATCCGATTAAAAAAAATATTTGGAAATTTGAAACCGCTCATTGTACTTTTGCGCCAGTTCTTTTTTATCACTTATCAAGAAAGGCAGAGGGAATTGGCCCAATGAAGCCTTGGCAACCCATGTTTTTATAACATGAAGGTGCCAACTCCATCCCATACCAATGGGAAAGATAAGTCAGTCAATTTTTATTTACATCCCCCTAATATAGATGTATTATATAAAGCCTGCCTGATTTATCAATGGCGGGCTTTTTTGTTACCGGTTCTTTTGTCCAGATGATTTTTAATTAATTATAACTAGAATTTATTATGCAACATCAATCATTACACATTGGTTTATTTGGCTTTGGGATAGTAGGAGAAGGTTTATACAAAGTATTGCAGCAAACCCCCTCATTAAAGGCAGAGTTAACAAAAGTGTGTATTAAACACCCGCAGAAAAAAAGAAATGCGCCCGACCAGTTATTTACAACCGATAAAAACAGTTTATTATTTGATGAACACATTAATGTAATTGTAGAAGTAACCGATGATGCTGAAGCCGCATTTGAAATTGTTGCTACTGCATTGCGCAATGGAAAGGCAGTGGTAAGTGCCAATAAAAAAATGCTGGCAGAACATTTACCTGAGCTGCTGCAGATACAATTGGAAACCGGTTGCTCCTTATTGTATGAGAGTGCCGCCTGTGCATCCATTCCTGTTATCAGAAATTTAGAAGAATACTATGATAATGATTTGTTGCATGCCATTAAAGCTATAGTCAACGGATCTACCAATTTTATTTTAACCAAAATGTTTGAAGATCAACTGAGTTTTTCGGAGGCACTTTTACTGGCGCAACAATCGGGTTTTGCAGAAAGCAATCCTGTGTTGGATGTGGAAGGATATGATGCTGTAAACAAATGGTCGCTTTTATTAAATCATGCTTACGGAATTGTAGAGCATCCTAAAAATATTCTGTTTACAGGCATCCAAAGCATACAAACTGCAGATGCACAGGTAGCCCAGGAAAAAAAATATGAAATAAAATTAGTAGCACAAGCTAAGAAATTAAAAGATGGTAACGTATCTGCATTTGTGTTACCTCAATTTACAAAAACAGACGAACCTCTTTCATTTGTTAAAAATGAATACAATGGCGTAGTCATTGAAAGCGGCTTTGCCGACAAACAGTTTTTTTATGGAAAAGGAGCAGGCAGCTTCCCAACGGCATCGGCTGTTTTGAGTGATATTGCCGCTCTGCGCTACCAGTACAAATATGAATATAAAAAACTATATCACCACCAGCCGCATACCCTTACACATGATTTTTACCTGAAAATATACCTTAGTTTTACCGATTGGCACTACATCCCAAAAGATGATTTTGAGTGGATAGAAGAATGGCATGCCGGCGAAGCAAGAAAATATTTGATTGGTGTTATACATGCCAGTCATTTATATGACCAAACATGGTGGAAGGAAAATGAAACCTCTTTGATTGTAATGCCCGAACCCATTATTGAAAATGTAGAAATTGTAAAACTGAAAAAAAGAAGTTTAGAACTGGCAGGTGTAAATTTATAGATAAAATAAAACATTTTGCTACACTTAAAAGATGGGAAAGTTTCGAGTGCTTTCCCATCTTAATTTACTTAATTATTCTAAAATTTGTTTTACCAAATTTTGTGATGACTCTTTCACAAACCGGGTAATTACTTCACGGGTAATTAATCTTTGTGCAGTAATTTTTACATCTCCCTGTTGAACATAAGGCTCACTGCAATTATCACCCAAACAACTCACCAAATAATCGCAGGGTGCATTATTACAGGGTGAATAGTTATAGGTAAAAGAACCAATATAATCGTTATCTTTTACCCTAATTAATTTAAACTCAAGTTTTAACCCATATAAATAAATGGTATGGGCACAGTTGTGTATATTGGTATTGATAACACCATGCCGGCCTTTGGTATGGTAACTGAATGCATTAAAGGCATAAGGCACATACTGAATATTGCTTAATTCCAGTATCAAATCCGTTTCTGTTAATTCCTTTATTTTAGAATAATCGCTCACACTTTTGTCGCCCAGCACTTTATCAAACAATGCCCTGTCGCGAACCGTAAAGCCCCCTTTTAGCAACTCCTTTTCAATAGTATTATATACATTTAAATCATACAAATTGTTATTCGGATCAAAGATTCCGGAAGAGCTAATGTTATTGGCATTTGTATTTTTATCTTGTTCCAGAATCTGCTGATTGGCATGTGGAACCCTTAATACAATACTCGGACTAACACTATTCTTAATAAAGCCCACTTTGGCGGCATTTTTTACTACTTCATCTCTATCAGCTTTGTAACTAAAAATACCGTCAAAAACAACCGGGGAAGGTGCTTTCGGAGGGGTGCTGGCAATGGCCATACACAAAAATAGAGCAATGACCAGCATTGGTGCAATGAGCGAGGTAAATCTTTTCATGTTATTGTTTTTTTAGCAAGGTTGAAAAAAGCAGGAAGACCAAAATAATAAGCAGGTAAGTCAGTATATCCAACCAATCAAACGTACCCCCAATAAAGCCAAAGTATTGTAATATTTCCGTTAAAAATGGTACTACTAATATAGTTATTATTCCGGCTTTCTTCAAATAATTTAATTCTTTTAATAGTAAGGTTAGCAGGCATAGGGCAAGACACCACAACCCGTCTGCAAAGTAACCAAGCAAAAAATGCCTGATACAAGTGGAATGAATCACAAAAACAGGATGAATAGAACGTTGCAGCACATGAAACAGAAATATATTGGGCTGCAGTAAAAAATAATTCAGAAAACCTATAACCAAACAGATGGCGATACAGATAATGAATACTTTATGATGGGTCGAAAAATGAAAATGAAACATTTTTTCGTTTTAATTTTTAATTCCTCCCTCGTAATATGTGAAAAAAAGTACTAAAAAAACTTTTAAATTAATCTTATTAATCATACTGAATTTACTCTGAATACAATTTGAAATCTTAAAAATCAACACCTAAGCCATCTAATTTACAATAAAATCAGGCTCTATCGCACTATTTATTTGCATTTCCATCTAAATTTCCAAATTATTCATATTTATCACCTGACCGGTTTGGCTGATAAAACAGCAATATCAAAAATTATTTCTGGCATAAAAATTGTTTTTGGAATAAATATTCATCCAATTCTATTTTCAAACTTTAAAAATTACAATTATGAAAACAATGATTCAATCAACCATTTTCATGACTGCCCTGTTTTTTTGTATCAGAACAGATGCACAAATTATTAATGTAGGAGGAACTATAAGAAGCACTACTGCTGCAACTGTTAATGCCGAAAGAGCAACAACTGCTGCTTCAAGAGCCGTTATCAATACTTCTAATGCAGTCAATGCAGAAAGTAAAGCTGCAACAAAAGAATCAAAAAGTGCAGCCAGACGTACTTCAAAACAACTGAAAGCAGAATCAAACAATAATGTTTCAGGAAGTACAAATTCAAATAGCTATTTGAATACTGAACATCAAGGCAGCAATACGAATATGAATGCTTCAATAGAAAGTAACACCGAGGTATCAGGGAATAGCGAATTACACAAAAATATGGCAGGCAGTGCAAATACAATCAAAAGCGATGCTACAAAAGAAGCTACCAATGTTAAGGGCGTTTTAGAGTCTTCAGCACATGCCAATGCAAGTGTTCAAACAAATGCAAATGAAAATGCTGCCTTTAAGAGTGGTTCTGATAAAGGTTCTCTACAAAATAATTTAAATGCAGACAATTCTGCTCATGTTAATGCAGATCTTAATACTAAACCAGCAAAAAAGTATGTGAAATCTAAAGAAAACGAGGCTAATCAGACTATTCACTCAGCAAGGAATAAAGCTTCCCAAGAAAAGAAAGAAGCAAAAATTAAAGTTGCTGCTAAAGCCAACTCAGAAACTTCCATCCATAATTAATTTCAAAGAAAAGAGGCTACTTAAAAAAATTAATAGCCTCTTTTCCTTAATATAATGCGCATACAAATTTTTAGGTTTTCAATGGTTTTCAGGAAATCTGTTCTATAAAAAGTGTTTTATTTTATTAATTTTAATAAATATTTATATGATTAATAAAATTGCAATAATAATGTTGGGTACTTTCAGCTTTATTTTATCAATTGTGCAACTTTATGCACAGAATGATACCACACGTTCTAATGAATTCTCTTTCGGAATAAATGGTGTTTCCAGATTCCAATATTTTGGAAGAACAGATAGTTTACAGAGCAGCGGTATGGTGCCTTATATTGGTTATCAACTCAAATGTGGCTTATATGCACAGGGAAGCTTTATATTTTTAGAAAATTCTACCACCAGTTTAAACTATACAGGAGCATTGGGAGAAATTGGTTATAGATTCCAATCTACGAAAAATTTTAATGGCAATATTTTTTTTACTAAATTATTCTACAATGAAAATAGCACTTTAGTGCAATCGGCTTTACAATACCAAAGTGGTATCAATGCTGCTTATACCAACAAAGTAATTAATTTTAATTTCAGTGCTGATCTAAAATTCAGTAACAAAACTGATATTGGAATTTCTCCAGGTTTAGACCATATATTTATTCTAAAAATAAGAAATAAAATTCCCATGGCACTTGCAATTGATCCAACAGCCTATGCATATTTTGGTACTCAAAATTTTTCAAGAACGTATCTTGAAAAAAGTTCAATATTATTTATCCCCATTTCTCAACAAACTGTTACAGATAATAGTGTAAAATTTAATTTACTTTCATATGAATTTTCAGTGCCGATTGTTTTTGTAGCAGGAAAATTTAATATTAATATTACTCCCTCCTATACAATACCCATGAATCTTATTCCGGGCGAATATGGTAAAAATTTGTTTTACATTGCTTTTGGATTGGGTATTAGAATTTAATAAGCGTTCGGCTGGCTGTAAATTATATTTTAAACTACACAAATACGGAACTACTATGAGATGTTCATAAAATCAATAAAATTTAAAACCAATAGATTTTTTATCGTAATAAAGTAGTGCTTCCTTCCCTGTAAATTCTTTGGCCTTTTTCATTAGAAGCTTCGGCTACCCAAACATAGGTATCAATAGGTTGTAAAGTACCATTTACGGTGCCATCCCATCCATTGCCTTCATCGGCCGTTTGAAACAATAGCCTGCCTTTACGATCGTATACTCTAAAGAAATTCAAACGGTTGTAGCCAATTAAATTCACCAACAATCTATCATTTTGCCCATCGCCATTGGGTGAAAATACATTGGCCACATAAATGCCGGCATTGGCTGTGGCATTTACTGCTACTGTATCAGTAACAGTACAACCGGATGCGGCAGTTACCATAACGGTATATTGCTGACGGCCGGCAGTTACATTCAATAACGGATTAGCAGTATTGGCATTTACAAAAGCTGTAGCAGGTTGCCATTGGTACTGAACCCCTACTCTGCCGGTCTGTAAACGGATGGCAGTTTGTTCTGTTTCTATAACAGGCAATAGCTTTCCTGCATCAGGACGATCAATATGAAGGGTTTTCGTGAAAGCAGTGGTAAACCCAATACAAACCTGTGAAGTAATTTTTAATTGTACTTTTACATCACCTGCACTAGCATAAGTAAAAGCAGGATTCGCTGCATTGCTGGTATTGCCTTTATCATCAGTCCACTCAAAATTTACCGGGCCACTATTGTTTACATCAGATAAATTCTGGAACTGCACCGGCAGGTTCGCACAATAATTAGTATAGCTAAATCCAACTTTGGGTTTTGCAATACCGGTTATGGTTACCTGCACAATGGCCGGATTGGAACAACCATTTGTATCTGTCAATTTAACGCCATAATTCCCCGGGGTGTTAACCGGCAATATTTGTGCATTTTCCTGCAATGGCTGTTGATTCTTAAACCATTGGTAAGCCGCTGCATTGGGAGCCATCAATTGTAATTGACTACCCTCGCAAAGTATGGTTCCTTTGGGTGCCATTACTTTGTTCACCGGTACATCATGCACTTGTATACTGGTACTGGTAGTAGTGGTACAACCGCTGCTATCTTTTACGGCATAGTATAATTGAACTGAACCGGGATAATTGGCCATTAAAGTACCATCGGCTTGTAAACTGGCAGGTAAATTAGTAGCCGCACCATTTGATATTACTGTAGTGGTAAGGCTCCAAACTCCATTAGCAGGCGTACCTTTCAGTGTAACTTTTTCTCCTTTGCATACACTATTCTTTGTATCAATGGTAACAGTACTGGCGGCACCCATTACTTCCAATACAATTGGAACCTGAATCAACAACACATCATTATCCTGAATGGTCAATTGTAACTGCACCACCCCGGCATAAGCAGGTGTGGCAGTAAAATGAAGCAGTCTGTTTCCATTGGCACCTAATACCTGCACTGCAGAATCCGGCAGAAAAGTTTGATTTGAAGAGGTTACCAGGCATGAAAGATGTGCTAATTCTATTGGATCACCGGTAATGGTAACCGGAATATCAGTGATGGCATTACCCAGACAAATTTTTTGTGCTGCAAT
The DNA here is from genome assembly GCF_001623405.1 of Hydrotalea flava. Classification (GTDB taxonomy): domain Bacteria; phylum Bacteroidota; class Bacteroidia; order Chitinophagales; family Chitinophagaceae; genus Hydrotalea; species Hydrotalea flava. The sequence goes on from NZ_LUHG01000050.1 coordinate 94,021, forward strand.
GGGCTGCACACGAATAGATGTATGGTTATCAGCATATTTCAAAGCTTCATCCAATACCAAGGTAACCAAAGAGCCATCCATCAGCCCATTGTGTTCAATGGTAACATTGGTAAAAGGCTCGGAAGCGTGCACCTGTATGCATGTACCCGCATCGACCCCCTTACAGGTTAACTGATTACCGGCAATCGTCCATTTATCAGCACAACCGGAAAGTATACTAATTTGAACGTTCCCCCTGTTTACTGAAAAAGTAAAGGTTTCAGTAGTATCAGCAGCATTGATATTGTACACCATATCATTTACCCCTTGTGAAAATGTATTGGTAAATGAAGCAGGCCCATAGGCACCCAGCCATATACTGCCCGGTTTGGTAGCCACACCACAACTGCTCCAGGCAGCACCATAATCAACAAAAGAACCGGAACCAAAAGATGTAACTGCAATGTTGTTATAGGTAAAAGGAAAATCAGCAAACCCTTTTTCAAACTGAAAAGACTGTGCGCCTGCACTAAAAAAAATCACCATTCCCATGAAGCTCATCATGTACTTCAACAGGAATGGTAGTCTTTGAAAAATTATATGGTTTTTCACAGTTTTCATGGAAATCAGACAGGGAACATCGTTCCCTCTAATAAAGGTAGTTATGCATATTCAAAGACATTGTAACAAAGGGAAGTAAAGAAAAGCCGTAGCTTTTGATAATATTGTGTAGTAATCATAATAGTTGAATGTAGTAAAGATTTTGGCTTCAGTTATTTTAAATTAAATAATGGATGGTATTTGAAAGAAATTGAATTAATTCAATCAAAAAAATGGCGTATCCATGCTTTTTTTTCAAAAGAATAATAAAAGCAATACAGGTTTTGTAGTAATATTCAAATTTGGATTCATTGAATTAACCTCACCTTGACAATCTATTACAGGCAGTAGCATCAAAGATGCTATGTTACGCATGATTAGCAATCATACACAGGAGCACAAAAAAGTAAAACTTAATTTATATACTATATTTTTATTTATTATTCGGAGATGAATAAAAACGACAGAAATAATAAAATTACAATCTGATCACTTTCATTGGTACCAACAAAATGCCGGTAAATGCATGATGCATACCGGCATTTGTTTTGGTTTCAAGCAGTTTATAATTATGTTATACTCCCCTGTAATTTGTTTAATTGCATATATTTGTTATTAGCAACATTGTTTAATACTGTATAATCTTCTTAACGGGCCTTGGTTGGTGTTTGGCAGAAAAGAACTGCCAGGCAAAACTCAACTCCATACTCTGTACACTGTTGGATGCTGTTTTTACGCCTGAAGTAACCACGTCATACGTTAAACCCGCTATCCATCTTTCTGATTCTAATCCAATGTATGGATACACTGCATCGCCAAACCGATCCCATACTCCCACATTAAAACTCCTTAATGTTTTGTCCTTCACACTAATTTTATAAACAGCTCCTAAGGAATGAATGCTGTTCTGACCCTGCATCTCCGATATTTCACTAAACAATAACTGGTTGTGGTTCGCTAAATTAAAATACACGCCTCCCTGTATACTATACCTTGCTTCAACAGTATAGGTTGAGTTTAAATACACGCCATCTCTGGGTTTGGATGCATGAAATACTGCTGCACCTAAATTAAAGCCCCACTTCGTATCTGTATAATTGTAGTTTAAACCGGCATTCACTTCTAAGTAATGATTGCTTTGTATGGTTACCGGATCGTTAGAAGGAACACTTCTTTGAAAACCCATGCTACCAAACTGCGACTGAAACTCAAACTTACTGGGATCAACCAATCGGCCTGCATAGTTGGCGGTTAAACCGGCACCTAAATGATGATGGCCTGCTCTATCCAATGTTATATTATAAGCTGCACCCAAACTTAGATAAGTATCTTTCAATAACCCGTTATTCGACTCATCACTGAATAGCATCATGCCAATACCTAACTGATTATCGCCGGTGCTATTCGTGGCTATCCGTTTTTCAATGGAAGCAGTATAGGTATTATAAGGTGCTACGGTTCCTCCCCACCATTGGCGCCGTAATGTGCTGGTTAAACGCCAATCTTCCACATCTTTTCCAATCAGGGATGGATTAATGGTCATGGGTGAACTAAAGTATTGCGAAAAATGCGGATCTTGTGCATTGGCACTGTTAACGGCTCCAGCTAATATTAGTATAATCCACATTATGAAATTGTAAATACATCTATTAGGCATATTGCAGGATTAAGATATTGAATTAAAATGGCGAATGAATAGCCGCATTTTATTCATGATTTAATTATTTTATATTAAATAAAATTCAATCACTAAAACTTTATTTAAATTTTCTCTGACAATTCATTTGTATTGTCAAAATAGTATTCAAATTTTTAATTAATTAACAATAGTTAATAATAAAACAAATAACACTAATAAGCGAACTCGGATTTATTCCATTTTATCAATTGCAGGTAAGAAATAACTAAACAAAATTAGTAATACATTAATGGAAAGATTTTAAAAGAAATTTAATCTGATTTAAAAGAAAAACAAAATAAATTTAATATAAATTTATAAATTATTGATAAATAATAATTTAAAGTTAAATTGAAGAATTTGTAGTAGTATTCTTACAATTTTTTTTAAATTAATACTATAAAATTTTAAACAGTATTGAAACTGAAATGTAACAAATTTATCAATCAAATATTTTTATTTGCAAATATAAAAAGGCTCTTTATCACCAATCCACCTTTAAATAGTCAACTCATTAGGAAATTAAATAAGTATTCTACTAACGTTTATCTCAATCTGTCTACACTTTTCACCAATTGTTCATCCTTATACATGCCACGCATGGCCAATATTAACCAAGCAGGCATAGCGATATAAACCAGTACCGAAATTTCATAAGCGCCCTGCACAAATTGTTTGGTTTGAAGGTAGAGCAGAAATAGCTGTAAAAGTGATACCAGAAACAATAGTAGCGTTAACCACAACTGCTGCTTACGGTTTTTGTATAGAAAAATAAATACCAAGGCTATTATTCCAATTGCTACCGTAATAATATTCAACAATATGGTTGTATTGCCGGTAACTGATTGATAACTGCCGGCCTGGTCAGCAATTTTATTTCCACTGTAAAATGGCAGTTTTAAAGTGGCAAAAGCACAAACAGCGGTTAACAGTAACCAAAAAGATTGAATACGTTGTATCATAAAACAGTAATTGATTCATTCAGAAATGATTATACAAACTCCTTTAACCCAATTCAGGATACAATGGGAACTGCAGCATCCAATCATTCACCTGTTTTTTCACCTTTTCAACAGTGGATGTATCATCAGCATTCATTAATACCGTATCGATGGCATTTACCACAAATTGCATATGCTCTTCCTTGCACCCTCTGGTTGTAATAGCAGGCACGCCAAAACGAATACCGGAAGTTACAAAAGCACTTTTATCATCATAGGGTACCATGTTTTTATTGGCTGTAATATCAGCCCGGCCCAGTACCTGTTCTGCTTTTTTTCCGCTGATATTTTTATTACGCAAGTCAATGAGCATTAGATGATTATCGGTTCCGCCACTTATAATCTTGTATTCTTTGTCCACAAAAGCCTTTGCCATGGCTTGTGCATTCAATTGTACTTGTTTGGCATATTGTGTAAATTCGTCTGAAAGTATTTCACCAAAAGCCACTGCTTTGGCTGCAATAACATGTTCCAACGGACCGCCTTGTGTGCCTGGAAATACGGCCATATCAATTAAATGGCTCATCATTCTAATATTTCCTTTCATATCTTTTAATCCAAACGGATTCTCAAAATCTTTTCCCATCATAATCACACCACCTCTCGGACCTCTTAAAGTTTTGTGGGTTGTTGATGTTACAAAATGGCAATGTTCAAATGGATTTCCTAACAACCCTTTGGCAATTAATCCTGCCGGATGTGCAATATCTGCCATTACAAAAGCACCTACTTCATCGGCCACTTTTCTAATACGGGCATAATCAATATCTCTGCTATAGGCACTGGCACCACAAATAATGAGTTTAGGTTTAACACTGCGGGCTTTTTCTTCCAGCATGGCATAATCTAATAAGCCTTCTTCTTTGGTAACTCCATAAAAATGAGGTTGGTATAACTTACCGCTAAAATTCACGGCCGCACCATGGGTTAAGTGGCCGCCCATACTTAAATCCAATCCTAAAATAGCATCGCCAGGTTGCAAAACAGCCAGCATTAATGCAGCATTGGCCTGCGCGCCGCTATGTGGTTGTACGTTTGCATACTCAATATTAAATATTTGCTTTAAACGGTCAATAGCCAATTGTTCAGTTTGGTCAACTATTTCACAACCACCATAATACCTTCTGCCTGGGTATCCTTCGGCATATTTATTTGTCATTACCCCACCCATGGCCTGCATTACCTGTAAACTGGTAAAATTTTCTGAAGCAATTAATTCAATGCCTCTGCGCTGTCTTTCTAATTCCTGCTGTATAAGGTTAAAAACCAAGGTATCTCTTTGCATAAATTGGCGTATTTAAAATAAGGGGTAAAATGATGAAACAAATAATATTTCCTGCAAAAATAGTTCTTCATATTTAGCTTGCCATAACTTGTTTATAACACTGTAAAAAAAGATGATTTGCTGATAAAAAAAAGTTTTCCCTATTTTCACACCCCAAAATATTGGTTGGAAAGGTTTGTAAAGATGCTACTGCCCTGTAATTAAGCATCCCGCATTCCAAACAAATTTTTACGAAACCAATCCGAATGCATAGTTTTAATGAGCAGAATCGTTTAATCAACGAAACAAAACCGACTCTCTAGTAATGAAAGCAATCATACCTGTTGCTGGTGCTGGTACTAAATTAAGGCCCCACACCTATACACAACCCAAAGCATTAATACCCATTGCAGGTAAAACCATATTAAGTTTTATTGTTGACCAATTGCATGAAGCCGGCATCAATGAATTTATTTTTATAGTAGGTTATTTAGGCGAAAAAATTCAAGAATATGTTGCCCAAACTTACCCTCATTTAATCACACACTTTGTTTACCAGAATGAAAGACAGGGCACCGGGCATGCCATTGAATTAACCAAAAATATTGTAGGTGATGATGAAGTGTTTGTAACCCTGGGAGATACAATTTGCGAATTTGATGTAAAAGAAGTTTTAAACAGCCCTCATAGCATGTTGGGTGTAAAAAAAGTAGATGATCCCAGACATTTTGGTGTAGCAGCAATTGATGAAAATGGATTTATTGAGCAAGTGGTAGAAAAACCTGCTATCCCTAAAAGCAATATGGCATTGGTGGGTCTTTATAAAATTAAAGAAACCAATTTTTTGTATGAATGTCTACATCACATTTTTACGCAAAACATCCGAACCCTGGGTGAATATAATTTAACTGATGCATTGGAATGTATGATTGCAAGGGGTGCAAAATTTCAATCTTTTAAAGTAAAAAACTGGTTCGATTGTGGTAAAAAAGAAACACTTTTAGAAAGTAATGCCACTTTATTAAAAAAATTTGGCGGCAAAACTGATGATACAGCTAAATTAGAAAATACCATTATTATTCCACCGGTTAGTATTGGTGCAGGTTGTACCTTAAAAAATGCCATTGTAGGCCCGCATGTAGCGATTGGTGCCAATACCCATATTCAATTTTCTATTTTGCGTGATAGCATTATTGGCTCTTATACACATTTATTTGAAGTAGTACTCGATAATTCGCTGATTGGGAGCGATGCTTCAGTAAAAGGTTTAAGCCGAAGTTTAAATATTGGCGATAATACTGAAATTGATTTCGGATAACGAAAATATGATAATTAATATTTATCCGGTATTTTATATAATGAATTAATGTATGCTATGTTTTCGAACAGGATTACAAAGCTTTTCTCTATTGAGTATCCCATCATTCAGGCAGGTATGGTATGGGCCAGTGGGTGGAAATTAGCAGCTGCCGTAAGCAATGCAGGTGGATTAGGAATTATTGGCGCAGGCAGCATGTATCCTGAAGTTTTAAAAAAACATATACAACAATGCAAAAAAGCAACCGGAAAACCTTTTGCAGTGAATTTGCCTTTAATGTATCCGGATATTGACCAGCATATTGCTATCATTATTGAAGCGCAGGTACCCATTGTTTTCACCAGTGCAGGAAATCCAAAAACCTTTACCCCACTTTTAAAAAGCAAAGGCATTACCGTTGTTCATGTTGTAAGCAGCAGTTTGTTTGCACAAAAAGCAGTAGCTGCAGGTGTTGATGCGGTAGTTGCAGAAGGTTTTGAAGCAGGTGGGCACAATGGAAGAGAAGAAACAACCACCTTTGTTTTAATCCCTTTGGTTCGTAAAGCAATCAACATTCCGGTAATTGCTGCAGGAGGCATTGCTACCGGAAGACAAATGCTTGCTGCCATGGTATTGGGCGCCGATGGAGTACAGATTGGAAGTAGGTTTGTATGCACACCAGAAGCCTCCTCACACATCAACTTCAAGCAAAAAATAATAGCAGCAAAAGAGGGTGATACTGTTTTAAGCCTGAAAAAACACATACCTGTCCGACTATTAAAAAACCCGTTCTACCAACAAATTCATGAAGCAGAAATGAATGGAGCCGATGCTGCCACATTACAACAACTACTAGGGAAAGGACGTGCTAAAAAAGGTATGTTTGAAGGCGATATGGAAGAAGGTGAATTAGAAATTGGCCAGGTAAGTGCTTTAATTGATGATATAAAACCGGCCGCTGATATTGTCCATGAAATATGGAACGAATTTAATGTTGCATTACAACAGCCACTGGTATTTTCCGATAATATTATATAAAAAAACAGGCAGCCCAAAAGCTGCCTGATTCATCATTACAAAATATTTTTTAATTCTTGATAAATGCCCATTTCCACATCTCTTTCCATGTAGGTTTTTTTCCATACATTAAAATACCCACTCTGTAAATTTTTGCAGCCAGCCAGGTAGTGGCTAAAAAACCGCCCACCAGCAAAGTCATACTCAACAATAATTGCCAAAGTGGAACACCATCAGGCACACCATGTGCAATACGGGCCATCATAACTATGGGCGATGTAAGTGGAAACATGCTGCCAAATACCGCCAATGAACTGTTGGGCTCATTCACTGCTTTTGTCATAATAACCATTGCAAAAATAATGGGCATTGTAATAGGCAATAACAAACTTTGTGCATCCTGCGGATCTTCATTCACGGCACTACCCACAGCCGCAAATAATGAAGCATACAGTAAATAACCACCAAGAAAATAAAATATGAATGTGCCAATAATGAAAGGAAAATTAATGGTACTTAATCCGGCCATTACTTCCTGTAACCCGCCACTATTTTTCATGGAAGCAGCAGCCTGCATTGCACCCGGTTGCATAGGCAGCTCAGTTGTCTGTTGACCAATCTGCGGAAATATAAAAGGAAGTAACATGGTTAATCCGAGAATTAACACAATCCAAATAATAAATTGAACCAGACCTACGGCACCAATACCGGTTATTTTTCCCATCATTAATTTAAATGGTTTAACACTGCTCACAATTACCTCGGCAATGCGATTCATTTTTTCTTCCATTACACCACGCATAACCATTGTTCCATAAATAAACAGAATAATATATATTAAGAACCCGCTAAAATAACCTACCCCATAACTAACCCCGGCTTTGGCATCAGAGTCTTTTTTTCCTTCCAGACTTGTAAACTGTAAAGTATTTGCATTTTGTATGCTATCAATTTGTTTTTTATTCAGGTTCAATGCAATTAACCTTTTTTCTTCCAATAAATCAGAAAATTTTTTTTGAATTTTTTCGCGTGTCAGCAACCCGATAGATTTATCTGATTTTAATGAGAGGGTATCAAACCCCATAATATTATAATGCGCGGGTACAAGAATATAGCCGGTAATCTTTTTTTGTAGTATTTGATTATCCAAATCGTTTAAAGATGCATCTTTCAAGATAATGAACTGTACATCATCACTATGTTTCGGCAAAATATTATCCATAATATGTGCACGGTCTACAATTGCAATTTGAATATTATCACTCGTTTTAACTGAGAAATAAATAATCAGCGCATAAAAACCAAAAATGAAGAGTGGCAATAAAATAGTGGTTAATAGAAATGTTTTCTTTTGTACCCGGCTTAAAAATTCTCGGCGGGCTATTAAAAAAGTTTTATTCATACTGTTAATTTAAATCGTTTTAAATGGAATAGATGATGCATAAACTTTTGAAAATACGGTTGAATCATTTTGTTGTAATGAATCAATAAAAATTAACTATTGTACTGTTTCAAAACTTCTTGCAGCACTATGTGTTGATTCAACCAATTGAATAAATATATCATTCAGTGATGGTAATATTTCATTGAAAGCAACCACATTTACATTTTGTGCAATAAAAAACTGCAATACATCATTGCTCCTAAACCCGGAATGAATAATCAGGGTAAAATCATTGCCTTTCTGATGCACGACTTCAAAAGATGGATGTATAAGACTTGCAGGAGCCGTGTCAAAAGCAATATTAAAGGTATGCTGTTTAAACTGTTGTTTAATATCCTGTACTTTACCATCCAGAATTTTCTTACCCAGATTAACTAAAACAATATGGTTACAAATTTCCTCTACCTGCTCCATACGATGCGTACTGAAAATAACGGTACTGCCTTGTTGTGCCAACCGGTAAATTTCATCTTTTATCAAATTAGCATTCACCGGATCTAAGCCACTAAAAGGTTCATCTAATATAATTAATTTAGGCTCGTGTAAAACAGTGGTAACAAATTGTAGTTTTTGGCTCATCCCCTTACTCAGGTCTTCCACCTTTTTATTCCACCAGCTTTCCATTTCTAACTTCTTAAACCAAAAACGAATTTTGGAAAGTGCTTCTGCCCTGCTTAATCCTTTTAATTGTGCCAGGTATAAAGCCTGCTCTCCTATTTTCATTTTTTTATACAAACCCCGTTCCTCCGGCATATACCCAATTTTAACCGTATCATCTAAGGGATTAAATGGTTTGCCATCAAATGTTATTTCACCTTCATCCGGATAAATGATGCCCGTTATCATGCGCAGCAAAGTAGTTTTACCGGCACCATTGGGTCCCAGCAAGCCAAATATGCTGCCAGCTTCAATTTCAAAACTAATATCATCTACCGCTTTTTGGGTAGCATAATATTTTTTTAAATGGTGTAATTGCAAAATAGCATTCATAACATTGTAATAATTAATGTTGGGTTCATGATTGATTGGAATAAACAACCATTAGCAATTTTAATATATTTTATTGAAATAACGTATTAAATATTTTAAGTGTTATGAATAATTGAGCAGTCGGTATACAATACCTTTTATACATACTGTTGTGCAATAGCAGCCGCAACCAACTCACCATCAATGGCGGCGCTAACAATACCTCCGGCGTATCCGGCGCCTTCCCCACAAGGATATAGATATTGAATTTGCGGATGTTGCAATGTATGGGCATTTCGAGGAATACGTACCGGTGAAGATGTACGACTTTCAGTAGCTACCACCACTGCTTCATTGGTTAAGTAACCTTTCATTTTTTTACCGAAATTTTTAAACCCTTGTTGCAATGATTGATAAATAAAATCAGGAAGAACGCCTTTTAAATCTACAGATTGCAGACCGGGTATGTAACTACAATCGGGTAAAGAGGATGACATTTTATTATTTGTAAAATCAATTAATCGTTGAGCAGGTGCAACAAAATGACCACCACCTGCTGTAAAAGCCAATTGCTCAACCCATTGCTGAAAATACAACAGTGCCAATGGATGCTGTTCAGGTGGAATTACTTTAGAAGGAATAGATAATGCAACCTGTTGTTCCCGATACCAATTTTCATGTTGCTGCAACCAATGCGCTGCATCTTTTAAACCAACCTGTACTACCATACCGCTATTGGCAAATGGATTATTGCGCTTAGAAGGGCTCCACCCATTCACCACCAATTCGTTGGGTGATGTTGCTGAAGGTGCAATAATGCCGCCGGGACACATACAAAAACTAAATACCCCTCTTCCATTTACCTGTTCTACCAAACTATAAGCAGCAGGCGGCAAATATGGATCTCTGTTACTTACAGTATTATTAGCATCAGGAATGGGGCAATGGTACTGAATGGCATCTATCAACGCCTGCGGATGTTCTACACGTACACCCAATGCAAAAGGTTTAGCTTCTATCCCTATTTTTTTTTGGAAAAACAAATGAAAAATATCTCTGGCCGAATGCCCTGTTGCCAGAATTACCGCATCTGCTTTCCAAACTGCATTGTTTGCTGTGAGAACGCCTTTTATTTGATTGTGCTCTATCAAAAAATCAACCACACGCTGTTCAAAATAGCAAGCGCCTCCGGCATCAATAATTTGCTGCCGCATCGCAGTAATAATATGTGGCAATTTATTGGTACCAATGTGCGGATGGGCCTGGTATAAAATTTTTTCATCTGCCCCAAATTGCACAAACAATTGTAAAATTCTGTTTACATCACCCCGCTTGGTACTTCGGGTATATAATTTACCATCACTGTAAGTACCGGCTCCCCCTTCCCCAAAACAATAATTACTATCTGTATGTACAATACCTTCTTTATTGAGCCTGGCTAAATCTCTTCTTCTTTCCCTAACTGCTTTTCCCCGTTCCAGGATAATGGGTTGAATGCCTTTTTCAATTAATGAAAGCGCTGCAAATAAACCTGCAGGGCCAGCGCCAATAATAATCACTTTTTTTGTGGCATGATGTACAGAAGGAAATTGAATAATATGGCGTGGCCTTTCGATAAAAGGTTCATCCACATGTACCCGAATGGTTTTATTCATCCATACCTGCTGCCTGCTTCGAGCATCCATTGATTCTTTTTCAACAAAAAAACCACTCAGTCGTTCAGGTGCAATGCCCAGTTCTTTTGCCAGATAATTTTCTACAAATAAGGCATCGGCTGCCTGTGCAGGTGTTAAACGAAGTGAAATACTTTTTTGCATGTTGATAGGTTTTTATCCTATAAAACCATGTACATTTTTTAGAACGGCAAATCATCTGCTATCATATCAGCAGCCGGCGCATCAGGAATATAATCGCCGGTTGCAGTATTACCTTCAGATAGTTTGGCCGATTCCATTCTCCAGGCATCTAAATTGGTAATATAATTTTCCTTACCATCTTTTACCCATTTGGTGCCTTTAATATTAAACAGCACTTTTACAGTTTCGCCAAGGGTAAATCTATCAGGCATTGCAGTTTTATCCTGTACACATTGAAATTTTACATAGTTGGTAATGGTGCGTCCGCCAATATCTTCCGACTTTTCAATTACAAACTCACGTGTTTTAAAAGTTTCAGTGCGTTGCACAATATCAAAGCGGGCCACTAATTTTCCTGTAATCTCGTAACTCATAAAAATAATTTATTGCGGCAAAAGTAACTTTTTACAAATGCAATACCTTATCTAAAATTTATTCTTTTCGCAAAATAAATTTTGTATCTTACTTTTTCCAATACTACTGTTCTATGATGCGCTCTATTTTAAGTATTCTGACTTTTTATTTATTATACACACAAAGCCTTAGCGCACAGGCCATACAGGTCAATTATCAATATCATGCCATATATACTACTAATGAAAAAGATACAGTTGTGCAGCAATGGTTACAACCCTATGCCGATAGTCTGCACAATTACCTGAATCAGGTCATAGGGTTTTCATTAGAAAAAGTTTATAAAAAAAGTGGCGGAGGGCCATTGGGAAATTTTATTACGGAAGCCATGTTACAGCAGGCAACCTTACAAACCGGAACGAAGATTGATGCCGCATTTATGCATCCTGCCAGTATTAAAGGTTTTCTTCCGCAAGGCAATATAACCATTGGCACATTATATGCTATGTTTCCCTACACCAATCGTTTAGTTGTGCAACAAATAAGAGGAGATGTTTTACAATTATTTTTCGACAGGATGGCAACCGATGGCGGTTGGCCTGCCGCCGGCGTTCAATACGCTATTGATATTCATGGTAAGGCAAAAAAAATTATGATACAACAACAACCTATTGTACCCGACGCAGTATATAACATTGTGGTAACTGATTATATGGCTAATGGAGGAAGTAATTGTGGTATGCTGCGAATGCTGCCTGCCATTCATTTACAAACTACCGTATTAGAAACATGTAAAAATTACATTCAATCATTTACACAAAACAGTGAACCTATTGCTATCAAAAAAGAGGATAGCGTTACCAATATCTATGAATAGAAGAAACTTTATACAAAATACTGTGCAAGCCGGTCTGTTCACCGGTGCATTATTGCCTGTAGGTACTTTCTTTGCAAAAACTGCTGTAAATGAAACTTATCTTACCCTACTGCACACCAACGATACACATAGCAAACTATTTCCATTTGAAAAAGGCAGTGGCCCCTATGAAGGCATGGGCGGTATTGAAAGCAGAAAAAGAATCATTGAAAAAATAAAAAGTTCAGGATGGCCTACCCTATTATTAGATGCAGGCGACTTTTGTGATGATAGTGCTATTTATGATACTTTTAAAGGAAAGGCTGAATTAGAAGCCATGCGTTTATTGGGTTATGATGCTTTTACCTTAGGTGAAAAAGATTTTTTAGGAGGTATCGACAATCTTGCTACACAAATACAGGCCACGGGTATGAAACCTATCATTTGCAATTATGATTTTACGCATACTGCGCTTCAAAATTATTATCAGCCTTACACCATTATTCATAGAGAAAACCTGAAAATAGGAGTGCTGGGTGTATTACTGCCATTGCATGACAAAATTTCTATTTCAGGGATAGAAAATTTAGTTTACCTTGATGCGGTGGAACAAGCCAATAAAACAGCCAACATTTTACAACAGCAGCAATGTGATATCATCATATGTTTATCACATTTAGGTGATCGGTATGCTGATGGCCGAATCAGTGATGAAGTACTGGCAAAAAATAATGATTGTATTGATGTAATTATTGGCGGACATACACATAAATTTTTTAATCAACCACGTGTATATCAAAACAAAAGCAGTGGCCATACACTTGTAAATCAGGCAGGATGGGGCGGTATACAAATGGGGCAATTAGATTATGTATTCACCAATACAACCCATAAAAAATTAATTCGAACGCGAAACATTTTCATAAAGGAAAAAAAAGAATGAATAAAAAATTTTTTTTTCAACATAAAGTCTACATATTCGCAGTCCGTCTAAATTTTTTTGTGCAGTTTGATGCTGAGGTACTATATCGGGCATTCGAAAAAAATATTTCTTTAACTTATTGATAAATTGTTGCAAATAGTATGGTAAAAACTGCTGAATCAATCTGGGACAATTGCCTTAAAATTATTAAAGACATTGTAGAATGGCAACATTACAAAACCTGGTTTGAACCTATCAAACCCATTGAGCTTAAAAATAATGTGTTACTGATTCAGGTACCCAGCCAATTTTTCTATGAATATTTAGAAGAACACTACGTTAATTTATTAGCAAAAACACTAAAGCGTGAATTAGGAAAAGATGCCCGTTTAGAATACCGTATTATGGTAGACAGTGGCAATGGCCGCAATGGCAGTATGGACTTACCCGCCAGCGGCATGAAAATTTATGCCAACAATGAAATGAATTTTCCGCTGGTAATTGATAATCCGGTAAAAAATCCCTTCATTATTCCCGGGTTAAAGAAAATGCAAATAGACCCTCAGTTGAATGCATCTTACATTTTCGATTCATTTATTGAAGGCGATTGTAACCGTGTTGCCCGCAGGGCCGGAAAAACCGTAGCTGAAAAACCAGGCGCCAATTCATTCAACCCATTGGTAATTTATGGTGGCGTGGGTTTGGGTAAAACACATTTGGCACAAGCTATTGGAAATGAAGTGAAACGATTGCATCCCGGTAAAGTAGTGTTATATGTAAGTAGTGAAAAATTTATTAATCAGTTTCAGGACCACAGCCGTAATAATGCCATCAACGATTTCATTCATTTTTACCAGTTAATAGATGTATTGATTATTGATGATGTGCAATTTTTTAATCGTGCTGAAAAATCGCAGGATGCCTTCTTTGCCATTTTTAACCATTTACACCAAAGTGGCAAACAATTGGTACTTACTTCCGATAAATCGCCGAAAGATTTAGACGGCATGCAGGAACGCCTGTTAAGCCGTTTCCGCTGGGGCTTAAGCACCGATTTGCAATTACCCGATTATGATACCCGTATTGAAATTTTAGAACATAAAATGAAGAACGACGGGTTAGACATGAGTAAAGAGGTAGTAAAATATGTGGCCTACAATATTAATACCAATGTAAGAGAATTAGAAGGAGCCTTAATATCGTTATTGGCACAATCGTCTTTAAACAAGAAAGAAATTGATTTAGAGTTGGCTAAAAAGGTACTACGCAATTTTGTAAAAACCAGCAGTAAAGAAATTACCATAGAAGCCATTCAGAAAATGGTATGCGAATATTTTGATGTACCTTATGAACGTTTATTACATAAAACCAGAAAGCGTGAAATAGTACAGGCCCGGCAAATTACCATGTACTTAGCCAAAGCTTTTACCAAAAACTCATTAAAAACCATTGGAGAACATTTTGGCGGAAGAGATCATACCACCGTTATTCACTCCTGCCAAACGGTAAAAGATTTAATGGATACCGATACCATATTCAGAGAAAATGTAATGGAATTAACGCAAAAAGTGCAGTTAGCTGCTATGTAATGGGTCAAAAAAAATAAAGGCCAAAAAATATTTTAAGAATTAGCAAAGCTGATTTTAGGATTTTACAACTGGTGTCCCTATTTTTGCAACCCCAAACGAAAGAATGGGAATGGTGAGGTGGGTGAGTGGCTCAAACCAGTAGTTTGCTAAACTGCCGTACGGGTTAAACTGTACCGAGGGTTCGAATCCCTCCCTCACCGCAAAATATACGCACAAACAAAGTGCGTTTTTTTATCCATAGGGCTTCGGGAGGTAGTTCAGCCCGGTAGAATACCTGGTTTGGGACCAGGGGGTCGCAGGTTCGAATCCTGTCCTCCCGACAATAGCTTCAAAAAGGCAATCTTGCAAAAGGTTGCCTTTTTCTCTCATTTGGCATTTGGTCGCTAAAAAACAAGTTTTTGTCGCAGCTACATCAACATTCTATCATAACTACATTATTTTAGTACCATGAAACAACAGTGGTATGCAAAAAAATGGGTAGTCATTGCGATGCATATTGCTGCATGGACCCTCCTATTCTCTTTACCCTTTTTACTAAGGCCTTCCTATGAATCCAATAACGCTCATCAATCTAACAACCATAACGATTCGTTTTCGTTAATGAAATATGTGCTTACCAGCTGGCTATGGGCTGCCTTTTTTTATTTGAATGCTTATGTATTAATGCCCAAATTCATCTACAAAAAAAAGTATTGGGAATTTGCATTATTACAATTCATCATTTTTGTTATACAGATTATTTTTGACTGGATATTATTTGAAACATTTTTAACAGGAAGAAACTATCAATTAAAACCCGCTATCCTATTTGTATTTTTTCCTTACATCTTTATGCTGGCTACCAGTACCGCATATAGAATGATTAGCGATAAAATAAAATACGACCATATATTCCAACAAAAAGAAAAAGAAAATTTAACTACAGAGCTTTCCTTTTTAAGATCGCAGGTTAGCCCTCATTTTATGTTTAATGTACTGAACAATATGGTAGCTATGGCAAGAAAAAAGTCTGACCTGCTGGAGCCATCACTCATTAAATTATCCTCTTTAATGCGTTATATGTTATACGAAGCCGATGAAGAAAAAGTACCACTTGAAAAAGAAACAGAATACCTTCAAAGCTATATTGATTTGCAGCAACAGCGCTTTGGAAATAATGTGTCCGTTAATTTTTATACGGAAGTGCCTGATAAAAGTTATACTATAGAACCGATGCTTTTAATTCCATTTGTTGAAAATGCTTTTAAACATGGCACAGGCATTATTGATAACGCTACGATAAATATTGAACTAAAAGCAAAAAACAATTTGCTTCAATTTATGGTAAGCAACAAATTCAATCCTGCTTCAAATGAAATAAAAGATAAAACCTCCGGTATTGGATTAACGAATGTTGAAAGAAGATTGAACTTGTTATATGGTGAAAGTCATTCGCTTTTGATTACAAAAAATAACGATTGGTTTATGGTGTCATTACAATTAAACTTTCATTGATGATACATTGTATTGCTGTTGATGATGAACCCTTAGCACTTGAGCTTTTGGCAGATAATATTAGCCAATTGCCCTATTTACAATTAGAAGCTTCCTGCAATAATGCAATGGAAACCATGAAAGTATTACAAGCCAAGCCTATTGATCTTATTTTTTTAGATATACAAATGCCGGGGCTTACCGGTATTCAATTTATTCAAAGCCTGCCTAAAAAACCAATGATTATATTGGTTACCGCGTATGAAAAATTTGCACTGGAAGGTTTTAATCTGGATGTAGTAGATTATCTTGTAAAACCGGTATCGTTAGAAAGATTTGTGAAAGCTTGTAACAAAGCATGGGAGTTGTACCAACTCAAAAATACGCCTACACCTGCAGCCAATACGCCTAACTATTTTTTTGTAAATGTTGATTATACACTTTTGAAAATTACATTTACCGACATTATTTGGATAGAAGGGTTAAAAGATTACATTAAAATACACCTGCATAGCTCATCAAAACCGGTTATTACCAGAATGAGTATGAAAACACTGGAAGACGAATTGCCGGCTACACTATTTCTTAGAATTCATAAATCTTACTTTGTATCTATTGAACATATTACTGCCATAAAAAAAAGTAGCGTATTTATTGGCACTATTGAACTTCCGGTTGGCGATAATTACAAAGAAGCAGTTGCTGCTTTAACCGGCAAAACATCCTAACTTTTACCGTCATTCAACAAATTATTTTTTACCTAATACCTTTTGTAACAACTGCTTTTTAGTAAGTTGGAAACAATGAATACATCGTACAAAAAACAAACCGCCCCCAAAATTTGGAAGGCGGCTTTTGCTTGAAACAATCCTCCTGATTATTGAACACCCTGTAACGCGTCCATACCTGACGTATTTGTATTTTTTCTTTTAAATAAGGATACATCCATTTTTCCAAATCGATAAGTAAAGTTTAACCGCAACATTTGCGGGTTACGCAGCCTATTATAATCCTGTACAAAAAAGGCACTCTCTGAATATTGATCAGAATACCTTGAACGGAATATATCGCTAATACTTAAGCTAATGGTGGCTGCATCATTCTTTAAAAAGCTTCGGCTAATAGCAGCATCTACACTATAAAATGAACGAATATAACCCTGTGAAGCACTCTGCGATTGCATCATAGGCGGGCCCATTTGTTGTCCGCTATTGTTATTAACCGGCAAATTTGTTTTGGATTGATACAATCCGGTTAATTGTAATTTGAATTTAGCGGGTAATTTAAAATTATTGTTCACCTTACCAAACCAACTCCATAATGCAGCTTGCGAATTGCCAATAATATTGTTGGTATTGATTTGAGAATTGTAAATGTTTACATTCATCGTCATATCCCACCACTTGGTTAACTTGGTTACACCTGTTAATTCAGCACCTACTGTATAACTTGAATTGGCATTTACATAGGTGTTAATAATATCCTGCTTACCGGTTAAATAGTTTTGTGCAGTATCCAGGTATCTTGTTATCAAGCCCTCGGTATGTTTATAATATAAAGAAGCCAGGAAAGTATTATTATGAGGTAATGTTTTTAAATAGGATAGTTCAAATGAGCTGGTAAACTCAGGCACCAAGTTAGGATTACCTCTGGTAATGTTTAAGCTGTCTGAATAGTCGGTATATGGAATAAGCTGAAAAAAGTTGGGCCTGTTAATACGGCGTGTATAGCTGAATTGCACTTCATTATTACCTTTAAACTTCTGACTTAAAAAAACAGAAGGGAATAAACTAATGGGATAGCTATTACTAAAATGCTGCTGAGTGTTCAATAAATCGCCCGAATAATCTGAACGTTCAGCACGCAACCCTAACTGGTAACCAAAATTTTTAATGGCACTGGTAACCGATGCATAAGCTGCATATACATTATTGGTGTTTTTATAATTAATAGAGGCTGCATTAGATAATATAAAATTTTTACTTGTATTATCCATATAATAATTATCGGTTCCGTTGGTCAACTTTTGCTGTTGAAAACGCAAACCGGTTTCTATTTTCGATTTTTTACCAAAGGGTTTTACATAATCGGTTTGTGCAGTAAGAAACTGATTGTAGCCCGTACCAATGGTTTGTTGTTGTGTGTTATTATTGATTGCACTTCCTGCTCCATTCAAATAATAATTGGTGTTGTACAATACGTTATTAGAATTATTACCCGAGAAATAATTCATATCGGCAGTTAGGGTTTCACCTTCTTTTTTAAATAACTGCTTAAACCCAAACTGCGCACCGGTTCCATTAAAAATTCGTTTGGTATTGGCATATCGTTCGCTATATTGTGTAGTAGTACCTGTATTGAGTAAACTATCAATGTTTGTAGTTAAGAACTGATAAGGGCTCATATCTGCATGCACCCGAACCATGCCGGCCGAAAAAGATGTTCGGTTGGTCATAAAATAATCCAAACCTACTCTTCCAAATATAAAGCCCCCATTGTCTTTATCGGTTGATATTTGATGCACGGCAGTACTTGTATCGCCAAAGTTGTTACGGTCAGTTGTTCCAAAAGTTTTACCCTTGTTTTGGTTTACAAATGCCGAGGCATTAAAATTGAACTTTCCCTGACGAATATTAAAATCGGCACCTCCATTAATAGCACCATAACTGTCAACACCAGCACGCAAATTGCCATTATAACCGGTTTTTCTATTCTTCTTTAAAATAATATTCAAGATACCTGCACCACCACCTGATGCATCGTATTTGGCAGAAGGATTGGTAATTACTTCCACACTTTCAATAGCATCGGCAGGTATTTGATCAAGGGTTAAAGTAGTAGGCCTTCCTTCAATATATATTTGCGGTGTGGCATTACGCAGTGTTACATTTCCATCAATATCAACATTTACAGAAGGTACATTCTTCATTACATCTAAAGCAGTACCACCGGCATTCACAATATCTTTTTCAACATTATACACCTTCTTATCAATATCCATTTTCAAAGTAGGTTTAGAAGTAGCCGTTACTACCACTCCCTGCAATTGATTCACATCTTCAGCTAACTTAATATTGCCTAAATCTTTATCAAATGCATTCAATGCCTGGCTCATATCACCCATTGCAGGCTGATTGGCAGGTTTGGGCATACTAAAGCTTACATTTTGTTCTATCGACTTAAAGCCGGTTGCTGAAATCTTTAATTTCAACGTACCTATTATGGGCAACTCTTCAAAATTAAAGTCGCCATTGGCTTTTGTGGTAATACCTTTATACAACACTTCTTTCATTTTTTTGGTAGCAGCATCCATTCGGGTATGCAATAACAGCACGGTAGCATCATGAATTGGCTTTCCTGCACTATCTAATACCCGGCCATATATATGTCCAATGTTTGCAGCAGCTTGCGCTTTACCCATACCGGGCATTTGGCTAAAAACAGAAAAACTGAGTAGGGTTGCAGCAATAAGAACGATGGTTTTTTTCATAAACATTCATTATAAAGCACGAAATTATTAGTACGCACAACCATTTTAAGTGTAATTGCGACCATATTTGAAAATGTTGCGACGAAACGCATGTATTTGTACACTTTAATAATGAATTGGCAAACGTTTTATGAAACCCATAGCAATAAACCATATTAAATAAAAGATATTATTCATAAAAAAAATTGCTAAAAGGTTTGTATTATTCAATTATTTAGCTATCTTAACCATCTAACAGCACCTCTCATATCCCACGAAGCCTTTCACCATTCTTATCCTTAGTTTTTTAAACCTATAATACAACAACTACCATGAAAACAATGCTCACATTGGCCGTTTTGGCCTTTTTACTTTCCTGTAACCAGAAAAATGCGTCAAAAGTGGCGTCCACCTCATCTGTAAAAGATTCAATGGGAATGGCTATTCAATCTCCTTACCCAATTCTGTATTCTTCTAATTTTACAATGGGCAACCCAAAAAATGCCGAAAACCTATTAATGCTATGGAAGGATTGGGATGACGGTAATTTGCTTGCGCACAGAAATTTTTTCGCCGATTCAGTAACCATGTTTTTTGCAGATGGTTCTTCTATGCACTCCAGTAGTGACAGCGCTTTGGCACATGCACAGCGCGAAAGAAACAACCTAACTTCCTCTGTTAGTACCATCAACGCCATTATACCCGTAAAAAGTGTGGACAAAAATGAAAACTGGGCTTTGATATGGGGCAAAGAAGTAGATACGGATAAAAAAGGAAAAAAAGACTCCGCATATGTTCAGGAAACCTGGCGATTTAATAAGGACGGAAAGGTTGATTTATTCTATCAGTTTAAAGCAGCAGGCTCCCCTCCCAAAAAATCATAATAGCTATACAGCCCCCGGTTACGGGGCTTTTTTTTGCGTCCTAAAAATCAGTTTATCACAAGGGGTAAATCACAATATTTACTACTTCTGCTTCTACCTTTTCCTATCACACAAACACAATACCGCCTGTTGTAACATGCTACACCTTCTACTCCGGCTAAATACGTAAGGGTATGGCGGTAGGATGGGCAAAAATACCCGGAGGTATTTTTTGTTGCCATGGTGCAGATAGCAATGTAACGAGCTGTGCCAATGTTGTAGCTGTGCTTGCATTAGCCGGTTCTTCCCATTGTGGCGATAAGTATGCCTGCATCAGTAATTCAGTAGCCGCATATACACTATAGCCTTGTTTCAGCCACCGCATTACCTGACCTGTCATTTTTTGCTGCAAACCCTTTTGCCTCGGTAATTGTCGGTAAATTTTACTGGCAATGGGCGATGCTATTTGCAACCATTCACTGTATTGGCGTTGGGTAACAAAAGCAGGATCTTGCTGAAAACGATTTTTATCAATAGAGGTTTTGCTACGCACCAACTGGCGGCCTTTTATCGTATAAAAAGTAAGTTAGCCATAGGTACCGCTAATATGAAAATAAGCCAGGGTTGCCATTGTATATGGGTTTTTGTTATTTTCAATATACAACTTTCAGAGGGCGGTTTCCAAAATTTTTTTAGAGAAAAACATATAAAATTGAAGGCAAATGGTAAGCATACTGCATCTACCCTTCTACCTGTTTACAGCGTTGCGCAACGCTGTTGTATCGAATTTGTATAGAAGCAGGGTGGCACTCATCTGCCGGCGCATACAAGTATGCAACCACCTCTATAACTACCACCCACAATAGTGCATTACTGCCCTAAAAATTTGCTGACGGATAGGGGTAACATCAAAATACTTACCAGTGGGTAATAAACCCATATGCTGGCGATTAATCAGCAATATAATAGAAGTGTGGTATTGGGGTACTACCACAATGCTGGTGCCGGTAAAACCGGTATGCCCAAAACTACCTTCGGGTGCATTCTTCATAAATCTATCATTTGTATCCATCATCCAACCCAGTCCATTGTGGAAACGGTCCGGGGTAAAAAATGTTTGCAGAGTAGCCGGACTGATAAAAGGCTTTCCATCTATTTTTCCCTGATACAATAACATATCTACCAATTGTTGAATATCGTCGGCAGTAGAAAATAGTCCGGCAGCACCGGATACGCCACCATTGGCATACCAAGCATTCCCGTCATTCACCTCACCATTTAAAACATAATTACGCCAACCATTCCACGATTGCGGATTAATTTCTTTGTAAGAAAATCCAAGCGTACTATCATACACCATCCTTTTTTCAAACGGATTGCCAAAAGAAGTAGCAGCAAAGCTGTTGAACTTACCCGTTTTTAAAGGATTATAGATAGTTTGATACATTTTAAGAGGAAGAAATATTTTTTCCTGTTCAAACTGCTCGAAGGGCATACCTGAAACCACTTGAATAATTTCGCCAAGAATGGTAAACCCCAAATCGCTGTATTTTCGTTGCGCACCAATGGGGTACCGTAATGGCAATTGTGCTATCAATGAAAACACCTGTTGGCGGTTATTGGCCCGGTAAAATAAGGGATACCATTCATCTATACCCGAAGTATGGGTAAGCAGGTTTCGGATAGTGATGCTTTTCTTTTCAGGTGTATTAAAATCAGCAATATATTTAGAAACAGGATCATCTACCGATAACAAATGCCTGTCGGCCAAATACATCATAGCCGTTGTAGTGCCCACTACCTTTGTTAATGATGCCAAATCGAATAGGGTATTCATTTGCATTTTTTTCGGCTTGGCCAATAATTGATGATGATTATCATATAACCTTGCATAACCATAGGCTTGCCGGTATAGTATGTCATCATCTTTTTTAATAAGCACAACAGCACCGGGTATATGTTGTTGCTGCACCTGCGATTGCAGGATGCTATCAACCGTACGGATTAGTGTAGCTTTTTGCTGGAAACTTTGAGCCATAATAGAAATACCTATTAATTCCAAAATACAGATAAATAAAAACTTATACATATACTTTCAGTTTAAAATTGGGCCATTGTAATTGTGTAAAAAATTAATTTAAAATATAATGTTTCTTTATTATCCTACTCTTTGTACTAAAAGGTACAAGTTAGATGATTTTTGTGGAAATGAAGGGGAGTTTGGTTGCCCCCATTAATTACTGTTTTAAAATTATACATTAAAATAAGCACTACAATAAAACACTTACCCAAAAATTATTTTTCAATTGCCATATATGGATTTGTTACTTTTATATTTCCGAATACTCCTTTATTTATCAATAATATGCAACATGTATGCTTAGTACAATGATACCTTATCTTACCATTGCAGCAAAATCAACAGCTGTATATATATTCATTATAATAGTCATTCGCATTTTCGGAAAAAAAGAACGAGCACAGCTATCAGTTATAGACCTTGCCTTCATTTTACTCATCAGTAATAGTGTGCAAAATGCAATGGTAGGCGATAATACCAGCTTACCCGGAGGTATTGCGGCAGCAAGCGGACTATTTATCAGTAATTATATTTTAAAATTTTTATTAAGGCGCTCTGCACTATTTAGCAAAATTGTTCAGGGTGAAAAAATATTACTGATTCATGATGGTGTGGTTATTAAGGAGGGTTTAAAAAAATCCATGTTTAGTTTAGATGAGTTGGAAAGAGCCATCCGAGAGCATGGTGTAGATACAATATACAATAGAAGATGTAGATTCAGCCATTTTAGAAGTAGATGTCAATATCAGTGTTTTATCAAAAAACTATTCACATAAAACTGTAAAACCCAGAAAAAAGCCGCAGTTATCGCACAACCCTTAACCCTTTAAAAAAGAAAAGCCATTTCCTATCGGAAACAGCTTTTTAATTGCTTGCCAAACCGTTATGATAAAAATTAACTAATGTAATTGAAAAATAAGCCCGGCATGTATTCCCACCATATTCATGTTCATGGCATCACTCATGCCAAACCTGGTATAGTTGTATGACACGCCAATTTCAGCAGCTGTATTGGAATTATATCTGCTAAAAGGTAATTGAATACCCGCATCGGCCATTGCCGTAAATTTCCCACCGGATGTATTATTGGATGAAAATTCGCCTAAATATTGATTATAGGTTACAAAACTAATGCCTGCTCCGGCTGCAAGATAAGGCTGTATTAGTTTTGTAGTTCCCAAAAAAGGTGTAAAAGTAACTTTTGCCATAACGGGAACTGCCTGAATAGAATTAGAAAGTACGGCTGATATTTGTTGATTGGATGCCAGATTATACACTGTTCTCGGGTATTTCTGATAAAAATCCTGATAACCAAATCCAAGTCCTACTGCCCATTTATTGTTTAATCCTAATGAAACATCGCCCATTAATCCACGTGGCGATATATTGGAAACATAGTTTGATTTAAAGTTGCCCAATGGCAATCCTAAATTATAAGCGGCATTCAATTTTACAATGCCTCTTTGCGCCCATAAAGATGAGGCGGGCAGCAAACTAAACAATAACAACGTTAATATAATATATTTTTTCATATATTTTTTTTAATGGATGAATAATGTAACAATATGAATGAATGGTATTATTTGGCTTTTAAATAAGGCGACTGGCTAAATAAAGCCTGCACCTGACTGTCGGCGGTAGTAGCATCAGCAATACCTTCCCCTCGTATTAAGCCATTCCAAATAATCTTTATTTTTCCATTCGCCGCTGCATTTTTTAGATCTAACATATCAATAGAAAGTGCGCCGGAATTAATTTGGTAGGTACCATACATATAAGGAGAATAATAACCATATCCGCCATAGCCCCAATAAGTAGGATCATAATATCCACCGTAATAATCATAATAACTACTGTAATCAATTATTCCGGTAGTGGTGGTGTTAATATAGGTTACATTGATTCCTAAATCAGGGCTGGCAGATTTAGACACCAGGGTATAGCCGGCCTGTTGCATGTATTTGGTAATGGCATCAATAAAAGCCTGCCCGGTGGGTGTAAGCGATTTAGAGGATTGCCCATTGTCCACCACCGTTACAGAATCATCAATACTGAAAGTTTTGTAACTGCTAAAATTTACCGTTGAGTCTCTCTGTGTAATGTAAATGCGGGTATCGGGATTACTTAAATTGTTTACTGCGCTGTTTTTGGTACAACTTACCAAACCAAAAATAGCAAGCGCCCAAAAACCGGAGGTTAGTTTAAGATTATATTTCATACAGGAATTTTTTTTATGATATAAAATTAGTTTGTAGTTGATGCTTTAGATAATTTTTGTTGTTAATAGTTAACTGCTGCATAAGATTTTATGATTTTATTGACAATACCACAGTTAAGGCATAAAAAAAAGCACCCGATTGGGTGCTAAAAATTATTTTTTTTATTTTATAGTTAAGCTTAATGTACACCTTCTACCAGTACAGTTACTTTATTATTGAAAACTTCGGCAAAACCACCGGTAATGGTATAATGTTCGGTTTTTTGTTTATCGACCAACACTTTAATATTGCCTTTAGACAAGGCACTTACCAGTGGTGCATGTTTTTCAAGAATTTCAAATAATCCTGAAATACCTGGTAATTGAACACCATATACATTGCCACTGTATACTTTTTTTTCAGGCGTTAATATTTCTAACATCATAATATATCAATTATCGGAGGTGTTCAATTTAACTGCGGGCCTGAGCCAGTAATTTTTTACCTTTTTCAATGGCATCTTCAATAGTGCCTACCAAATTAAATGCAGCTTCAGGATATTCATCTACTTCGCCATCCATAATCATATTAAAGCCTTTAATGGTATCATTAATATCAACAAATACCCCTTTTAAACCGGTAAATTGTTCCGCCACATGGAAAGGTTGTGATAAGAAACGTTGTACCCTTCTTGCACGGGCTACTACTAATTTATCTTCATCACTCAACTCATCCATACCCAAAATGGCAATAATATCCTGTAACTCTTTATAACGTTGCAAAATTAATTTTACCCGGTTGGCACAATCATAGTGTGCATCGCCCACAATTGCAGGGGTTAAAATACGGGAAGTAGAATCCAATGGATCTACCGCAGGATAAATACCTAAGTCGGCAATTTTACGGCTTAATACAGTTGTAGCATCTAAGTGCGCAAAAGTAGTGGCAGGAGCCGGATCGGTTAAGTCATCCGCAGGTACATATACTGCCTGAACAGAAGTAATAGAACCGTTTTTGGTAGAAGTAATTCTTTCCTGCATTAAACCCATTTCAGTGGCCAAAGTAGGTTGATATCCTACCGCAGAAGGCATACGTCCTAATAAAGCTGATACTTCTGAACCTGCTTGTGTAAAACGAAAGATATTATCAACGAAAAACAGGATATCTCTTCCTTTTCCGGTACCATCACCATCGCGGAAATATTCGGCAATAGTTAAGCCGCTTAAAGCCACACGAGCACGGGCTCCGGGGGGTTCATTCATCTGGCCAAATACAAAAGTTGCTTTTGAGTCTTTCAATTCTTCAAGATTCACTTTGCTTAAATCCCAACCACCTGCTTCCATACTATGTTTAAAGGCATCACCATATTTCATAATGCCTGCTTCAATCATTTCACGCAACAAATCATTTCCTTCACGGGTTCTTTCACCTACACCAGCAAATACAGATAAACCGCCGTGGCCTTTGGCAATATTGTTAATCAGCTCCTGAATTAACACGGTTTTACCTACACCAGCACCACCAAATAAACCAATTTTACCACCTTTTGCATAGGGTTCAATCAGGTCAATTACTTTAATACCGGTATATAAAACTTCAGTTGCAGTACTTAAATTCTCAAACAATGGTGGTTTGTTGTGAATGGGGCGGCCATTTGTTTTTGATAACTGCGGTAAACCATCAATGGCATCTCCGGTAACGTTGAATAAACGACCATTAATACCTTCGCCAACGGGCATTGAAATGGCTTTTCCGGTATCAATCACTTCCATACCCCGTACCAAACCTTCGGTACCATCCATTGCAATGGTACGTACACTATCTTCACCCAAATGTTGTTGTACTTCCAAAACAAGGGTATCTCCATTGGGCTTTTTTATTTCTAATGCATTGTAAATTTCGGGCAAATCGTTCAGGTTGGGGAAATGAACATCCACAACGGCTCCAATAATTTGCTTAATATTACCTGTAGCGGCCATAAATAGACAGTTTTTTAAAATTTGCGGCAAAGGTAAGGGAATGAAGGTTTCAAATTCTAACCATTTTTTAATGATAGAATATTTTTTATAGAAACCCTTCCACTACTCTCAATTTCAAGGTGAACAGTTCGTTTATTTTGCTATATTATTTATTTCAAAATGCTATTCCGCCTTATCTTCATTATACAAAATATAGCCTTTCAACTGGTAGTAGGATAACATGGTTTGTGCTGATAAAGCCAACCCAATATTCGGTATCAATTCATCCATGTTCAGGTTTAACATGGTTAATGCCTGGCCACAGGCAATAAATTTTACCCCTTTATTTTGTAATTCTTCTATCAGAGGCAGATTGCTGTTGGGAACTTTATACATTAACCTATAATTATTATTCTTCAAAAGGGAAAACAATGCAGGCCCATGCACCAATACCACTACTTCTAAATTTTTAGCAGGTACACCGGAAGCCACATGCAGGTTCATTATCCTGCCCACTTCGGTAAATCCGGGGTTTTCAGTTTTTGCAGTTAGCGAATCGTTTGGGCCAACCGTTACATTGAATAAAAGTTTATAAGGCATATTTACATCAATGTTTTCTGTAATGCCTTTTACAGGAATAACACCCGTCCATAAGCTGCTTTGTATGTATGGATGAATGGCTAATTTCTCAAATTTAGCCTGCATACGAGCCTGCTTTTTAGTGAGTTTAATTTGTGCTTTGTCGGTGTTTTGAGCAAATAGGGTTTGTTGAATGCCTGCAAAAAATAAGGAACAGAATAGGATGTAAAGCGTAATATTTCGCATAGATAGTAGTTTAATTTGTTAAGATAAGCATTGCCTTGCTGTTGCAATGTTTTTTTTAAGAAAAAAGTTTAAAAATTTTAATGTTCTCCTGCTTTCAACCCCGCACACATGAATTTTATGTTATGAATGTTTTTGATGTTGATTAAACCCTTTTAAAGCACTTATTTTTGATGCTTTAATTTTTTATTAATGTTTAAAATTGAAAAACATTTTTCCACAACTAATTCATTAATTGAGTTTTGTTAGATTAATACAAATTATTAAATTTATTTTTTTAACTTATATTTAATTTTTGAAAGTATACACAAAACAACATTAATCACCTAAATATGCACCTATGGGAGAATTTTACACCAAACATTTTAAGTTATTATGGATTACACTGTTTTTGATGTCAGCAAGCCAAGCGCAGGTTAGTTTAATTACTTCGCCCTACATACAAAATTTCGATACAATTGGAACAGCATTACCAAATGGTTTTACAGTTAGAACCGGTGCTACCAATACAAACTTAGGAACCCCGATAGCCAGTTTTAATAGGGCTGCCACCAATTGGAATAGCACATCAGGCCGGTTTGGCAACTATGCTTCGGCTACCGGACTAACAGCCAGTACCCCACCTGCCACACAGTCGACTACCACCAACCG
>NZ_LUHG01000042.1 GCF_001623405.1 Hydrotalea flava
CGGAGTATAAGGGTGTAGGATAGCGGTATCGGCTTGCGATAATCCGGCATAATGTACCCGATAACCGGCGGCGGTTAAACCCTCACCCAGTCGTACTGCATAATCGCCCAAGCCATTGGTGGCAGGGGGATATTGCGGGGCTATGAGTAAAATAGATGGATGGGGCTGTTGTTCCATATAATGGTATTAAACCGAGTATACAATTGTTTCGTTTTGCGGCTTGACGTGTGGTAGATTTTTAGCACAAAATTTCATAGAAAGAAGCGAACTTGAACCTACTAAACTGTTATACAAAGCACTGTACCCGCCATTATGCCAAGCCGCTTTTATATGCCGGCCTGCTGTACACCGTTCTTGTAAACCATGGTCAATACTGCGTTTCACTGTGTTTGTTGGGTTGGCTTGTGTGCATGTTGTTTACAATTGCATCACCAATCATCATTACCCCATTTTAATACAACACAGTAAATTTTACCGATTATGCTACAAACCAATAGCGTTTGCTGTTAATATTGCTTTAACCGGGTGTACACTATTTCATTTTTTAAAGAATAAATGAAATAGCATGCTAGGGCCAATTAATATTTTCTTTTTTTCCATATTATCTAAGGTTTCGCGCATAAAATTTTTCAGGTAAGTACTGTTTTGAACCCTTCGGGCTATATAGTCGAAAGCTTTTGAATAGTTAGAAAGTTTTTGCATTTGTTTACTTATCATGAATTCTAACCACATTCTTTTATAAATTTCTTGATCATACCGTTTTAAAAATGCAGCAGAAAAATTGTTATTTGTAAATGCTGCAATAATTATTTCGGCAGCTATTCTTCCACTACGTATGGCATTGCCTATACCTTCGCCACTAAATGGGTCTATTAAAGATGCCGCATCACCTAACAGCAAAAAACGTTCGCCGGAAAGTTTATTTTTTTTTGAACCCAAGGGTAATCCAAACCCTTTACTATTTTCTAAAGGTAGTGCATCTGCAAATCTTTCTTTTAAAGCAGGGTGCTCTTTAATAAGCTGTTCAAACACGCTTTTAAGGTCTATGTGTTGCTTACTAATTTTTGAAGAAAGTACACCAATGCCTACATTGGCTTCATTATTGGGCAATGGAAATATCCATAAATAACCCGGTAATATTTGTTTGAAGAAATATAGTTCAATAAAATTGTTTGTGTTAAATTGATGTACATTTTTAAAATATTGTCGAAGGCCGGCACTATAATGTTTTTTTTCAATTGCTTGACTAACCATTTTCTTTTTTACAATGGAGTGTGCCCCATCTGCACCAATCACCATAGTTGTAGTAAAACTGCCGTTGCTGGTATTTACTACTGCTTTTTCTGCAGTACATTTTACGTCTGTTACAGTGGTATCTAAAAAAATATCTATGGTACTATTATTTTTAAGCTGCTCATACAGAAAATGATCAAACACCATGCGTTTGCATACATATCCGCATCTATTATGGCTTTCATCATGGTTTAAGGGTAATTCTATACTATGCCCCGCAGGTGAAATAATTTTAATACCGTAAGATGGTATTTTTTCTGCCACTAACTCAAATGCTGCTGCCAGATTTGTGTCAATTAATTTTAATTGATTCATTACATCGAGGCTAAGTGCATCTCCACAAATTTTATCTTTTGGAAATGAAGATTTTTCAATAAGTGCAATGTTTAAACCTTTGTTTTTTAATAGGTAGGCACAAATAATACCGGAGGGGCCGGCCCCAATAATAATTACATCATATTCTTTTACCATAATTCAAGGTATCATTTTAGTACACTTTTTTTATCCATACACTTAAATTGTTTGCCATCAACCCCTGTTTTGTGCAGAAACAGGTGAATCTTTTTTTGCAACCGCTCTGTTTCAATAAGATGGTGTATTCTTCTACTTTTAACAGTTCCTCTTTTCAAAGTTTACGTTTCTTTTTCCAATTGGCAATAAAGTAATATTCCCCTTACGCCCCAGTTTATAGTAACTTTTTATACCGGAGGTAGTTACTAACGTTTGTTGAAAATGAATGTAAAAATTTTTTATCTATTTATTGTAAAAAACCAGCGGTTAAAAGGGCTTTCAGTTAAACGACTGCCTAAACTCCAGCGGAGAAAGATTGGTTTTTGTTTTAAACAGTTTACTGAATGATTGTGGATGTTCAAAACCCAATTCATAGGCAATTTCACTCACCGATAAATGGGTAGTTGATAACTTTTCTTTGGCTTTTTCAATCAGCTTTTCGTGAATAAGCTGTTGGGTATTTTGCCCTGTAAGCGCTTTTAATAAACCACTTAAATAGTTGGGCGAAACATTTAAACGGTTGGCAATGTATTGAACCGTTGGCAGCCCTTTTAAAGCCAAATCATCATTATTGAAATAATCAGCTAATAATTTTTCCAATCGTTCCAGCATTTGATGATTGGTTTTTTGCCTGGTAATGAATTGTCGTTGGTAAAAGCGTTGGGAATAATTGAGCAATGTTTCAATCTGTGCAATGATGATGCTTTGGCTGAACTTGTCAATATTACCATGATACTCTTGCTGAATATTTTGAATAATGCCATTAATGATAGCTTCTTCTTTTTCGGAAAGGAACAAGGCTTCATGAACCGAATAATCAAAAAACTCGTATTGGGCAATGGTTTTAGCCAATGGCGTATTCCACAAAAAATCAGGATGGATAAGCAATATCCATCCTGATGGAGCTGTTTCAGTTGATGTATACGGTGGGATTTGCAACACCTGCCCCGGGGCTAAAAAATACATTACGCCTTCATCAAAATCGTACTCCTGCTGGCCGTAACGCATCCTGCCATTCAAACCCCGTTTTATGGAGATAGAATAATAATCAAAAGTAATGGATGGATGTTCATGCTCCCTTTTGTTGGCAGCCACCTGCGCATAATCTACCACGCTAACAAGCGGATGCTCGGGCTGTGGCAAATGGCTTAACCGGTGAAATTCACTGATTGATTGTATTCGGTAAGGCGCTGTATGTGCCATTGTGTAAAATTAACTGTTTATAGAGATTGACCGCCCGAAACTTCTATGCGTTGCCCGTTTATCCAATACGCTTCGTCTGTGCACAGGAATGCCACCACACCGCCAATATCATCGGGTAGGCCTACGCGGCCCAATGCGGTATGGCTTGCAACCTGGGCATTCACTTCTTTGTTATCGCGCATGAGCCCGCCGCCAAAGTCGGTTTCAATAGCACCGGGAGCCACCGCATTTACCCTAATTTTTCTTGTGCCCAATTCTATTGCCAGGTAACGTGTAAGTGTTTCTACGGCAGCTTTTAACGAACCATATACCGAATAGCCGGGTACTATGATACGTGAAAGACCGGAGGAAATATTGATAATGCCGCCACCATCGTTTATAAAAGGCAATAGTTGTTGTGTTAAAAAGAAAACGCCTTTGTAATGAATGTGGAATATCTCCTCCATCTGTGCCTCGGTAGTGTTTGCAACCGGCATGTACAAAGCTGTTCCGGCATTATTGATCAGGAAATCGATGTTGGGGCTGCCGGTTTGTTCGTTTAACTGCGCTGTTAGCTGTTGAATAAAAGCGTTAAAAGAACCGGTGGCCCTTGTGTCTAACTGAAATGCCAGCGCTTTTTGCCCCAGCGATTGAATTTCTGCAACAACGCGCTCTGCAGCTTCTTGGTTGGTGTTGTAGGTAATTACCACATCCATTCCTTTTTTGGCCATGGCAACGGCCATATTCTTTCCCAACCCGCGGCTGCCGCCGGTTATTAATCCAATTTTGTTTTTTGTACTCACGTATATATTTTTTATTGAATGATTTTTTTATTTTTTATTTTACTGCATGGCGCTACGCTGCCGGTGTAAAAATTATTGTTGATGATATGCGGCTGCAAAATCTTTTACGAAATTGTTCAGTATTACTTTACCCAAAACAGGCCTGTTGCGGTAATAGTCTTCGTACAATTTGCCATCACGCCTTGCGGCATTCATCTCCGTTAACCCTTTTGCTACTTGCAGATTGAAGCCCATGTTTATTAAATTGCTTTGAAATTGCTCATCGGGAATTACCATCCATTTCAAATCGGGTTTACCAATGGCTTCGCCCAAAATTTTTGCAGCTTCACTTGGCGAAACTTCATCACTTGCTATGTAGCGAACTTTTCTTCCATCAAACGGCAACTCCATTTCTTCGGCAATGGTTGCAGCAATATCTAATGGCGAAACCCAAGGTTCTTTTAATTCATCGCCTCCATAATTTTGAATGATACTTCCTGTGTTTTTAATGGCCGGTATAAACGCAAACATATTGTAATAAAATCCCACGGGTCGCATTGTCTTGATGGAAACTGTGTTTGGTAATGCTTTCAAAATATTTTCTACAGCATGATGTGCCGCTAACATTCCTACGCCTTCATGGGTGTGTGCGCCAATGCTGCTGAGATGTATCACTTTTGTTACACCTGATTGTTGAATAGCTCGCACATAACTTGTAGCAATGTCTAACCAAAATTTTTCTGGGTCAAGGCTAGGGTCAAAGAAATTAAAAGGCGGTTCCATCAAATAAACAATGTCGGCATCTTTGAAAGTTGCAGACAAAAAGTGGGTGTCTACAATAGAACCGATTGCTGCTTTAGCACCCATGTTTTCAATTTCTTTTTCCTTCTCAGCTTTGCTGCTGATGATGGTGACCGAATGTCCTTTTGCAATTAATTGTGTTGCAAGTGGTTGACTGATATGCCCTAATGAGCCTGTTAATACTACTTTCATTTTTTTACTGTTTTAATTGAATGATGCAAAGTTGCACCGAAGCCCAAAAACAGATGTAGCCAAATCTACTTTTTTCGTAGCCGAAAATGGGGTACTGGGGGAGCTTGGTTTTCTATCATTGTGCAGGGTTTAAACCCTATTCAATATGCTGTTTCCCTGTGTTTGTTGGGTTGGCTTGAGTGCATGTTGTTTACAATTGCATCACCAATCATCATTACCCTATTTCAGAACAAAACAGTTATTTTCAGGCAGTTGTTAGTGGTGGGTATACGGTTGCACGGTTGTATGGCAGGCTTGTTGATAACAGGGTTATTGTCGCTCTCCCATTTTTTTGGCGGGTACCCCACCCCAAATTTCATAGGGCGGAATGCTTTTGGTTACCACCGCACCGGCTGCTACAATGGCCCCATCGCCAATGGTAACACCTTTTAATACCACGGCATTGGTACCTACCCATACATCATCTCCAATGATAATGGGCGCACCCGGACAAAGTTGTTCCTTCATTAATTGACCTCGTTCAATACCATGGTCGTGATCTATAAAACGACAACCACTGGCAATTAAACAATGGTTGCCAATGGTAATACTATATTTAATATTGAATTCGGTGAATGTTCCAATAAAAACATCTGACCCAATCAGAATAGATGTCCCTTCTTGAAAAGGCCCGTCAAATTTAAGTATTACATTATTTTCTATATGGACTCTGTTGCCCACATTAATATGGTGTGGCCAAATTGCTGCTAATTTACCGAAATATACCTGCTTTCCTATTTTCATACCTCTTGCCCGAAAGCTCAACTTCCTGAAAAATAATCGGAAAAGAAAAGATACTTTCCGCAAATGAAAAATCAGTTTGAATAAGCTATTTTTCAATTTAAAATTTCTTCTTTTTATGCGTGATCAATGAAAGCAATTGCTTACCAAAAGAGAGCATATAATTTGCACGCCTTGGGTAATAATGATGAAAAAATAATTGCAGCGCTTTTTTTCGTTGATTGGTTTGTATATATCGATGAAGCGCTCCTCCTATAATGTATTGCATAAATTGGGTTTTATATATTTCGTTGTTAGCAGATACCGGAAAATCAACCAGGTTTTCAAATAATTTTTCGAGAAATAGCCCCTGGCTGGTGGCAGACTGTTTATGCACCCTGTATTCTACTAAATACTGGTTACTAAAATAAAAACTTGCACCTGCTTGTGCTGCCTTCAAAAAAAACACAATCTCAGGTGTATTCATATCCGGAGGAAACCTAATTTCCTGAAGCAGGGAAGTTTTGATTAAAGCTGCTGAGATGGGCACTGCGTTTAACCATATATATTTTTCTATATTTTTAACCAGCCCTTCTTCTAAACTATCGCGGTTAAACTTTCGGGTATTACTGAAACTTTCTTGCAAAAGCTTTCCATCCGCATCAATTAAATAGTGGTTACAAAAACTAATATCAGCACCAGCTTCTATGCCACGTAATAAACCATTTAAGCAATCAGGCAATAACCTATCATCATCCCCTATTATCATCATATAATTTCCGGTAGCTTTGGTTAAAATAAAGTTCCAATGATTACTAAGACCCAGATTTTTATCTGTAACATAATAACGCAATCTTACCTCCGTTAGTACCATTTCATTCAACCAATGCAATATCTCAGCATCCGGTTGTCCGGAATCAATGGCTACATCTAAACTTATTAGTATCTCTAAATTAGTGAATCCTGTTGCAAGAACACTTTGGCAGGCCTCTTTTAGAAAATTAAGCCGTTTAAATGTAGGAATAGCAATCGTAATTTTGGGATATTCTTTCATTAAATTTGAAAATCAAAAAAATTGAGATTAACTTCAGAAGCCTCCAACCAATATAAATTGAAAGCCAAATAATCCGGGATACAGCTTTAAAAAAAACTGGTCAATTTTTTTTGATAAACCTGGTAAAATTTTACGAAATAGGGGAAGTGGAAAATGTCCGTCAGCATATCTTTTTTTTATAGTTAGTCCGGTATTCAATAATAAATCGGCAGCAGTATTCCAATCAAAAAAGGTATAATGTGTGTTGTCCATTAAACCACCAATGTTAGAATATCTAAAATTTCCTTTGAAAAATTCTAACCGTTGTTTAAAAAAGAGAACATTTGGAAGTGCAATGATAACAATACCCTCTTTTTGCAAGTACTGTTTAAAATGTAATAGTACATTTTCAGGATGCATAGTATGTTCTAATATGTGCGAGAAGATAATGCAATCAAATGTACCTTCTAAATCGGGTAAGGTTGTATTCAAATCACATACCCAAACTTTATCTAAACGTGAACTTGCCTCTAAACGTTCTGATTCAAAATATGTAATACCATATATTTTTCTACTGGGCATTTGTATTTTTAATGCAGCCCCCAAATTACCCGAACCGCATCCTACATCCAAAATACGCATAGCATCTTCTTTAACCTCATTTAAAACATGGGTATTCAAAGCACGATAAATTAACATCTAGGGTTATTTTAATTTTAAAGTATTTAAAAACTGCTGAGCAACATTTGAGGTAGTAAAAGTATAAACCCAATAATAACTGTTTGTTTGTAATTCGGTATATTCTTTTCTTGTTAAAGCCGCAATTTTTTTTTCAAATCCGCATAATCTTCATAAACAATACAATTGGATTTATTTAAACTAAATGGCGCACAGCTTTCCGGCTTCCGGTTTAGTTGCTTAAAACATAAAACGGTTCCTTTTGCTGCATATTCATAATAGCGTTTTTACTTCAATATTTTCTCTTTGTTTCATGCACATATTGCCTGTTCTGCCGTCTTGAAGTTGCTACGCAGTTATCTGAACGGCATTCTTTTTTTTCACGGCTTTGTTTCCTTTAAATAGAGGTATAGCCACTAAGCAAGATTTCACCAGCATATACAACAACATCCAATTGATCCAGTTCATGTTATTTCATCTCTATATTTACTTTACGCTTAAACAACCAAACTGTTTCCGGCTGCATGCCAACCTCTGTACCAAATTTGGTTGTAGGCATCCCTTTTTTCTTTGCGGTTAACTTGAAAATCATGTAAAAGGCCTTTATGATTGTCATTTTCATAGCATAAAAAACAGTATTGGCCGGTACAATCTCGCTGTTATTACAGTACCTGCATCAACTATAAAAACAGGTTTGGCCATTATAACATTAATTATGAATATACATATCGCAAAAACTGATATCCTTTATCTATTTCATAACCAATTGATAGTTATAGAAATCCTCGTTATTCCTATTTTTTTTAAATGCGATTACATTAATTCCTTTACACATAACTAATATATTTAGTATACTCAAAATCCTACATATAATTTAAGTAAGTACTAACCAATCCTATTAATTTAATAATTCAAATATTTTTATACTTTTTCGACCATTTATGAAAATTGAGTTGCACCACAATCAATTCCTGTACTAAATAATAAAACCCTTTTAATGTATACAAGGAAAACTTATTTTTTAATAAACGTCTAATTCTTTCATTTACAATTAACTTGATTAGATTTAGTTTGGTCAATTTTATTTGATATTTTAAGTGATAATACACATCAGATTCATGATAAAGGCCAAGCATAATACCATTAGGCAATAAACGTGGCGGATGTGTTACGTAAGCCTGTTTCACAAATATGATTTCTGAATATTTTTTTATTCTATTGCTTAAGTCAATATCTTCCATATGTGGATACTTAAAGCATTCGTCAAAGCCCTTTACTTGGTTGAAAATAGCTGCATTGATTGTGAAATTGCAACTCCAGAGTTTTCCACCTGTTACATTCAAAGGTGCAATTTCCCAGGCATGTTGAAAAAGACGATTGGTAATAATTTTCCCTTCAAACACATATTCCTGTTGGTAATTTTGTATAGCCTCCCAATAAGCCAGTAGTAAATTGTTGCACGGTTCACAATCATCATCCAAAAACACCAGCCATTCCCCTTTCGCCAATCGGGCACCGTTATTGCGGTTAGCGGCAGGGCCACGGCGGGGGCCGGCTACCCATTGCACAAAAGGAAATTTTTCGGCAATCAGTTCGGCGGTTTCGGTTCCGCTGCTATCATCACTCACAATCAATTCATAGGCCACCCCCTGCAGGGTTTGTACCCCGGGCCGTAAACGCTCCAAACAATGCACCAATAAATGAGGCCTATTACAGGTGGGTATAATAATAGAAAAAAACATGTATTTTTTAGTGTATGAGTGAATGAATCAGTTGTTCATAGCGGGGTTTTAATACTGCCCAATCGTATTGGTGGTAAGCATATTGCCATAAAACTTGTGGGTCAGGGTTCATTGCATTAACTGTATCAATGCCCTTCAACAGGCTACCGCTGGCTTCCATATCTACATATATGCCATGGTTTTGCAATACCTCCTGCATAATAACATGCTGGTGCACAATGGGCAACAGCCCTGCCCCCAATGCCTCTATCAATACCCTTCCAAACCCCTCTTGCAGAGATGCCAATACAAAATAATCGGCCGCCAGTAAATAATCACGCACCACAGGCGCACTTACTTGCTGTATAAGGTAAGTATTTTCCGGTAACATTTGTTGGGCTAACTGTATTACTTGTGGGCTCTCTGCTTCTATTTGTCCCAGTATCACCAAATGGTACTGTGCGGTATCCAATTGTGCAAATTCTTTCACCACATAATCCATGCGCTTGTGGTAGCAGTTCACCGCACCCACCGATAGAATTATTTTTTTTTCAATGGGCAAATGCAATGCTGCTTTATACTTTATTTTATGGGTGGTAAGGTTTTGCAACGGGGGTATGTTAAACCCATAAGGTAATACAGTCATTTGTGCTGCTGAAACCCCGGCTTTTAAAGCTGCCATATAATAATAAGGCAGCAATTGTTGCACATGGTCCATGCGCGAAAAGGGTGGTCCGTTAGGGGCACCATTCGAAAACAATAATTGGGAACGGAATTGTAAAAACCTGCGCAACTGCCATAACCAGGTACCCAATTTAAAATCGCTATAATAAATTACCTTGGGTTGGTACCAAAGCAATAAAGGCAGCATGGCTAAAAAAAAACTGAATTGCTCAATAAAATAAGCCTCTGTACCCCATAAACGGGCTAATTTTTTAGTCCATATTGAACCGCGTTGTATACAAGGCACCCGAATAGCCTGCTCTGCTGCCGGCCCGCCCCCTTTTAATAAATATAGCTGAAAAGCGGTGCTATTCTTTAAGGCAGCAAAACACTCCTCCGTAAACGATTCATACCCCCTGTGCACATGCCCTACACCGGTACAAACCAAAAATACCAATGACTTTCTCATTGTTTAATTTGTTTACATAATGTTTGGTAAAAGTCTACCAGTTCTTCTGCAATCTTTTGCCACGAAAAAGGAGTTAAATGCTCAATATCAGGCAGATATTGTTTTCCTTGGGTAAGTTGTTGTACAACAGGTATAATATCTGTTATCCAGTTGCTTTTAGTACTTGAACCAAGAAATGCCCCGGATAAATTTCTCGCCAATTGGCCAACATCTCCTACGTCGGAAACATAAACAGGTGTTAATACAGAAAGAAAATCTAAAAATTTTACAGGAAAACGGCTTCGATTAAAAGCATTATCAGCTAATGGTATCAATCCCAGATCTATTGCTGCAGCTACTTCAACTGCATCATTTGCCGATAAATTACCCAAATAACGTATTGAGTCCTGATGTTTGCATTGTTGCAACAATGGTTTTACATAACTATCTGGGGGGCCGGCAATTAAAAGCCCAACCTTAAGATTTGTTTGCTCTTTTAAAAGTAAGAGAGCGCCTATTACCCAATCTAATTCATCTGCCGTTTTACCAATAAATCCCAGATAAAAAGTATTATCTAGTAAATCCCATTTTTTACGAAGCGATGTTTTTTGAGGTAAAGATTTAGCCCAAAAACCATTTTTGATGATTGCAACATTGTTTAGAGGCTTTAATAATTGCAGTAGATAAGATGAGCATACAGTTACACCATTTGCTTGTTGTGGCAATCTCGTTTCTAGCCACTTAGTTACAAGCATCAAATACTTTTCTCTCCATCCTTTGGGTTGCAGAAATAAACCTCCGGTCCATAAATCATCCCAATCATATACAAACTTTGCTTTTCTTTTGAAAAGGCGCAAATAATTCCATGCTACTGCGGCATGCAGGAATGGTTGGTATAAGTGATACACTTCATATTCCTTTTTTGGTAAATGAAACAGCCAACGCATTGCCGAAAAAATATCATTGGGCGCATACAGTAGTCGGGCAGTTGGCAAGGCTGGAATAATGGTATAAAATATACCATCGCTCCATTCCGTTCTTCTTCTTGCTTTCCAATCGTGATCGCCTGCATAAACATCTACTTCATGCCCCAATTGCTGAAGTGCTTTGGCCAAATTATGCCAACGGAAATAAGTGCCTACCTGATGATTATATTGTACAAAAAAAGCTATGCGCAATTATAAAGTTTTAATAAAATCAAGATGGTTTCGACCATACTTCAATATTTCATCTAAGATAGTTATGCTTAAA
Source organism: Hydrotalea flava (assembly GCF_001623405.1). GTDB lineage: Bacteria > Bacteroidota > Bacteroidia > Chitinophagales > Chitinophagaceae > Hydrotalea > Hydrotalea flava. Next base: position 11,314 of record NZ_LUHG01000042.1, read on the forward strand.
TGTTTCGGTTCCCAACCCCAAGTATCTTTGGCCAAAGTATAATCAGTGCAATAATACGGAATATCATAAGGTCTGTTTTCTTGAATGCGGTTTACTTTTTTTTCAGCATCAATATGTGTTTTGCAATAGGCATCTAATTCAGCCAGGCTCATGGTATTGCAAAGGCCACCTCCCACATTCAGTATTTGAGGTGCCCGGGTAATTGGATGCATAATTTGTTGCCATATTAATTTGAATAAATCTTCAGGATGTAACATATCTCTGGCTTGCATTCCGGTACCACCATATCCGATAAACGATAAAGGACGATCCAATAAATATTGGTAAATCCAAAACGAAAAAATACCCTGATCAATTTTACCCAACTGCCCGGCACCGGCCAGTACCCCGCAACGATTAATCCACACCGGGAAACCAAAACTATGATGATATTCTAAGGCCATGACTTCACTGGCCAATTTAGTAGCACCATATAGTGAAATGGGTGCTGTAACGGCACACTTTTCAGTAACGCCCATTGCAGTAATAGCGGGAGGCAAGGGTCGGGTGGCATCTATCGTAAAGGCAAGTCCGTTGTTTTTTAATGGTAAATTATTCAAGGTGGCAATGGAATACACCCTACTGGTACTAATTAGAATAAGACCTGCCTTATCGCGTTTACATTTTTCCAAGATATAAACAGTACCTATTAAGTTATCCTGAATTAAGGGCAAACTATCATTAGCTCTACCTGCCAATACTGAAGGATTAGCGGCACAATCAATCACCCAATCTACCTCCGGTAAGGCTTCCATATCATTCCGGTTACTAATATCGCCCTTTACCCACACACAATCCATGGCCTTTAATAAGGGAATATGGGTTACGGCGCCCTTCCTGCTCAAATTATCAATGCCCACAATATAGGCATCGGGCCATGCGCTGCGACAATATTCCGCCATCTTAGTCCCTACAAATCCGGCAATGCCTGTAATGAGAATACGCATATAACGATATTTTTACCCCACCCTTTTTTTCCAACTATCCACCATTTGGCCTATGGTTTCTTTTAAACCAATACGGATATCCCAGTTGGGGTAATGGGCCTTCATTTTGCGCAAATCGCTGTAATAGCAAATATGATCACCGGCTCGGGGCGTATCTACATACGCATATACCTGTTCCTGTCCCGACAATTCTTGGGTTAAGGCAAAAGCTTCTACAATAGAGCAGGTATTGCCCTTGCCGCCACCCAAATTATACACTTCACCGGCTCGGGGGTTTTGCACAAAGGCTTCCATAAAACGGGCAATATCGTAACTATGAATATTATCGCGTACCTGTTTGCCTTTATAGCCATAAATGATGTATTTGCGCCCTTCAATATTGCATTTTACCAAATAACTCAAAAACCCATGCAGCTCTACGCCACTATGGTTAGGCCCGGTAAGGCAACCACCCCGCAAAGCACAGGTGGGCATATTAAAATAACGCCCATATTCCTGAACCAGCACATCAGCCGCCACCTTAGAAGCGCCAAACAGGCTGTGCTTACTTTGGTCAATACTAAAGGTTTCGGGTATACCCTCGGCATAGGCAGGGTCGGCAAATTCCCAACGGGTAGGCATTTCGGTTAGGGCAATCCGGTTGGGCGCATCGCCATACACTTTATTGGTGCTCATATGAATGAATGGGCTTTCGGGGCAGAATTGACGGGCTGCTTCCAGCATATTCAAAGTGGCCCCGGCATTGGTATCAAAATCATCAAAAGGTATTTGGGCGGCTTTATCGTGGCTGGGTTGTGCGGCAGTATGTACAATAACATGGGGACGCAGCGTTTTTACAAGGCCCAGCACTGCTGAGCGGTTACGAATATCCAGTTCATGGTGCCGAAAACCTGGAATGGCATGTAACAGGCGTTGCTGGTTCCAACGGGTATCGCCGGCAGGCCCAAAAAAAATAGCCCGCTGGTTATTATCAATGCCATGTATTTGATAGCCCTGTTGGGCAAAATACAAACATACCTCACTGCCTACAAGCCCCGAAGAACCGGTAACTAAAAGTGTTTTCATCATGTGGTTAAATTGATTGTATCCAATGAATTAATTTATATTGTATACGATGTTTCATAGATTTATTTTTATGAAGCTTTTTTCCGTATACCGGTTTACATTGTTTCCAAAATATATAATTATTTGTCAATACTTTTTCGCCATACTGTTGAAATAAGGGAGCAATGTCTGGTCTGGTTTCAAAAGTAAAACGATTCTGCCAATTTGCTATCTTATTGGGTTGATCAGGAGAGTAAGAACTAAAATGAAAAAAAATAAGGGGGACTGTATCATTTATCCAATACTGACCATCTTTAAAAGAAACATTTCTTTCATGTAAATTCCAATGGGCGACATTTAAACCCTTATTTTTATTGATTAAATAATTATCAAAATGACAAATGGATAAATTCATCCATTTTTGATCAACAAAATATCCTCTGCTTAAATCTAAAATACATTCATCTAATAACTTCTTTTGCCACCACATTATTAAAGCATTACCTGTTGTATCATTTTTAATGGCTAAAAAACCCAGATTAAAAATTCCGGTTCCTAATACTATCTGTTCTGACAAAAGAAAGTTGTCATATATAGGTGTGCTAAAATGGGGAGTAAGAATAAAACTGTATTCATCTAATTGTTGAATGATGCTATTCAAGGAAATGTATACGAAGATATCCGGATCGAAGTATATAATTTTTTGGAAGCCTTTTCGAAAAAAATAATGAATATAGTATGGCTTTACTGCAGTATTCAGTTCAATAACATTATATTTTAGTTTCATGTTATTGAAAACATTTATTTCTAAGTCATCCACTTCAAGAAAGGAATAATTTTTTAATTTATTTTTTTCAACATTGTTCAGTTGATCAACAATGCCAATAACAAAATCAATATTAGGATGTATTTCCTTCAATGATTGCTGTAAGGTAATGGCTTGTGCAATATAATTTTTGGAGCAAAGCGTGAAAAATAGTGTCATAAAAAATTAAATATTGTTTTACGTACATAAACTTTTATAAGGTATATCGGTTTCTTTGCATGATATACTGCAGCCAAAAAATGTTGTAAGCTTTTACGCCACTGATGTTGATTGTAGTACCAAATAGCTTTATTCAACAAAATCTGAAAATGTTGCTTGAACAATTGGTTAAAGATTGAAACATTAAAATATTGGGCACAATTATCAACAAAATCGTAAGTTAAAAAATCGTCATTCTTTTGAAAAGTGGAAGATAACCCACCTGCGGAAAATCGAGCAATTACCAGGTTAATATACTTTGGTTGGTATCTAGAAAAACATTTTAAATTAAAGTCCCAGTCTGCACAAATAAAATACTTTTCATTAAATAAACCCAGTTCTTTAAATACCGAATGATGATAGAAAATAGCTTGTTGGCAAATATTTTTATGAATTAATTTTTTTAGAGTAAAAATTCCATCATACACATGACCATCTTTAGCCCAGTGGTTATCACCGAATATGTTAACATCACCATAAACCATTTTTTCCCCGACATTGAATTGCATCCATTGTTTTGCATTGAATAAAACTGTTGTATCATACAAAATATCATCGCTTCCCAAACATATTATCCATTCACCTTTGGCACGTTGAATGCCTTTATTTAAGGCATCATATATCCCCTTATCCTTTTCAGATATAAAATTTAATTGAGGGCAGATGTTTTCAAATTGATGAAGCAATGCAACTGTAGAATCATTTGAACAGCCATCTATCACCCAAACTTCATAATCGAAGCAGGTTTGTTGAATAATGCTATCTAAACATGCCTGTATACTACCTGCAGCATTGAAAGTAGGAATTATTATAGAATAAAAAGGGTGGCTATTATTCATTACTAATTGAATGGAAGAGTGCTTTTAACTGAAGCGTGTGCTTATTTTGTTCAGTAGAATAATCATAAGGTGTAATGGGCTTTTTCCCCAAAAAAGAAACCAATTGTGTACTTAATTGTTCGGCATCTTCCGCTGAAAAGAATGCACAATTGGGATAAGCATTTAATTGTTCTTGATGCACAGCAATATCAGAACAAATAATCCAAGCATTTAGTGCTTTTGCATCCTCCACAATTGTACTCCACCCTTCAAACAAAGAAGGTTGTATTATAGCCAATGCTTTTTTTAATAAAGTAATCTGATCGTTGCGATGAATGAAACCCAAAAATTGAACTTGGTCATTAATTCCTAACTCCTTACTACGGCATTGTAGTTTTTGAAAATAAGTTTTATCTCTATAATCATTTTCATTGCCTGTGAATACAACATGTATCCCAATTCCTTTAGCTTTTAGTATGTGTATGGCTTCAAAAATGACCAGATGATTTTTGTGCTGCCAAAATTGATTTGAACAGATAAAAAAGGGCTCTCCAACTTTATATTGATGCAGTACTTCCTGATTATTATCTGATAAAATTTTGGGTATATTTACTGCAAAAGGAAGTACAAACTTTTGGTTTAAATTTTGAGGATAAATTGTATTAAAATGATGAAGTGCCGTATAACTACTGAATAAAATGATATCATTGTTGCTGATCAATTTTTTTTGTTGGCTTATTCTTTCATTTATCTCAAAACTTGTAAAAAAATTAGGATAAAAATGTTCCTGTAAATCAGGCAACCAAAAAAGTTTGTGTTTCACATTGCTAAATGCACTGTGCTCAATGGCAGGAAATAATATATCTATATCATTAAAGGTGTTAATACGAACTGTTTGAAAGAAAATCTTTTTAAATAAAATACCCGATACTTTATTCATGAACCTTGTGAATAGATAAGGTTTACCAACCATTGCCCTCCATTCTAAAAAAGGATAGCCGGTTATTTTTTTAAAAGAATAAAATGTTGTTCTATCCTGACAAATAATAACCAGAAATGGCTTTTCCTCCCTTGCCAGTCTATTGAGTGCTATCACTAGATTTTGAATATAATAAGTGCCCCCAATCCAATTTTCATTGTATTGATATAAAAGCCCTATTTTTCTTCTTTTAACCATTCAATATATTTTAATAAACCATTAGAAAGTGATGTAAGCGGTAAATAGCCTAAGCCCATGATTTTATTAATATCGGCTTTCCAGTAAAGCGGGTCACCATTTCGAACTGTTTGATTAAATTTAAATTTAAATTCCGGTTGATGGTGTATAGCAAAATAATTGGCCGCTTCTTCAATAGTTGTAGCAACCCCTCCACCAAGGTTGTAGATTTCGGCGTTAAATTCAGCATTTTTAATGACACAAAAAATTCCCTGTATTACATCATCCACATAAATAAAATCTCTGGTTTCATGACCGGTACCCCACATTTCTACTTCGGCTTGCTGTTTTGCTTTTTGATGCCAATCCCAAAATAGTTGTTTTTTTAAGCCGGGTCCATATACTGAAAATAAACGAAGTATACAGGCTTTTAATGCAAAAAAGCTAACATACTCCTGCACCAACGTTTCGGCCATTAGTTTATGTTGGCCATAGGGCGATACCGGTTGCAGTGGGTCTGATTCTTGAATAGGTAATTGAAGTGGGTTACCATATACTGCTGCACTGGATAATTGTATAAATTTACAAAGCGGTTGCTGTGTTCTTATGGCCTCCAGAAGTTTGGCTACATTGAACACATTTAACTGAAAATCCCTATCCGGATGCTGCATCGAATCCGGCACACTGGCAGCGCCGGAACAATTAATGCACACATCAAAATACTGTTGCGCAAATAAAGTTTTATAGTCAGCATTGGTAGCATCAATTTGCCAATAATGCTGTAACCCATATTCAGGCAGCACATCACAACCAAAACATTGATAGCCAGGCTGGGCACCAAAATATTGAACGGTATGCCGGCCAATAAAACCCAGCGCACCTACCACTAAAATATTTACTTTTTGATGCATAAATACGAATACATTCTACCTGGAATTTTTTGCTCGTCTAAAGTGTATAGGGCTTTGTTTTTCCATTGGTATAAACGAAAAAGGAAAGGAATTTTAGCCAATTGCCCAATTTTTTTTTGCAGGGATTGACGCAACAATTGATCCATTCGTTCAGTATGATGAAGTATATTGTCAGTAGATTCAGGAAAATAATTGAGCACTGAATCAAAATGTTTCCACTCTTTCAAAACAGTTAATCCGGCTTGTTGCATGGCGTGTATATACTCGTTCGGATGAAAAGCATTCTCACCACCATAAAAGCGATGAAGGGGATGCGCTGCCAAAAATCGTTCTTTGTCTGCGGCATCAAAAACCACATGATCCCGAACAGTAATACACAATCCCTCTTTTTTAAGCACCCTTGCAATATTGGCCATAAATTGTACTAAATTGGCAGCATGGTGCATCGCCTGCCGCACATAAACAATATCTACACTATTATCTGGCAGGGGCAAATTTTCCGCAGTTGACCTGCATACAGTTAAGTTGTTTAATTGGTATTGTTGTTGCAGCCCAATAATAGCACCGGCACCAACTGTTGTACTGGGGTCCGGTTCTACAGCCGTAACAATATATCCTTTGAGCGCAAAATTTACGGCGGCTATACCATTCCCTGCACCAATATCAACAATGGTTTTGGCGTCTGGTGCCCACCTTTGTACGAGTTCCAACGTTTCCTTGAATTCCTCACTTTCCCCAAAGCGTTCCACATTTTTGGTGAGGTCGGAATCGAAATAGGCCAATCGTACAAGGTCCTGAAACTCGGGTTGTGAACGAATATAGGCTATGGTATCGTGCCAGGTCATGTAGTATATCTTAAAATTTTAGCCGGATTACCCGCAACAACAGCATAAGGTGGAACATCTTTTGTAACAACACTCCCCGCCCCAACTACTGCGCCTTCTCCAATAGTAACCCCTTTTAATATTATAGAATTAAAACCAATCCATGCTTTATCACAAATTTTTATGGGGGCACCTTTTACAAAATTCCAATTTTTATATGCACCAATTTTATTTTCGTCTATACCTCGTTTCCAATCTGCCACATCGGCTATTCGTTCAGATGAAATAATAGAGTGTGCATTATTATCAATAACCGTACAACCCCATGAAAACATGACATCATTACCAATTTGTATTCCGGTATTACTAATAAAATTTCCACCACCTATAAAAGTACGATTACCGATTTCAATTAAACCATTTTCATTTTCAAATGTAAAATTTCCTGCAATAATTGAATCATTACCGATAATTAGAAATTTTTTTTCTGTTAAAATCCGAATTGTGACATTTAAATTATTTGTAATTGAATTATTGCCAACAAAAATATAAGAATTATAGTCAACACGTTTGAACTCCTTTTTAACAAGACTATACCCCAAAGAAGATATTATTGATTTAACTAAACGCAAAAACATAAAGAAAGAAATTATATCTATAATAAATATTTTTAAAATTATTATACAATAAAAATATTTTTAAAATTACTTTATTATATTTTTTGATGGTATACAATTTTTTACTTTCAAAACAAATTTTTGTAAGTAATTTGTTGATTTTTTAGAAACAGTATTTTTTGATAAAAAAATTTTTACTTGTTTGAAAACAATCTTATTTGTATTCAATAATATTGGAAAATTATATATAAAATAATTATTGTTAAAATTGCAAGTTGTAAAAACATCGCCAGCATTACTTGTATGGGTAGCTGTATTACCGATTCCAATATTTTTAACTAAAGAAGTATCAGGGTATAATGTTAAACCCCCGCTTTTAAATACACTCCACCACCATCGTATAGCCCAAGAGTCAACTGTTTTATATATCATTTGTGCTTTTAATAAATCTGAGTAAGCATAAGAATTACCCAAATTAAATTTATACCGCAATTTTCTATTTTTGAACAAATTTTCATAGCCGGTGGCATTGGGATCAAAATAAACCCAAGCCCTGCGCCATGTAGCCCAACCCCATGAAGAAGTCATAGGAAGAAAAAATGAAGTATTTCTAGGAACTAATTGAATTGGAAATTGATACCCGGAAATTTGCATTACTTCCTTATTTTTACGATACATATTAAGCCCATCATTCATATATTTCAGGAATCCAATGGAAGTAATCAGATCGTCTTCTAAAACAATCACTGAATCATATTCCTCCAATAATTGAGAGACCCCATCAATGACTGATTTAGCTAACCCTTTGTTTTCAGGAAATTCATTTATAATTACTTTTTTACACCAATTTTTCTGCCGAATAATTGTGCGTGTACGAGAAATATTTTCTATTTCATTGATAGTTGCATTATTTTTTGGACCATCGGAAAATATGTATAATGTTGAAACATCGGCTAATTCATTTTTCGATAAAGCGTCCAATGTTTGAAAAGTTAATTCTGGCCGTTGATATACAAATAAAGCAATTGGTGCAGCCATCAAAAAAAATTATTTAAAATAATTTAATGATTTTTCCCATACGTATGGCATAAATGCGGTCCATGCAGCTTCCCCGTCAGTAAAACCAGCCAAATGATTATTCATCACACCATATACAATTTTTTTTACTTTTTTAGTATCAATTATTGCAGAATTTTTAAATGCTGCAGACTCCATCTCATCAAGCAACCATTCTTTTAACGGACCTTTTATCCATTCAGTAGATGGAGAATTAAACCCAATTTTTCTTTTAAGAAGCCGAATTTCATCAGGAAAAAAATCTTTCATGGCATCACGCAAAAGTGCTTTTGTATAACCATTTCTAACTTTTGAAGATCCTGGTATTGAAAAAGCAAATGAAACAATACGGTGATCTAAAAATGGCATTCTAATTTCAACACCATTAATCATGGAATACCGATCATAGTTGCGCAAGAGAGTTGGTAAAATGGATGTAAATGTAGAATTAAATAATCGATTGTTGAAAAAATCGAGACGAGCATAGTTTTTTTGAAGATATTCAGGCTTATAAAAATGTACAAATTTGGCTTTTGAAATTTGCTTATATTCTAAAATGAAATCTTTTAAACTATAATTGTTATTTAAATTGTTTACATTATTTATTGTTTTAAGGGTATTATACATTTTTATTGGATTAGGGTGATCATCTAAGAGTTTCGGCCTTAAATCGAATGGATATCCTCCAAATAATTCATCGCTTCCATGCCCATCTAATGTAACACTTGTCCCATTCTTTTTTACTTGCGCATACAATTGAATAAAAGGAATTGGGGAGGTAATATATAACTCCTCAAAAAGATAACTGTAGTAAAATATTTTATCAATATCTTTTATGGGGTCGATATTTAAAAATGTTGCAGAAATACCTAAATTATTAACAACTTTTTTGGCTTCATTCGTTTCATCTATTTCAGAACCGGGAAATGATGCAACATATGCATGTTGCCAATCTCGATTAAAATTACCATTTAAATTTTTAGCAATATAGGACATGGTAGAGATAGTAGCACTAGAATCAATACCTCCGCTTAGTGCAGTACCAATTGGAACATCACTCCGCATTCTAATTTTACAAGAATCAATAAATAATTCGCGAAATAGTTCAACCTGCTCATTATATTTTTTGGGTACTTGTATCATTGATTCAACAGGATTCCAAAATTTAGATATTTCCAAATGATTATGCTTAAAATAAGCATATGAAGCAGCAGGGAACCGCACAATGCCCTTTATTAAACAGCTTTCCGTTGCCTCATAATCAAAAATGTTTTCCATTACATATGAAATTAAACCATAATCAGCTTCCACCTTTGGTAAAAACGGGCATAAGGATTTCATTTCGGAAGCAAAAACAAAATAATTGTTTTGTTGAGAAAAAAATAAAGGTTTTTTTCCCATCCGGTCTCTTGAAAGAAATAAAGTACGCTCTTGTTTATCATAAATTGCAAAAGCCCACATACCATTTAATTTCGTTAAACAAGCGTGCCCCTCTTCGGCAAATAATGCCAGTAATACTTCGGTATCGGTATTTGTTTTAAACCGCACCCCTTTTTTTTCAAGGTCATTCCTCAATTCAACATAGTTATAAATTTCACCATTAAAAGTAATGATGTAACGGTTAGCCCAATGCATTGGTTGAGCTCCATTGGAAGACAAGTCTAAAATAGAAAGGCGCCTATGCCCCATAATTATCGTATCATCTTTCCAAACCCCAAAACCATCAGGGCCACGATGCGATAATTTGTTCAATGCTCCATTAAATAGTTCTGTCTCACATTGCCCTACAAAACCTAAAATTCCACACACGTAATTAAAGTTTAAATGTTATTTAGCTATAAAATTTCCAAAATATATTTTATCTAAATCATCCGGATGGTATGGTTGATCATAAATGTCAAAAATCTGATATCCACGATTAACCAAATAGCTACCTATATTGCTTGCTTTTTGACTTATACTTTCAAGGGGCACTTTTGATATTTCAAAAAAAATATTAGTAACAAAAGATTTATTTAAATAATCACCCAAACCTTCAAATACTTCTAATTCAAAACCTTCAACATCCACTTTCATCAAATCAATTTTCTGAATGGAATAATTTTGAATGAAGTGATCCAATCGTATACAATTTACATATGCTGTTTTTTTATATGTTGAAGTGGCTACTTTACCCAATGAATGGTGGCCATCAGCAGCTAAAATATAAAAAGGGACTTTAACTTCGTTTTTATTAGAAATAGCATCATTAAATACCGCACAATTCTTAACTTCATTTAATAAAATATTTTTCTGAAGAATTTCCAGATTATTTAAGTCAGGTTCAAATGCATAAATTTTATTAAAATTTTTTGCTAAGAAAAGACTAAAATCTCCATGGTTACTCCCAATATCAAACAAAATATCACCTCTAAATTTGGATTTAAAATAAGAAAGGTCTTCTGGACTATCATAACTAAAACCATTTACTAAAACCTGTTCTGAAAACGGATAACCAGAAGGATAATAATATAAATTATTTTCTTTATCTTTTAGGATAACAGCTTCAGCCCTATCGATGACATTTGATATTTTCTGTTTTTTTTTAAAAAACATATTGATAGATTTAATTTTCAATACCCCATTTATAATCCACAAGCACTAACCCCTGCTTATGTTCAATTTTACCGGTTTTGTAATAATCATAATCTATTACTTCTATCGGTCCAATATCCATTATCCAATCACTTACTATTCCTTTGAATCTTGTAAAAATATTCAGCGTATACTTTCCGGGCAACAAAGGAAATTTTTGAATGTGGCAATAAATTCTTTTACCCTCTTCCAGGAAAAAAAAATCACCTGATATAAAATTTGACAAGTGTATAATTTGTTGTTCAAACTCATTTTTAAAAGCCATGGCAATTTCAAAACCTTCTTTTTGTAAAACTTCAATTTCCTGAATATCTAATTGAATAAAAATGGTACAATCTTCCCCCATTAATATTTTATTGACTATTTGATTACGGCTATTATAAATTAGCAAATCATGTATCCGCAATTTTCCGTCACCCTCACGCCTATTTATTTTAGAAATATTTACAATGTCTATTGTTTTTCGATTTACATACTCAGAAACACAGTTCCTGATTTCACCTTGATAAAATATATTGCCATTTTCAATCATAATACCTGAATCACATAAAGTTAAAACCGCCCCCATATTATGACTTACAAACAATACCGTTCGGCCGTCATTCACACTTACATCTTTCATTTTACCCAGGCATTTTTTCTGAAATTCGGCATCGCCCACAGCCAGTACCTCATCTACAATCAGTATCTCGGGCTCTAAATGGGCGGCCACGGCAAACGCAAGCCGCACATACATGCCACTGCTGTAGCGTTTTAC
>NZ_LUHG01000044.1 GCF_001623405.1 Hydrotalea flava
CGTTGGATACACGCAACTGACCCAAAGCAGGATTTTCAAAAGCCATTTCTACAACAGCCTTCTCAATTTCCGGCTCAATTCTGTTTTGCGGAATTGGTTTTTTGCGACTAATTTCTTTCAAGGCAATCGGACCGCCTGTATCATAGAGTTCTTTAATGCGGTAAAAGCTATCGCGGCTGTAACCGTAAACACGGCAAGCCTCTGATACGTTACCTAATTTTTCTGCTAATTTGAGTAATCCTAATTTGCTTTGGATTAACTTTGATTCTACATTCATTTCTGACAGTTTTTAAAGTGGTTAAATTGTTTGTTATTTCATTTGCAATTTAACCCAACTGTCAGATTAAGTTTTAACTATTTCAGTTAATATTGTGGTCTGCAAGAAAATTACCACTAACGAACCCAATGTTACAGGCATTGTTGTTCGTATTTCTTATTTCAAGCACATTATTAGTTCTGTTTCTAATTTACTTTCGTCTTTTGCCCAATGACCGTAAATTTCAATATATGGAAGTATAATTTCAAATCCTCGCTTGGCCAGTTCGTCTGTCATTTTTTGTCCTGTTTGCTTTATGAGATTGTGACTTCCAATGTGTTTATAGTAAGCATATTTTTCTACGTCTATTATCATTTTTTCAAGTCCAAAGTTGTCGTTGGCGATAGTTGGATTTTCAAGTTCAACACCTGCAAAAACTTTGTCGGCAGTTTCGTAAACCCAAATATTCTTTCCCCTATTTTTTATTTCGTTGGTTTTAATTACATCCCACATTTTGCCGCTCAACTTAAAAGCAGTTCCAGCATAATCTTTGTTTGTCGCTATACTGCCAAAACCGTAGATATCTAATTGAAAGTTTTTGGTAATTATCTCTATGCCCATGTTATTATGATTTACTTGTTTATGCATGTCAATCATTACAGTCGTGTTAGATGATTGCCTGTTCGTCTGCGAAGGACTGTCTACTGATAAACTTACAAACTGTCTGAATTGTGTAGCCGTCTAACATTGCTTGTAACTATTGTATTTCCGAATCTTGAAGATAAAACTTTCGCAAATACTTCCAAAATAGGATGATTTGCGAAGTACCTTCTCGTTTGTTAGTCCTACCCCTTTTACCAACTCCAATTGACTTTTGGTGAACAATTTGCAACATCGGAAAGTATGTCCTCATCCGTCTATCAAATTAACAAAGGCATCAATCGCAGCATTGAGTTCAAAGGGCTCAAAGCCCAATATATCTGGTACCTGGGCGGCGGCTTAGTGGTATTGCTGATACTATTTGCAATACTCTATATCAGCGGCCTGGGTATCTTTTTTTGCCTGCCATTCATTGCGGTGCTTACTACGGCTTTATTTATGCGTATCTACAAGTTAAGCCGCACTTATGGCGAGCATGGTATGATGAAAAAGATTGCCCGGCGTTCGGTGCCTGATGTGATAAAAAGCTATTCAAAAGTGAAACTGAAAAAGATGTTGCTGAATGAAAAATCTGAATGAGATACTACCCGTTTATTCAATTGAAAATAACGCCATCCTTTCCAAAATGGGTGATGTAACAGTTGTGTTTGATGTGCAATTACCGGAACTGTTTACGATGAGCAATGACGAATACGAAGCCTTTCATCATGCCTGGATAAAAGCTATAAAAGTTCTACCGGTTAATAGTGTATTACATAAGCAGGATTGGTTTACTGAAGCAAAGTATAAACCTTTGTTTGTACAAGAAGATAATAGTTTTCTTACCAGAAGCAGCGACCGGTTCTTTAATGAACGGCCTTACTTGGACCATCGCTGTTATATCATGCTTACAAAAAAGCCTGCGAACCGGAAGTTAGGTTCTTCCATTTTTAGCAGCCTGCTCCGCAGAACAATTGTGCCAGAAGAAACCTTGAAGCCAAAACACTTTCATGATTTCATGAATCATGTAGGCCAGTTTCAAAAAATTTTGTCTGACAGTGGTTTTGTGTCTATGAAAATGCTGACAAACGAATTACTGGCTGATTTTGTACTTCATTATATGAATCTCAGCAATGATGGTGTAATTCTCCGGGATATTGAATTTAAACCCGAATGGAAAATTGGCGAAAACCATTGCCAGCTTTACACAATGGCCGATGCAGAATTTGTTCCAGCATTATGTGGTTCCCGGATTAACTATGACAAGTACTCCACTGATAAAACAAAATTCAGCGTAGGGTTTGCATCACCAATTGGTCAGTTGCTCTCCTGCAATCACATCTATAATCAGTATGTGTTTATTGAGGATGTACAAAAAACGATGCAAAAGCTGGAAAGTAAAAGATTGCGGCTGCAATCACTTTCTGCATATAGCCGGGAAAATGCAATCAGTAAGCAGGCAACAGATGATTTTCTGAACGAAGCCATCAGTGAACAACGATTACCGGTAAAAGCTCACTTTAATTTACTGGCATGGACAGATAACAAAGAGGAATTGAAGAACATTAGAAACTTATGTTCATCAGCACTTACTCAAATGGATGCCACTCCCAAGTTAGAAACTGAAGGTTCAGCGCAAATATTTTGGGCAGGTATTCCGGGCAATGCTGCCGACTTTCCTATGAATGATACATTTGATACATTCAGTCCGCAGGCTTGTTGCTTTTTCAATTTGGAAACCAACTATCGTTCCTCTGTTAGCCCCATTGGCATCCGTTTGGGCGACCGGCTTTCTGGCAAACCCATCCATGTGGATATTTCGGATGAGCCAATGGATAAAGGCATCTGCACCAACAGAAATAAATTCATTTTGGGGCCTTCTGGAAGTGGAAAATCTTTCTTTACCAACCACATGGTGAGGAGCTATTACGAAAAAGGCACACATATTGTGCTGGTGGATGTGGGCCATTCCTACAAAGGCTTGTGCGATATGGTGAAGGGGTATTATTTCACCTATTCTGAAACCAAACCCATAAAGTTTAACCCGTTTTATATTGGTGAAGGCGATATACTGGACACTGAGAAAAAGGAAAGCATCAAAACATTGTTATTAGCTCTTTGGAAAAAAGATAATGAAACTTTTAACCGCAGCGAATATGTAGCCCTTTCAAATGCGTTGCAATTATATTTTGAAAAGGTAGAAAGCGATAAAAACTTGTTTCCCTGCTTTGATAGCTTCTATGAATTTTTGAAAGATGATTTTGTAGCGGTACTGAAAGGTGATAATGTAAAGGATAAAGATTTTGATGTTTCAAACTTCCTTTATGTTTTAAGACCATATTACAGAGGTGGTGAATTTGATTACTTACTAAATGCGAAAGAAAACCTTGATTTGTTGCAGCAGCGGTTTATTGTTTTTGAATTGGATAATATCAAAGACCATCCGATTCTGTTCCCAGTCGTAACTATCATCATTATGGAAGTGTTTATTTCTAAGATGAGGAAACTAAAAGGAATAAGAAAAATGATACTGATTGAAGAAGCCTGGAAGGCAATTGCTAAAGAAGGAATGGCAGAATATATTAAGTACCTGTTTAAAACGGTGAGAAAGTTTTTTGGCGAAGCGATTGTAGTAACACAGGAAGTAGAAGACATTATTTCATCACCGGTGGTAAAGCAGGCAATTATCAACAACAGCGATTGCAAAATATTATTAGACCAAAGTAAGTATCAAAACAAATTCGACCAGATACAGGAATTGTTGGGATTGACTGAAAAAGAAAAGGCGTTGGTTTTGTCTATCAACAAAGCCAATGACCCGACAAAAAAATATAAAGAGGTCTTTATTTCTCTTGGTGGTGTGTTGAGCAAAGTCTATCGTACAGAAGTATCGCCGGAAGAATACCTGGCATACACAACAGAGGAAAAAGAAAAAGTGAAGGTGCATGCTTATGCTGCAAAATTTGGCGGGGATATCGAAAAAGGGATTAAGGCTTTAGCAGATGAGATTATTCACTCTAAAAACTGATAGTATGAAAACAACAATGCTTATCCTTTTAGCAACTTTAATTATCTCCGGCTGCAATACCAGCGGCAAAGATGAAATTATGGAATTTATACCCGGCACCTATGTAAGAGTCGGGCAAAATGAATTTGGGAAAGAATTTGACACCCTAGTTATCACTATCCAAAATCCTGCAGCAAAGCAATTCAAAATTCAAAACCGATGGCACTATATCCGGCAGGTAGAAGGTGAAGCCAATGTTCCCGAATATAAAGTGAAAGAAACATCAGGTATTTACAATGCTGAAACAAAATTGCTGGAAGAGGCAGAAACCTTAGACCATTATTCTTTTGATGTGAAAGAAAAAGTTTTGTTTGATGGAACTAATAAGTTTAAAAAAATAAAATAGCGTGTTATGAAAAAAATATTGGCAGTGGTGGGGTTGAGTATGTGCTGTATGTTTTTGCCAATACAGGAAACCAAAGCTCAAATTCCAATTGCAGACATTATCAAAGCGGCAGTTAAAAAAGTAATAAAGGCAATTGACCTTCAAATGCAGCGGCTGCAGAACAAAACCATCTGGCTGCAAAATGCACAGAAAACGCTTGAGAATAAAATGAGCCAGCTAAAACTGAATGAGATTAAGGACTGGGTGGAGAAGCAGCGAAAGCTCTATGATGATTATTTTCAGGAACTATGGAAAGTAAAAGCCGCCCTGGCTTATTATAACAGGGTTAAAGACATTATAGAACGGCAGGTACAAATGGTAAAAGAGTACAAGGGCGCCTGGGCTTTATTTCGGCAAGACAAGAATTTTACACAGGAAGAACTGGACTATATGTACAACATTTATTCAGGGATGATGGACGAAAGCCTGAAAAGTATTGACCAGCTGTTTTTAGTGGTGAATGCCTTTGCTACACAAATGAGTGATGCCAAACGGCTGGAAATTATTAATACCGTCTCTGATAATCTGGAGCGACAGTATGTTGACTTAAAAGATTTCAATAATCAGAACAAGATGCTTAGTATTCAACGGGCATCCGAGCAGGGCGAAATTGAATATGTAAAAAGACTATACGGTATTAGCCGATAGCTGAAACAATATTGTGAAAAATGAAAATGTGAAGAATGAAAAGAATTTTGCTACTGGCAACAGTAAGTCTGTTTGCCTTTCACTCATCAAATGCCCAAACCTTTGATGAATGGTTCAATCAAAAGTCAACGCAAAAGAAATACCTGCTTCAACAAATTGCAGCCCTGCAAGTTTATCTTGGCTATGCCAAAAAAGGGTACAACATTGTAACAGGAGGGATTAATACTATCCGCAACATAAAAAACGGAGACTTCAACCTGCACCGTGATTTCTTTAACCGCCTCAAAAATGTAAACCCTGCCATACGCCGGTATGCAAAGGTTGCGGATATAATTGCTTACCAGGTCAAAATCATCAAACAAACAAAACTCTCCCTTCAGCAAATCAGGGTAACAAAACAATTTACTGAAGCTGAACTGGATTATTGCAAACATGTATTTGATACACTTTTAGATGAATGTATAAAAACAGTGGAAGAATTATTACTCGTTACAACACCAGGTGAATTGGAAATGAAGGATGATGAAAGGCTGAAACGGATTGACGGGTTGTATGCTGATGTGCAAGATAAGTATTCCTTTGCCTGCTCCTTTAGTGAAGATATGGGTTTACTGGCTGTACAACGCTTGGGAGAGCAGATGGAAATTAACCGTTCTAAAATAGTAAATGGAATAAAATGAAAAAGCTGATTGTGATTTTGATTATGTGCAGTATGAGTTTTCAGTTAAAGGCGCAAAGTGAAGAAGTGCAGCAACTGTTGCTGAATATTGAAAAACTGGCGCAGTTTAAAAAGATTTTACAGAATATGTATGATGGGTATAAACTCCTGAATAAGGGATATACTGCGGTTAAAAACATTTCGGAAGGAAATTTTAATATCCATAAAACTTTCTTAGATGGTTTAATGCAGGTAAGTCCGGCAGTTAAAAAGTATAAGCGAATTGCGGATATAATCAGCTATCAACTACGCATAGGTAAGGAATATAAATTAGCGTATAACCGGTTTAAGGAAGAAAAACAATTTAGTGCTGAAGAAATTAATTATCTCGGCAAAGTGTACAGCAACCTGTTTAATGAAAGCCTGAAAAGCCTGGATGAACTGGCTATGGTCATTACATCAGGAAAACTTCGTATGAGCGATGATGAACGGTTACAAGCCATTGATAAAATTTATTTGTCTGTTGAAGACCAATATTCCTTTCTGAAAGATTTTACTAATAATACCAATATGCTTTCGTTGCAAAGGAAATCAGAGCAGGCACAGATTGAGATGTCACGAAGACTGTATGGATTGAATAAATAAAAAAGGGGTGTTCACTTTTAAAGTTGTGAGAATGAAATTGTGTGTAAGAATAATCTGTATAGGGGTCATAATATTATTGATACCTCATTTAGCAGAAGCCCAGGGAATGGCCAACAGGATCCACAGCCTGCATGAAGTGCTGGAAAAATTATATGATGATATGATGCCTTTGTGCAGCAGATTGATTGGTGTCGGTCGTGGTATAGCTGGCTTTGCCGCTACCTGGTATATTGCTGCAAGAGTGTGGGGCCATATATCAAGAGCGGAGCCGGTTGATTTTTATCCCTTGTTCCGTCCGTTTGTTTTGGGTTTTGCTGTATTGATATTTCCTTCTGTTATTGCCATGATTAACGGAGTGATGAAACCAACGGTAACATCTACTGCAGCAATGGTAACAGATTCAGATAAAGCTGTTGCTCAATTGCTAAAAATGAAAGAAGAGGCAATAAAGAAAACAGCTTACTGGCAAATGTATGTTGGCCCAAATGGGTCTGGTGATAGAGATAAATGGTACAAATACAATTATGGGGATAAAAGCGAAGGTTGGATTAAAAGTATTGGCAACGATATTAAATTTGCTTTTGCAAAATTCTCCTATAACTTTCGCAACTCTATTAAGCAATGGATGAGTGAAGTATTGAAAGTTCTCTTTGAGGCTGCAGCACTTTGCATTAATACCATTCGCACATTTTACCTAATTGTATTGGCAATTCTTGGCCCATTGGTCTTTGGCATTGCCGTGTTTGATGGCTTTCAGCACACACTCACAGTTTGGATTGCCCGCTATCTCAACATCTTCCTATGGTTGCCTGTTGCTAATATTTTCGGCGGCATTATGGGTAAAATCCAGGAAAACATGTTGAAGGAAGATTTACAGCAGATTGCTACCAATGGCGATACGTTTTTTAGTACCACAGATACTGCATACTTAATTTTTATGATTATCGGTATCATTGGTTACTTCACTGTGCCGTCGGTTGCCAATTATATTATACATGCCGGTGGCGGCAATACATTACTTTATAAAGTAACAAATATGATGAGTACATCCAGCCGTACTGTTGTAGCGGGTGGCACTTCTATGGCAAGAGATGCAATGGGTGGAGCTTACAACAAAATGAGTAACAGTATGGCTGATGCAGGTGCATCACAAGGATATTTTAAAGAAGGTAATAGTGGTGGCGGAAGTAATTATATGAAGGATAAATTGAGTGGGAAAACATAACTACAACTTCCCAATATTTGTTTGAATGATATTCATTATTTCATCAAAAGGTATCTGGCCTTTGTAGTAAAGCTTGTTTGTTTTTTCATATCTTTTCTTAAATGCGTCCCGTAGTGCAGCATCTGATAAAAGAAAAGCCTGGTTTTCTGTAACCGGTATAGCAAAATCCTTTGCAGGAAACCTTTTCTTTTTATGGGCTTTGTATTCATCAGTGTCTATAAATTGCTGCACCAGTTCATTCTTTAACAGGCAGGCTATATCATAGTACTGCCGCATGTAATTGGGCCTTTCCGTTTTGTCTCCCTGCTCCTGACGAAATTTTGTTGCAATAGTTTGCAACTTCTCTACAAAAGTATAACCAGGGTGGTAGCAGGTAATGTCCACCGCCCGGTTATCATTAATTTTTATGCTGCCATTACCGGCAGCCTCATCATACGCCCAGGAACTTATTGTGAGGTTGCTGTTCGGAGTTACGGTATCAAAACCTGCTTCCATTAATATTCCTTCTTTCACACCCTCTATACTTTCTGTTTTGCTCTCATACAAAAGACGGATACCACCGCTGCGATAGTATGCTTCATCATCAAACGCTGTATCTCTCTTTACAGAAACAATACCATCAATCTTTATATTCGCTGCAAGCCAGTCATAATATTTCTTTCTTGATTCAATATGATTGGGTTTTGTCTTGGCCGGATTTTCTTCAACTCCCAATGATGCCGGTGGCTTTATATGAATGTCTATATCCTCAGAAAACCGGTCTATAATTTTATATCCTTTTGATAATGATGTTCCTCCTTTCAGTTCAAAATCGAATCCCTGTTTCTTCAATCCATACAGTACATGCATAATCCAGTAATCCTTCTCAATAAGCCCGGGCAGGATGTTGTTTTATCTGCCAATATATTCAGCAGATCTGGAAAGTCTTTGTGATTATGCAGGTAACCGTCAGCCATATTAGAGTGTATGAGGTTGTAGTAAGGGAGCAAATAATTTCTTTGCCTTTACGCTGCCATATTCCACCACTGAATGTTTCAGCTTTTTCTTATCCATCACTTCAACTTTGTCAGCCACTTTCTTTAATACTTCGCTGCTATCTTCCGCCAGTGATTCAAGATTATTTACTAAATCAACCAATAAAAATTCGGGTGTTACTTTTTTAGGAAAGTGGGGTTTTATTCGAAACTGAAATGTTTTATTACCCAGCTTAAACTCTCCGTGACGTTTATGATTATATACCGTTCTCACATTATACAATTGGGTGGTACCCACACCCAGGCTGTTATATACATTAGGTGTGGTAAGCAAAAAGCGATGGTCTTTTAAAAAACTTTCAACCAGCATATTTTCATCAGGTGGTGTTTTGCCAAAAGCACTTTCTTTTGGGTAATAGTACAGCCCTTGAGACAATTTTTGCAAAGTCCCATCCTGCACCAATTCATCCAGGTGCCTGTCAACCGACTTAGACCAATTGGCCAGTTCGGTACGGCGGTAAACCTCACCCGGCTTTAATTGCCTTTTTAATTGCTGTAACCTGCTCATATATTTTTATTTACCGGATAAAGGTACTATAATTTTTGATAAATAAATGAATATTAATTTAAAATTCATTCAAAATATATCATAATATATTGATAATCAGTTATGTTTTAATAAACCAATTCGGGCATCACAAACTAATTCTTACTTTACTATCGTATTAATGTTAATCGAAGAGAAAGGATGAAAATCAGGAGCCCAGCTAATCAGTTGTTCTCCCTTAAGTTTATGATGGGCAATGTTTGGAAATAAATCCATATCAATGGGATGTTTAGCATTGGGATTATGAAATAAATTTAACCCCTCACTCCATGTTTCAGTACAATTTTCATCAACCATATATGAAAACGATATTGGAGTAAATGAATGAGAATTGTGGTCATACCGGTCGCCAACTCTCAATACTTTTTGTTTGCTGGATGAAAAGCCTGCCTGGATACCCATCCTTGTAAACTTGGCAATTGTTCCAGTTGTGCTAAATAATACACCGCTTATGTTTTCACAATCTGGCTCAAAAAAGAATCCTGAATTTATTTTGGCACCTGTAGGTTTAGTATAGTGTGTTATCTTTTCAGTCTTGGCAAAAGCGGAGCCATCTTCCGAAACAATTAGCTCCTCTCTCTGTCCATATAGGTATTCCACTAAAGAAATGTATGACCAGGTCATTGAAAAATCATCATGAAAGTCAGCCACAGCCAATAAGAAAGGTTTGTCTTTTAAATGTGATAATTCCCAATATTTTTTACTCAATTTTGAAAAAAGGGTACTTCCATATCTAAGGGGTATTTCATTTTGAATTTTTGTCAAAATATCTGCCGGCCTCGTTAATTTTTCTTCATTGGGCAAATATGTTGGCGGATTGTTCTTATCCCTTCCCAATGTAACAGCTTCTACTCCAATTTCAACGTCATACTTTTGAATAATAAAATCAGGCCTTTCATACTTTCTGTTGATTAAAAACTCTTGCTCAGTTAGCGAGGCAAACAAATAAATTTCCCAAAGCCTGGCATCAAATCCATTTAGCGACTGAAATTGCTCGATAAAATTTCCGTCAATATCAGAAAGGTGGTTGGCTATTTCTATGATAGCCCTCTTTGAAGGGATAAATTGAGTATCCTCATTAAGTCTTGTAAAATAGGGATGAATTTTTTCCTGATTCACTACAATATTAAATAAATCCATTCCTCTTTCAGGCAGATTATGCACAACAGATTTAAGATTTTGGGCTGTATGCCACTTCATGGAATTGCTGAGCATATCCACAGCTTCAGCTTTACTCGAAAAACTTACTTTGGTATCAAATTCCCTGAATTGTCTGTTTTCATCTCTTACCAAAAGCACATAACTAAAGTCCCTGTCATATAAATCCAAAAGAACTACGCCTAAAATAGAGTTGTCGTCATTTGAATGATATTCTAACTCTCTTGCAAAATTTTGCACGGCTGGATGCCGTGTAAACAGCATAAAAATATTAAACTGATTCTTAGTAATCTGTCGTATAGTGATTGGTTCAACTTTCATTAAAATTCTGATAATAGTTTAAATGGCAAAGCTAAGGACGTTAGTTCTAAAGTTAGCCCTACCGCACTTACCCACTATTTGCCTTTCTTGGTAAAGTAATTGCAGAATATATAATTGTGAGTTTAGAAAAATGTGAGTAATGTTTCAGAAAACAAAAAATATAGATACCGCTTTTAGGTATATCCGGTTATTCAGTGTGGCATTCTTGGCTGCCTGTGTTATCATCTCTCTTTTTATTGCATACAAAAGCTATCAGCTTTCATCCCAATCTCAGAATAAAGTTTTTATACTGGCAAATGGCAAGGCATTAGAAGCTTATGCAGCCGACAGAAAAGATAATATACCTGTGGAAGCCAGGGACCATGTAAAAATGTTTCATCATTATTTCTTTACTCTCGACCCGGACGATAAAGTTATTCAGGCCAACATTACAAAAGCATTATACCTGGCAGATAATTCTGCAAAACAACAATACGATAACCTGAAGGAGAATGGGTATTATTCAAACCTCATATCGGGCAACATCAGCCAGGAAATCACAATGGATAGCATCATTATTAATACAGATGTGTATCCGTTTTATTTCAGGTATAAAGGGGAACAGAAAATCATTCGCCCCACCACCATTGTAACCAGGAGTCTGATTACCGAAGGATACCTGAGAAATGTTTCCCGTAGTGATAATAATTCACATGGTTTTTTAATTGAAAAATGGCGGACGTTGGAGAATACTGACATCAACATTCAAAACAGGTAGTATGTGGTTGTCCAAAAAGAAAAAGAAAGAGGTTCAGTCAGATGATAAAACTACCGTATCTGATAAAGTGGCTGGCAAAATTGCCGGTGTCGGCATTAAAGCACAACAGTTATTTGCAGAAAAAATGAACAGGATATTTATGAACACAGATTTTAAACGATTAAAACTACTACTGATATTTTTCTGCGTTTCTGCAGGTGGCTACAGTATTTATCTTATTGTAAACAGTGTTTTCAGTCCTGAAAGAAAGCAGAAAGCTTTAGAGATACAGCAAATGGATATTCCAAAGCACTTTAATAAAACGGGTGATGAAACTATAATGCCGGAGGCAACGGTAGATGAACAAACCTATTTACAAATACAGGATTTTAGAAAATACATGGATAGTTTAAAATTGAACAGAACGAATGAATACGACAGCATCCTGCAAGCCCGGCCGGGTTTGATGGATAGTGTGCAAATGCTGGAACAAATTTACTTATCACAAAACCAAAAATGAAGTGTATGAGCAGTGTACAAAGGTCGCAGGCCTTCCTGCGTAAACGGAAAATGATGCTGGTGTTGCCTTTTTTGGTAGTACCATTTCTTACAATGGCATTTTGGGCATTGGGTGGTGGTCAGGGAAAAGAACAGGCTATTATAGTAAAGCAGCAAGGTTTAAACTTAAATCTCCCTGATGCAAAAATGAAAGATGAGAACTTAACAGACAAACTAAGTTTTTATGATAAAGCTGATAAAGATTCTGCCAAACTTGAGGAATGGATGCGTACAGACCCGTATTATAAGCAACATGAAGACACATCTATTTTGCCCGTAAACGAATTAGAAGTACTCACTCAAAACTCAGCTTCCAAATACAACCAGCGGTTAAATTCATCGCCGTATGAAACATCTTCAAATAATCCTGAACAAAAGCTGATGCAAAAATTAGCTCTGCTGCAAAAGGAAATTAATAAACAGCCGGAAGCATCAGCCAATGAAAACCAGAATGCAACCAATTACAAACAAGATGAAGAACTTTCAGGCGAGGTGGATAGATTAGAAAACATGTTGCTTACAATGAATAAAACAAATACTGGCGACCAAGAGATGAACCAACTTAATGGAACATTAGAAAAGATACTGGATATTCAGCATCCACAAAGAATAAGGGAAAAGCTAAAAGAAAAATCATTACAACATAAACAAGTGGTTTATGCTGTAACTACTCAGCCTGCATTGGCAAATGTTTCGTTAATGGACACAAACAAAATTGCTACAAATAAGCTAAACAAATTCTATAGTTTGGACCCTGATAAATCAGTGGTTGAAGAAGGGCAGGCAATTGAAGCGATAGTGCACAGTAATCAAATGTTAGTGAACGGAGCTGTTATTCAATTGAGGTTAGCAACTGATATCTTTATAAATGGCATTCTTATCCCCAAAGGAAACCCTGTAAATGGTACTGCTTCACTAAATAACGAGAGGCTTGAAGTAGTGATAAATTCTATCAGGTATAAAAACACCTTATTCCCTGTAAAATTAGAATTATATGATATGGACGGCTTGCCGGGCATTTATGTTCCTGGTTCCATCAGCAGGGATGTGGCTAAAAATTCTGCCGATAACAGTCTCCAATTAATGGAACTCACCACACTTGACCCTTCTTTGAAGGCACAGGCCGCCGCTGCCGGCATCAATACGGTAAAAAGTTTAATGAGCAGGAAAGTAAAACAGGTAAAAGTTATGGTTAAAGAAGGTTACAAAGTTCTACTAAAGGATAAGAATAACGAATCCAATTTATAACGTATAAACTTTGAAAAGATGAAACGATTAGTGTGTATGATTTGTGTAGTGTGGTTATTCGTCTCTGCTGAGGCACAAACAAAACTGAGTATTACAACAGATAAAACCACCAGCCTTGTATTTCCCTTTGCTATTAAACATGTTGACAGGGGCACTTCCTCAGTTTTGGCACAACAGGTAAAAGAAGCCCCGGAAATTTTATTAGTAAAAGCAGCCGAAAAAGATTTTACAGAAACAAACCTGAGTGTTGTTACAGATGACGGGAGCGTATATGCCTTTACAGTTACTTACGATAATAAACCTGCTACATGGGTTTACTATCTGCCTGTTAACAGGACTGCAACAATTAGCTCCTATGCAAATGCCATTTTGGATAATGAACGAATTATAAAAGGCATAAAAGATAAAAAGTACAACATGAAGGCAGGTGTGAAAGGAATTTATATCAAGGACAACACAATATATTTCCAGGTGTACGTGAACAATGCCGGAACTGTCGATTATGATATGGACCTGCTGCGTTTTTTTATTAAGGACAAGAAAAGAAGTAAAAGAACCGCAGTTCAGGAGTCTGAACAAAAGCCCCTGCATATAACTGGAAATTATAGCAAAGTGAAAGGGAGCAGCAGCACTGTATTTGTAGCGGCACTTGAAAAGTTTACCATTCCTGATAAAAAATATTTAGCCATCCAAATGATGGAGAAGAATGGCGGCAGGCACTTTTTATTAAAGGTTCGTAATAAAGATATAATGAAAGCCAGAGTGTTGCCGGATTTAAAATGATAAAATGCCAAAGCAAAATCTTACAACCCTGAAAAGTCAATTACATGGGCTTGGTTTTTCAAGTGCTATTAATCAGGTAGAAGATTATGCAAAAGCAGGTAATAAGAACTTTGAAGCATTTATGTTTATAAAGAGTAGTAATGACCAGTTGATGTACACACTCGATTTTGAAAAGGATAACAATGGGTGGAGATTAAAAGGCTATAACCTGGTTAAAACATCTATTGATATACCCAAAGTGACAGTGGCCGGTTTTGATACAGGAGAGTTGGAACGAAGATTTGCAAGAGCTGACAAGATATACAATAACTATTACTCTGGGATGATTCGTAAAAATGATGAATCATTTCTCCAAAAACTGGAAGCTGACTTAATGAATGTTTTTAATGCAGGCAAAAAGGGAATGGATTTAGCCTCTCTGCTGATGGTTAAGTATTGGCCCGAAAGCGAATATGCAAAGTACTTAAAGGATGGAAACCAGTTAAAAGCAAAATACGAATCATCAATTAAAGTCGATGAGGCTGCCGGAGACTTAATACACGCAAAAGAAGCGTATAAAAGGCTTAAAGAAACTAAACGAATGAATAATGAACATCCCATAGCTGATGATGTACTTGACCTGGTGAATATTGCTCTGTCAAAAGGTGAACATTATATGACTTATAATAACAGTCTGTACTTTATTGATAAAGATGATATTCATTTTTTCAGAACAAAAGAAGAAGCAACTCAGTTTTCTAAAAATAATATCAGTGACCTGGACCACTTCACTGTTCTTCATTTCAATTCAGTTAAGGATGTTCTTGCACAAATTCCTTACAGCGAAAGTATAAATCAAATTCCGCAGCTTAACCCGGATGGAAATGGTTTATACAATAAAGAAGGCAATGCGTTTACCGATGCATTGATTGACCATTTTGATTCACAACAAGTATCAATATTTAATAAACAATTAAAAACAAATTTTATGAACAATGAAAATTTTCAGTATTTGGCGGATAACATCAAATACATGGGCTTTGGTGAAACACTTAAAGCCGATTTGGAAAGAAACATGGGAGAAGGCAAAGGTGAGTTTCAACTGAACTTTAAAGCCGAAATCAACAAAAAGCCTTTCGAGGCCACACTCAATTTCCGTAAATCTGATTCTACGGATATGTACTTCTTTAACAACTACCATGCTTCATTAGCAAAAAGTAATGGAGAAAAGAATGAGCAAACATTCTATCTGAACAAAGGAAAGGGGGTAACAGCAAAAGAAGCTTACAATCTGCTGGACGGCCGTGCCGTTCACAAAGATCTTACAACCAAAGAAGGCCAGCCATACAAAGCCTGGATTCAACTTGACTTTGAGAACAAAGACAAGAATAACAATTTTGAAGTAAAACAATTCCATGAAAACTATGGCTATGATTTGAAAGGAGCAGTTGAAAAATTTGCGGTGGCTGAATTGAACGACCCTGATAAATCAAAGGCGCTGATGCAATCACTGGAAAAAGGGAATGTACAATCGGTAACCATTGAAAAAGATGGTAGCAGTCACAAAATGTTTATGGAGGCGGACCCACAGTATAAGAAAGTAACACTGTACGATTCAAATATGAAAATGGTTGCTAAAGAATCGCTGGAGCAATACAAATCTGGAATAGATAAAGGCAGTAAAGAAGTAAAGGAAGGCCAGGAGAATGATAAAAAAAAAGATTTGAAGCCAGTAACGAAAACTGAAAAAGAAAAGCTGGAGAAAAAGAATGGGCAAAGCCTGCTGCCTAAAAAAAGGGAGAGTAAAGGCAAAGGTTTAGGGGTGTCATAATGCATCCCTAAATCATTTTTTTATTATACAACAGTAGTACCATGAATATTCAGAATATAACAGCACTGGTAAGCCAATTACAATCTTTGGGTTTTGAAAATTTGGCAAGCTTACTCTTGAAAAGGATTTGCTTTAAACCGGATAATTTTTATTTGAATCACAAAATAGCTAAGAATACCGAGCTACTGGAGTTCCGGCTTTATTTTGAGAAGCACAAGAATAGCAACGCTTATATGTTGCTGTATTATGATGTAGCACTACAACAGGAAAATGTTTTTGAAGAGCTAATGATTGCCGGGATTAACATAGCCGATCTTGAAAAGCAAATGACTGCTATAAACTGGATGTCAGCATTCAATCTTGATGAAAAAAAGAAGTTGGACCCAAGCGATAAAACAACCTGGGAAGCGGAGGTAAAAGTTGAATCTGTTGTTGAAAGTTTAGCTGCTCTTGAGAAGGATGAAAAAGGTAAAACCGTTGCATCAGCACTTAAAGCGAAGTTTTGGCATGGTACCCCATTTTATGAAATCTTTGGAAGTATTCCGGCAGTAAAGAATAAGTCAGATATTAGTCAGCGGTTTTACTTTTCTGAAAATAGTATTGGAATATCTGTAGATGAAGCCTACCGGTTTTTACAAAATAAGTGGCTTGAAAAGCAACTTCAGTTGAAAAAGAAACAGACAGATTCAACTGCTGAAAATGATAACGCCGAAACAAACAGTACTACAGGGAGCGGCTTGTTAAAAAAGCGGCGCATAAATCATTCTTCAAAGGGAAAGCGAAACAAGACTAATCAGGATTAACCAGTATGGAACCGTTTCCACCATTATCAGGTTTTTATAATGCCATTGCAGGTGATGCAAGAATTTGTAGCACTCATATCAGCATCTATATGGCCTTACTGCAACAATGGAATATTAATGGTGGAAGTAATCCTGTGAAAATAGAAAGAGCCATAATTATGAAAGCGGCTAAAATAAATGCCCGGCAGACATATAACCGGTGCATGAATCAACTACATGAGTTTGGGTATATCAGCTACAAGCCGTCTGCAAATAGTTCGGTTAAAAGTATTGTGGTATTGAAATATTGTGAAATTGAAAAGTGAGTTATGGAAACTTTATTTATTCCTACAGAAAATGATTTTAAAAGGTGGATTAAAGATGCAGTTAAGGAATATATCCAGGAACATCTGCAACATGCATGTTCAAATGAGAGTGATGATGAAGGGCTGCTCAATCGGAAAGAGATTGCAAAATTTCTCCGCATTTCCCTTGTAACCCTGAACGACTGGATAAAAAGAGGGCTGCCATCACATCCACAAAGAGGAAGAATTTATTTTGATAAAAAAGAAGTTCTGGATTACATCAAGGAGAAAAAAATGCGACAACTTAAAGTTGGTTCCAAGCTGTTTCATTTAAAGCAGCAAGTTGGTTAAACCAATGCATTATTTAAGCCTGAAAGTTTCAGGCTTTTTCATTGAATTTTTTGCCAAATTATTTAGGATAATTTGTAGCTTTACAGCACCTAAGTTCTTTTACATCATAATCTCAATGTTGTTTGCAAAAGATGTTTGCAAATCAGGATTAATGTCGTTTTGTTTGCAAATTGTTTGCAAATTTCAAAAATGACAAAAAACTGAGACAAGCAAGACAAGAAAATTTCAATCTCAAAATGATGTTTAAATCCATCAAAAAAGAAAAGAGATTGACTTGTTTTATCAAATCAATCTCTTCGCAATAAATTGAAAATCAGTGACTCTGTTAGGATTCAAACCTAAAACCTCTTGATCCGTAGTCAAGTGCTCTATTCAGTTGAGCTACAGAGCCGTGTTAAATCAAATTATCAAAAAACAACTTTCCAACCTTCTGATCCGTAGTCAAATGCTCTATTCAGTTGAGCTACGGGGCCTTATCCCTAATTAGGGCTGCAAATATAAAGGGTTAATCTTTAAAAGCAAAAAGGTAATAAAAAATTTTATTCCTTATAAATTCCTGCAGCAGCTTTTTCAACCCATTTTTTAGGGAGTAACCAGGCAAAAAATACACCTAATTGGTTCATCCAGCCTGTAATTTTTTCTGTTTTTCCGGCATACATGGCATCAATTGCCATAGTAGCCACATCTTTAGCAGGCATGTTTAAACGCGCTGCCGCTTTTTGTGCTTTTAAACCAACTTGGGCCCTGTTCGGAAAATCAGTATCTGTTGCACCGGGGCAAACAACGGTTACTGTTACATTGGTATTTTTTAATTCATATTGTAAACCCCTGCTAAAACTGAGTAAAAAAGATTTGGTGGCAGCATATAAAGTTAAACCCGGTACAGCCTGATAGGCTGCAGCACTGGCAACATTCAGAATATAACTTCTGGCTTGTTGTTTTAAAAGTGGAAGTAACAAATAAGTAAGCTGCACGGGTGCCAGCATGTTTAAGCGCATCATATCTTCATGTTGCATCAGCGGATACTTTTCAAAAGAACCGCTTAATCCATAACCGGCATTATTAATCAGGGCCTGTATGGGATAGTTGTTGTGTTGTATCCAATTATATACTTTTTCAGCTGCATTTTCTTTCGCTAAATCTATTACCAGATATTGCACATCAATGCCACATTTATCGGCCAATTCTTTTGAAAAACTTGCTAAAATTTGTTCGCTTCTTGCAATCAGTAACAGGTTGTTTTTTTGTTTAGCTAATAATTCGGCCATGGCTTTACCAATGCCTTTACTGGAACCTGTAATAAGTATATAAGGTTTCATATCAAAATGCAATAAAGATTTACTGCAATATAACAAAGTCAGGTTAATTAAATAGCTTTTCTTTTAATGGTGTACGGCACTTGTAAAACGGTGGTAAAAAGGCGTTTTACTTTTTTCGTGTTTGGGTTTAAATTTACCGGTAATAATGGGTACATACATTACTCTTCTTCTGCTGGCTTCACCCACTAAAGGAGATTGCTTTACCCGATGCCAGGTACGACCATCATGCACAGTTAAATCGCCGGCAAAAATATCAAACCCAACTTCTCTGGGGTCATCGCTGTAATCAACAAAATACTTTTTACCAAACAGTAATTGTAAAATGTTTTGCTTATGTGTTCCGGGTAAAACACGCAGACCGCCATTTTCAAATAAACAAGTATCTAAATGTATGCCTACATTCAGCATGGGCATAATTTTTTGTCCTAAAAATAAATCTCGGGGACTGTCGGTATGCCAACCCATTTGGGTAAAAGTACTGTTGGGTATATTGATATAATTATTGATCACCAAACCATCTTTTTCATTTTCTGCTATGCGACCTTCATAAGGGCCTAGCAAAGCTATCAAAGCTTTTAAGCGCTCATCCCCTAGTAAATTATGAAGCGCATCGCTGTACAATGAAGTAAAGCAAAGCCTTTGTATGGTTTTGTTATGTTGTTCATCCTTGCCAAATTTTAATGGAACGCCATTTATTTTATCGCGTCCTTCAGCAAGCCAAACATGCTCAAGCCGGTGTAATTCATTTAAATAGAGGGATACTTTTTTGGGGGTTAGAAAATTTCTAAAAACAATGACTCCGTTTTTATCGAAAAATTCTTTTTGTTCCACAGTTATCGTATCACCTAATTTAAAATTACTATTCCATTTGTTCATTCGAGGGTTATGTTTATCAAAGTAACTGCAATGTTAATTAATTATTATAAAATTGTAAACATTACGTGAACTAAAAGTAAATTAAATCTTTCAATTTAGCATTCCTTTCGTGTTTTACATCGTTTTTACCTATATTTTTGAGTACTAACCCATATGTTGAAGATAGCTTACTTACCCTTTTTTTTATTTTTTGTGCTGATGAATGGCTATTCATTTGCGCAAACGCTTAAAAAAGATACCCTTCCTTCAAAAAAAATATTGTATTTCCCGGTCATTGCAAAATCAATTGAAACTAATTGGTCATTTGGACTGGCCGGTTCAGCAACTTTCCGATTATCTAAATCTGATACCACTTCCCGAACATCTAATATACAGTCAGTTGTGTTGTATTCACTAAAAAAACAATTTATTACAGCAATCAATGGTGCTGAATATTTTAAGAATGAAAAATATATTTTGAATGAACAAATTTCGTATAGTTCTTTTCCTGATAAATTTTGGGGTATTGGTAATACAACGCCAGATTCTGTAGTGGAGCATTATAGTTTTCAACAGTATTATTTGTACTTGCATTTATTGCGGAATTTAGGGCACCATTTTTTTGGTGGGGTATTGTATGAAATGCAACATGTGTATAAAATTAGTTATATATTTGGTGGTTTATTTGATCAGGAAAATATTGCAGGCCGATCAGGGTATTTTGTTTCAGGCCTGGGATTAAGTTTAACGTATGATGACAGAAATGATGCATTTGCGCCGGATAAAGGCAATTTTGCACAGATCTATTTTAATCATTTTGATCCTTTAATTGGTTCCTCTTTTAATTATACCAACTTAGTAGTTGACCTTCGCAAATTTTTAAGAATTTACCGAAAACAGGTATTGGCATTACAGGCATATAGTTTTTCTAATATTGGCGCTGAAGTGCCATTAAGAAGTTTGGCTTCGTTAGGTGGTGCCAATAGCATGCGTGGTTATTATAGCGGCAGGTACAGAGACAAACAGGCTTTTGTTTTGCAGGCTGAATACAGAGTACCCATTTATAAAAGAGTAGGTATTGCTTTATTTGGTAGCAGCGGTGAAGTGGGCCATGCAATAGATGATTTTACATTAAACGGATTGAAGTATGCTTATGGTGCAGGCTTGCGAATACGATTAACCAAAAAAGAAAAACTAAATCTTCGTTTAGATTATGGCATAGGGCAGGGTAATAATCAGGGATTTTATTTACAGTTAGGCGAAGCCTTTTAAATTAAGCGGCATGAGGATAGGCTAAAGCAGGAGCTACCCATGCTTTGGCTATTCTGAAAACAGCATATGCAAACAGTGGTGCAGAAATTATATCTATTGTATAATGTATATGTTGTATTAACACCAACATACCAATTGCAATTGTTGAAAGTAATGCCGCCAGTTTTAAATTTTTATTTTTAAAACAAAGAAACATTAGAAATTGTGTAGATGTATGCCCTGAATAAAATAAATCTTTTGTAACAAAGCCTCCACCATAAAATGTATTGCTGATAGGGTCTACCAACGGAATTAAATCATTGGGCGGATTCAGCGGCACAAAGTAAATGGTCAATAATCTGGAAATGGTTAAAAAAATAAATGACCATAAAAACAAAATGAAAATATCCGGATCTATGAGGGCATTCAGAATAACCAATCCTGCCATGATCCAGATGATAATAAAAATGGGAGTGGATACATTCATGGGGGCAAAATGATTCACCAGCCAATCATTTAACTGAAACCCATTTCTGTTTTCAATACTTTGAAAATAAAAAGGCAGGATAGCCAGTAAAATAATCAGTAAAAGCACACCGCTAATTAATTTCGATCTGAAATAGTGTTGTTGCCATGCACTTTTCCATTGCTGGTGCAGTATTTTTTTCTCATGCATCACCGGTGCAAGATAGCACATATTTTTTTAATAGTGCCATCTTACGAATGCTTCCATTGCTGCATATTGTGTAAGCCCAAGGCTGGCATACAGTTGCGCAGTGGTAGCATTTCTGTCTTCAGCCCTTTGCCAAAATTCTCTGCTATCACTTCCCTGAAAAGGCACCATGTCTTTTTGTGATTGATGAATAAAAATACCAAATCGTTTTTTCATTACCTGATCGGGGCTCATGGGTATGGCCATTTCTATTTCAGAAATATCCCATTCCTGCCAGGCACCTTTGTACAACCATAACCAGCAGTCTTCCATCCATTTTTCGCCTGAAGCCTTAATTCGTTTCAAACTTTCTAATACAATATCTAAACAAACTTTATGAGTGCCGTGTGGATCGGCTAAATCGCCGGCACAATACACCTGATGTGGTTTTAATTTTTGCAATAGTTCAATCGTAATTGCAATATCTTTTTCTGTATAGGGATTTTTTTCTATGGTACCTGTTTCATAAAATGGCAGGTTCATAAAATGAGCATTTGTATCGCCAATACCTACATATCGGCAGGTAGCACGGGCTTCGCATCTTCTTATCAATCCTTTAATGGCCCTAATTTCAGGTGTATCAATTTCATTTTTTTTCTTGGAGGCTAAAAATCTTTTGGCTTCTGAGAGTATTTGTTCGCTCTTTTTGTTGTCAATGCCAAATTGTTCTTCAAAGCCTACGGCAAAATCTAAAAACCGTGTTACAAATTCATCGGTTACGGCAATATTTCCGCTGGTTTGGTAACCCACATGCACATCGTGTCCCTGATCGTGCAGGCGCATAAAAGTGCCACCCATGCTAATAATATCATCATCGGGATGAGGAGAAAAAATTAAACATGTTTTAGGATAAGGCTTACTTCTTTCTGGATGCCCCGGAATAGCGGCATTGGGTTTTCCACCAGGCCATCCTGTAATGCTATCGCGTAGCATATAATACACCTGTAAGTTAATATCATAGGTTTCTCCTTTTTCTACCAGCAAATCACTCAGGCCATTTTCATTATAATCATGTGTTGTTAAACTTAAAACAGGTTTGTTCAATTTTAAAGCCATGTTTACAACTGCCCGTTTAATCATTTTCGGAGTCCATTCAATCTCACCCGTTAACCATGGTGATTTTATCCTGGTAAGTTCGGCTGCTGCACTTTGGTCAATCACAAAGGTGCAATCGTTGTGCTGTTGTAAAATACTGGCAGGGATTTGTTCTGTTACGGCACCTTCCACGCTTTTAGCAATAATGGGCGCTTTTAAGCCCCATGCCATTAATAATATTTTTTTTGCTTTTAAAATTGTGCCGATGCCCATGGTAATGGCCATACGAGGTACTTCTGATATATTTTGAAATTCGTATGCATTATTGATGCGGGTTGAATTATCTAAAGAAACTAATCTGGTTTTTGAAAAAATACTGGAGCCGGGTTCATTAAAACCAATATGTCCATTGGTACCTATTCCTAAAATTTGTAAATCAATGCCTCCGCAACTATCGATCAATTGTTCATATGTTTCACAGGCTTTTTTTGCTGCTTCTTTCGATAGTTCGCCATTGGGTAAATGGATATTTTCCGGTAAAATATCAATGTGGTTAAATAAGTGTCGATGCATATAGCTCCAATAGCTTTGCAGGGCATCTCGCTCAATTGGATAATATTCATCTAAATTGAATGTAATTACATTTTTAAAACTAAGCCCTTCATTCCGATGCATATTCACCAAGTGTGTGTATAACCGTAATGGCGTTGATCCGGTGGCCAATCCCAGCACACAGGTATCATTTTTGGCTTGTTTTGCTTTAATCAAAGCGGCAATTTCCCGTGCAACAAACAAAGAACCATCATTCGAACTATCAAAAATTTTTACAGGAATTTTTTCAAAACTGTCTATTAAATCAATGTTTAATTTGTGTGGTTTGGTTAGTGTGGACATGACAAAATAATTTGCGTTTTTTTGCAGGTTAAAAGTACAACTCTTTGTTTAAAATTGGATAATAATGGCAAACGTTTGCGTTTTTTAATTAACTGAATTTGCATTTTGATTCCATTTTTCGTTGAAATGAACTTGCCATAGCCGGTAGCGTTTGGTATCAGTTATTACTTTGTTCTGAAAATTTTGCCAGTTCTTTTTATTGGCAGGGCTCCATAACACTTCACTCAATGCACTCATTCGTGGTAATATCATGTATTCAACTTTGGTAGGGTATTTCATGTATTCTGTCCATACATTTCCTTGTGCGCCTAATACATATTTTGCTTCTTCTGCATTTAATTCTTTTGGAACGGGCTCATAGCTGTAAACTTTTTGAACAGTAGTGTAGCCTCCAATGGTCAGTGAGTCTTCGGGTTTGTTTTGGCTGTGATCAAAATAACACCAGGCGCCGGGAGTCATTATTACATAGTGTTTTTGTTGGGCAGCTTCAATGCCTCCTTTCTCGCCACGCCAACTCATTACCGTTGCATTGGGTGCCAGACCACCTTCTAAAATTTCATCCCATCCAATAATTTGCCTGCCTTTGCTGTTAATGTATTTTTCAATGCGCTGAATAAAATAGCTCTGTAATTCATGTTCATCTTTTATTCCTTTTTCCTGCATCAGTTGCTGGCAAAATGGCGATGCTTTCCAATAGTTTTTGGGACATTCATCACCGCCAATATGAATATATTTTGAAGGAAATAATTCCATCACTTCATCTAAAACATTTTCCAGAAAATGAAAGGTGTAATCACTCGGACAAAATACATCATCAAACACACCCCAACTTTGTTGTACTTGTTTGCCGGTAGTATCGCCATTCCATAAATTTTTGTTTTTAGGTGTAGGCGTGTTTTTGTCGGGAAAGCAGCTTAATGCAGGATAAGCAGCAATAGCGGCAGAAGCATGCCCCGGCATTTCAATTTCAGGAATTACTGTGATAAAACGATCGGCAGCATATTGTACTACTTCTTTAATTTCTTGTTGTGTATAATAACCTCCATATTTTATACCATCATTTCCTGTGCCCGGTGAACGGCCAATGATGGTGCCGTTGCGATAAGCACCTACAGAAGTTAATCTGGGGTATTGTTTAATTTCAATTCTCCAGCCTTGGTCTTCTGTTAAATGCCAATGAAATGTATTCATTTTATGTAGGGCAACCAAATCAATGTATTCTTTGATAAAATCAACTGAAAAAAAATGTCGGCCTACATCTAAATGCATGCCTCTGTATGCAAAGCGCGGTTCATCTTCAATACTTACTATCGGA
This sequence comes from Hydrotalea flava, assembly GCF_001623405.1. GTDB lineage: Bacteria > Bacteroidota > Bacteroidia > Chitinophagales > Chitinophagaceae > Hydrotalea > Hydrotalea flava. The sequence goes on from NZ_LUHG01000044.1 coordinate 24,538, forward strand.
ATTTTTAGTTGTTGTGTGGTGATATTTACCGGCAATAATTGTATTAAGGTTTGTATGCCATAAAAACTGCCTGCGTAGCTATTGCCTGAAATATCAATACCCGATGGCTTTGATTGGAATGAATAAAACTCAGGATTATTGGGTGCTTTGATGAATTTTTTTGTATGGATGGTAATACTGCCGGGTGTGGGATGTTCTTTTATCTGTAATTGAAAATGATAATATTTTTTCAGGTATTGATTGAAAAAATTTGCAGCATGTAAATCGCCTTTATCAGAAACTGCCAAAGCCGTTTTTGGGGTAATGGTAAAAATGCCTTTTTGAACGGTGAGTTTTACAGGTTCCGGTATAATGCGAATGTTTGCATTTTGGGCTACAAGCATTTTTGTGGCGAAAAGCAGAAACAGATATAATGTTTTTTTCATGATGGGTTGTTTATAAAAATTGTAATGATGTATTCAATTGGATAGTATGGATGAATAGCATATTATCGTCTTCAATTGTTATTTAAAATTGGGTAAAATAGGAAGCTGTACATACGAATCGTGATGAAAGACTCGAATGGTTGCTTTTTTAAAGTCGCTGTTTTTTGCGTGGTATATGTCAATAAATTGTTGTGGGTTTCTATCTGCCAAAGGAAACCAACTGCTTTGCACCTGTATCATAATTTTATGACCTTTTTTAAATGTATGCGCTACATCGGGCATTGTATACTGAATTACTGTGGGTATATTGGGTACAAATGCTTCCGGCTTTTCGAAACTGTTTCTGAATCGGCCACGCATAATTTCGCCCCGCACCAGCATTTCATATCCGCCCATCGGATACGTATTTTGGTTTGGGTAACTAAAATCTTCCGGAAAAACATCAATTAGTTTTACAACAAAATCGGCATCAGTGGTAGAAATACTTACTTTTAAATGTGCTGTAAGCGGGCCGGCAAGGGTAATATCTTCTTCTAGTGGAGGTGTTTCATATACCAATACATCGGGTCGTGTGGCAGCAAAGCGCTGATCATCATCCATATATTCTCTGGTTCTGTATTCATGTACACCATCTGTATACGGTACCGGCTTTGCGGGATCGCTGATATATTCATCAAAACTAATAGCTTTATCTTTTTTTGATGAGAAAGTAAGTTTTCCTGATTTTTCTAAATAAATGGATTGTGGTTGTATGTTAGCAGGAGGCCATGAAGAGAACTGATGCCATTCATTGGCGCCACTAAAAAATATATTGGCTTCTGCAATACTATCTATACTTCTTGTTCCTTTTAAGTAGTAATTAAAATATGGAATTTCAATGTGTTGGGCATACCAATCTGCTGTATTGCTATTGAAATAAACATTGCCTAAGTGTGAACCATCGCCGCTTGCCCATTGGCCATGATACCAGGGGCCCATTACCAATTTGTTATTGTTTTTAGCTTTGCTTTCAATGGCTTTGTACAAATTCCAGGCCCCAAAACAATCTTCTGCATCAAATAATCCACCCACTACTAATGATGCTGTTCCGGGTAAAATATGTTGCATAAAATTTCTATCATTTCGTTCCTGCCACCAAGTAGTGTAGTTGGGATGATTCATCAGGTCATTCCAAAATGCAATACTATCACCTAACAACCGGGTTAAATTGGGTAATGCCCCGGTTGTAAGATAGAAACGATAATTATCTTTAATTGTGTAATTAAAAGCAGTGGGACTAACGGTAGTGGGTTTGGGTCGGGGTTTTCCGAACGATGAATAAAAGGCAAATGCATCCATGGCAAAGAATGCACCATTATGGTGAAAATCATCCCCCATAAACCAATCGGTAACCGGCGCTTGCGGACTCACTGCTTTTAATGCCGGGTGATTGCTTAATGCAGCCATGGCTGTATAAAAACCCGGATATGAAATGCCAAATATGCCTACGTTGCCATTGTTATTGTCAATATTGTGTATTAACCAGTCAATGGTATCATAGGTATCAGATGTTTCATCAATATCGGTTTTGTTTTTTTTATTGGGTTGATAGGGGCGTATGTTTACAAATTCTCCTTCGCTCATCCAACGTCCTCTAACATCCTGAATCACCATGATAAAATTTTCTTTTAAATAGGTTTTATAATGGTTTCGCCAGAATTTTCTATATTCATTTTCACCATAAGGCGCACAGGAGTATGGGGTACGTGTCATTAAAATGGGATGTTTTTCTGTGGAATCTTTGGGTATATAAATCGATGTAAACAATCGAACACCATCCCGCATTGGAATATATACTTCTTTTTTTATGTAGTGTTGCACAATCCAGGCCGAATCGGAATTTTGTGAAAAGGAAATCATTGGGCTCAGTAAGAGCAACCATAAAAATTTTCGCATGGCAGTTTATTTTGTTGGGAGTAATGAAAATAAAAAAGATTCTTCAAATGAAGAATCTTTTTTTATGAAAAACGAATGATTTGCTATTAATCAATTTTTGTAACTTTTAATACGTTGGTAGGCAAATGTTTATCAACAGGTGTACTTCCTGTATTTACTACCACATCATTTGGTTTTATGAAACCACGTTGTTTTAAAATATTAATTTGATCGAAGATAATATCATCTAAACTTTCTTCTTCATCATAGTGAAAAGCCCTGACACCCCAGCTTAAACTTAATTGGTTCACCAAAGTTTTTTCTTTTGTAAAAATATACAATGGTGCTCTGGGTCTGTAACTGCTCAACATGAAGGCAGTGTAACCACTTTGCGTCATACCAATCAATGCCTGTGCATTTACATCTTCGGCCATTTTGCAGGCATTGTAACAAACAGCATCACTTAAAAAGGAAGGAGAGTGGGGCTGTGGTTTTAAATCTTCTTCGCGGTTATATCTGTATTCGGTATTTTCTACTTCTGTAATAATTTTACGCATGGTTTCCACTACTAATTGCGGGTGATTACCTGTTGCGGTTTCACCGCTTAACATTACCGCATCGGCACCTTCTAAAACAGCGTTGGCAACATCTGTAATTTCACTGCGGTTGGGTTTTACCCTGTCCATCATACTTTCCATCATTTGTGTTGCAACAATAACGGGCTTGGCTCTGTGTATGCATTTGCGAATAATATCGCGTTGTGCCATCGGTACTTTTTCAACCGGTAATTCAACACCTAAATCGCCCCTGGCCACCATAATACCATCCGATTCAATAATAATATTTCTTAAATCAACCAAAGCGGAGGGCATTTCAATTTTTGCCATCACTTTAATTTTGCTTTTCTTTTCCTGCACTCTTCTTTTCAGGTCAATAATATCTTCTGCCTTTCTTACAAATGAAAGGGCTATCCAGTCTAATTCATTGTCAACAATAAATTCAAAATCGGTAATATCTTTTTCCGTCATGGAAGGAAGGGATATTTTCGTATCGGGAAGATTGACGCCTTTTTTGGGTAATAATATTCCGCCATAAGTTACTTTTACTTTTACATCGCCGGAAGCAGTGATGGAATCTACTACCACTTCCAACTTGCCATCATCAATTAAAATTTTATTGCCAATCTCCACATCATTGTGCAGATTGGGATACGATACATAAATTTTTTCTTTTGTACCTACTACTTTTTCTTTTGAAGTAAAGGTGAGTATATCGCCCGGATTAATTTGCAGCGAACCATTTTCAATTTCGCCTACGCGTAATTTAGGGCCTTGCAAATCGCCTAAAATAGCAATATTATAGGGTTGTGTTGCATTAATTTTTCTGATATATTGAATAATTTCGAGTTTATCTTCATGTGTGCCATGAGAAAAGTTAAGCCGAAAAATGTTAACACCTGATTTAACGAGGCCCAACAATTTATCATAAGTATTACAGGCGGGGCCAACTGTTGCAACAATTTTGGTTCTGTGATAAGCGTGTTCAATACCTGCTTCTTTGTTCATTTCTGAGTACAGGTACTTGTCAATGTTTTTAGACATATAGTTGGTTGGTTTGCTTTGCTAAATAATTAAGATGCAAGAATTTTTACAATTTTCATCCATTCCTGTCCAATAGCCTGTTTTTCTTTTACGGCCATATCTAATGGGGTATAATGAATTTTATTATTGATAACACCCACCATTACATTATGCCTGCCAATTAACAAACTTTCTACAGCATAATAACCCATGTGGCTGGCTACCAGTCTGTCGTGGCAGCTTGGAGCGCCCCCACGTTGAATATGCCCCAGAATACATACCCTGGTATCGGCATTGGGCACTCTTTCTTTAATTACTTTGGCAATTTCTTCTGCACCGCCAAATTCTTCGCCTTCAGCCACAACAATTAAATTTACTAATTTTTTCCGTTTTTCTTTTTCTGTTAATGAATGTATGAGTTCTTCAATGTCTGTTTTAGTTTCGGGAATTAAAATATTTTCTGCACCGGTTGCAATTCCGCTGTGTAAAGCAATGTAACCCGCATCACGGCCCATTACTTCTACAATAAATAAACGGTCGTGTGCATCCATTGTATCCCTTATTTTATCAATGGCATCCACAGCAGTATTTACGGCAGTATCGAAACCAATGGTATAATCAGTACCTGCCATATCTTTATCAATGGTGCCGGGTATACCTATGCAGGGAATATCGAATTCGTTGGCAAAACGTTGTGCGCCTCTAAAACTTCCATCTCCTCCAATAATCACCAGTCCATCAATGCCATATTTTTTTAAATTGGTATAAGCCCTCTTTCTGCCTTCGGTTTCAAAAAAATCTTTGCTTCTGGCTGTTTTTAAAATGGTGCCGCCACGTTGAATGATATTGGCAACACTTCTGCTGTTCATGGGTATAATATCATCTTCCAACATACCATTATATCCCCGCATAATACCAAATACTTCCAGGCCATAATATAAGCCCGTTCTAACAACAGCTCTAATGGCTGCATTCATACCGGGGGCATCACCACCCGATGTTAGTACACCTATTTTCGTAACTTTTTTCTTGTCTGTCATTTTTAATTGAAAAATTATCGGCTATCAATGGTTTTGTTAATAATTTTTAAAGCACAAGGCTTTTTATTTTAAAGTTGCAAAAGTAAGCAATTACCGGTATACCACCATTTAGCCCCGGGGTATTAAATTTTTCTTTACCAAAACATAATGGCAAATTGATTTGTATGGCCTATTTGCTGTATCATTTGATTTTTGTCAAATTAATTGATATACATATTCAGTTATGGGTTAAGAAGTGTTTCTATGTGTAGAATATGAATATGTTGAGGATATACTGTCGTTAAAAATATTTCTTTCAAAATGATGCAATAGCAGAAAACAGTTTCATCCATGTATTAATTTTGTAGTATTGGTGATGAAAATTTTAATTACAGGTGCTAACGGTTTTATTGGTGCACATTTCATTCAATATTGTTTACAACACAAATTAAATTTTGTGGCTACAGGAACCAAGCCTGTTTGTAGTATTGATATACCGAATGATTATGCCACGATGGATATTACCAATAGAAAAAATATCCGGAAAGTAATGGAGCAATATCAGCCCAATGTGATATTGCATGCTGCAGCCATGAGTAAGCCGGATGAATGCCAATTGAATCAGGAGGCCTGTCTGCAGGTAAATTTGTTGGGAACACATCACCTTTTAATGGAGGCAGCAAACCTGAATCAGGCTGTACATTTCATATTTATATCAACCGATTTTGTGTTCGGGGGCAATGGGCCTAATGCGGAAGAAGATTTAAAGCAACCACTTAATTTTTATGGTGCTTCAAAATTAATGGCGGAATTATATTTATTGCAAACATCCCAACCGGTTACAGTAGTGCGGCCGAGTTTTGTTTTTGGCCCGGAAATAAAAGGTGTGAGAAAAGATTTTTTGCATCAGGTGTATGATAAAATTCAACAGCAGGAAGTGTTTTCAATTGTAAACGACCAGTACCGAACCCCTACGCTTATTTCGGATTTTTGTAAAGGCCTGCATCAAATTATCACTAAGGGTGAAACGGGAACCTTTCATTTGGCGGGCAGTACGTACATAACGCCCTACCAAATGGCTATTTCAATGGCCAACATACTGCAATTACCAACACATCATCTAAAAGCAGTTACAGCCAACGATTTTCCTGAACCGGTAAAGCGAGTAAAACAAGGTGGATTAAACATTCAAAAAGCAGAAAAAATATTGGGTTATACTACTACTGATTTTGAAACAGCCATCCGGTTGAGTTTTGAAAAACAGGTTTCATACCAGTAAAATGATGCTGTTTGATAAGTTCAAGCCTTAAAATATGCAGGAATGAAACCGTTGTTGTAAATTTATGTGCCAATGTAATAACTATTTTATTACATAAAAGAGGTACTCAATTTTTATGGCATCGCCATTTCAAAAATATTATGCACTCAGGGTAAAGAATGTTTTCAACAATCTTTATGAGGTAGAATTAACTGCCAGCAGCACTGCACTGCATGATATGCGGATTGAATTGAAGAAATTCAAAACCATTTTACATTTTTTAAAAACGGTTTATCCCAGACATCGCATCAAAAAAGCAGCGAAATTAGTGGCTTCTGTTTTTGATGAAGCCGGGGTATTACGTGAAACACAATTGTTGCAACAATGGCTGCAGCAGCATAAAATGAATGAATTAGAAACTATGTTGGGGTTACAAGGTTCTTTATTGTATTCGCAACATATTTTTTTACAACATATACCCAAACACAAACAAGCCCTGCAAAAGGTGATTGATATTTGTGGCCCCCTGGTTGAAGAAACCAATGCCCTTTTACCGGAGCAATACATGCAAAAATTGAAAATTGAATTGCAGGAACAGTTGAAAAAAAATTTAACGATAGAAGAGTGGCACGACTTCAGAAAAAAAATTAAACGTTGGATGAATGCTATTCGATGGGTGGCTATTGAAGGGGATGATTTTGAAGAAGCGCATTTCCCTTATTTTAATAATTTGCAAGAAGCAATCGGTAATTGGCACGACCTTATTATTATACAAGATTACTTTGTTGCATTACAGGCACAGAAATCAATTGACAAACAATTGCAGCAACAATTAAGTGCCGCACAACTCACATTATTATCGGGTTTACAATACCGCGAAAAGCAGGTTAAACACCTGCTGTAAATGCTGGTGCAACCTGCTCAGGTAAAATAGTTGTTATTTATTGTGCCTATTGAACAGGTAAAAACACTTCTGCCAGCATACATCTGGCGCTGCCACCGCCATTTGTTTCAATGGTATTTAAGCCGGAATGAATAATACGGTTATAATTTTCTAAAGTTTTTATTTGGTCAGCAGTTAAACTTTCATAGGCCTGTGTTGACATAATCAGCAGTTTTTCGCCCCTATTGTTTTGCACCTGCAACATATTGCCGGCAAAATGTTGCATTTGATGGAAGCTAATGGGGATAATGCTTTTATTCGTTTTTTGAATGGCATCACGCACTAATTTTTTTTCATTTTCATCCGTAATACTTTCCATGCAAATCACAACAAATTGATCTGCCACACACATCATTACATTGGTATGGTAAATGGGCAAACCATTTCGATCGTTTGCGTGAAAAGCAACTGTTGTAAAACCGGTTTTTTCAGCAAAATTGTTTAATGCACTCATGTGGGTTCTGGGCGATAAACAGGCATAAGCAATTTTATGATCACGATCTAAAACCATACTGCCTGTGCCTTCCAAAAATTGATGGTTGGCTTCTAATGCAGTTAAATCAATTTTATTTTGAATCCTGAATTTTTTTTCAATGGCTTTCAATACATGTGGTTTCCGCTCGGCACGCCTGTTTACTGCAAACATGGGATATAAAATAATGTTTCCATCTTCATGAAAAGATATCCAGTTGTTCGGGAAAATTGAATCTGGTGTATACGGTTCGGGGGTATCTTCCACAATGGTAACATCTACACCATTATCCTGTAATTTTTGTGCAAAAGCATCAAATTCACGGGCTGCCATTTCTGCTACATTATTATTGGTATCATTTTGCTGAAAAGCATTATTCACGGCAGTTTGTTCATTAAATGAAAACTTAACCGGACGTATCATTAATAAATGGGAAGTGTTTTGCATAACTTATTCATTAACTGTTTCTCTTAATAAGGGCATACTCATACAATGAAAACCGCCTCTGGCCCTCGATAATTCTGCAGATGGCATTAAAATAAGGGTATCCGTAATTTGTTGTGTATTAATTTTTCCTGCAACAATTTGTGGAATTAATTCTTTGGCATGTATTACCTGAAAACCTGCTGCTTTAAATGCTTCGGCGGTTTTGTCGTTTCGGTCGTAGCCCAAAACTACCCCTTCTTTAATAGCCAATAAATTACAGGAGTCTGTCCATTGCTCTCTGGCGCTGTAAGGAAATTCATTATTACCCGAAAAAATAATTTTAATATCTTCTTCCCTGCAATGAAAATCGTTTTTACTGATATCGATTAATAACTCTTCCAGACTATCAAAATGCACACTATTCTCCGGATCGTTTTTATGGAATTGTTTAATCTTTATTTTTTCGTCTTTTTTCAGTTCCAGTGTGCGTTCAATGGCATCTTCATCTTCATGTAAAACTGCCTTTTTCGAAAAATTACCCAACATTACCCATACATTTTTTTTTACCTGTGTAAAAACGGTATCAATATGCATGTAATCGCGTTTTTTTGGTATTTTAATGATGGTTACTCTTTCCATCAGGTTTTTCTTAAATACAATATGTGCAATTTTAGCTGCCGCTTCCGGCGATGTTCTTTCACTAACGCCTACCAGTAAATGATCATTACTGATCACCATAATATCGCCTCCCTCTAAAGTAATTTTTCTCTCATCTTCCTCTTTCGGTAATAAAAGATTTTGATAGGTATCGGTTAATTCAATTATATTCTGCTGGTATGCCTTAAAAAATGGGTGGTTAAAGAAAATATATTTCGCCAGCAAAGCTTCTCTGGTTCTTGCTTTTTTAGCAGGTTTGTTCAATAAAACATGATCTTTAATAGTAATACCAATATCTCGTGTAAAAATAAAATTGGGTATGGGTGCAAACAGCATTTCTTTGTTTTTTGCTGAACCGCTGATAAATGTTTTGGCTAATGAAACTGCATCATAATCCATTAATGCATTCTGTGTTTTAAAAGTGCATCCCTCTATGGCACAAACCGAAGCAACTAAGCTGTGTTTAATTGCATCGTTCAGTAAAATTTCAGCCAGTAACCATTCTAATTCAATTACTTTATCCGATTTGAAGAAGGCAGGATTATCTGGTTTATAAAAACTTCGGTTGGCTTTTTCTGCATCAATCTCAGGAAGTTTACCCTTTATTTTTTCGGGATCTAAAAAAAGCAGCAATATTTTGGTGTAATAATCATATTCTTCTTTCCGAATGGTATTTAAGTGCACAATATCTTCAAATAACCAGTCCTGCGCTTTTGAAGGAACCACTTTCCCCAAACCGCTATCCGGACTATGAACCAATAATCGTTTTAATGTGCCAATTTCTGAGTTCACAAACAATGCTTGTGTATTTTGCATAAATTAATATTTTTATGTAATAGAAATGATCAATGAGACATACAATATTGGTATTCCATTGAAAAAATTAATTGAAAAAAAGGAAGTATATAGCAGAGAAGCTAATGATCAGGCATAGCATTCAGGCCGCGATACAACCAGGCAAAATGATTGAGATAAGGCAATATGATGGTAAAAAACCTATTCATTGGGCGCAAGGTACAATTTTCCTTTGAAAGGATCAATGCCCTGTAAGGTTCCTGATACCTGTAGCGGAATAAAGCGCACAAACATATCTTCCGCATACCAGTTTTCCTTTCTTGTTTTTACAATTACTGCTTTATGAAAGGGTTGTGTATAGGCAAAAGCACGCATTTGAGCTTTTGTTTGCCATACACTCAAAGTTGCCCCTCTAAACCAGGGCATTTCGCCAATTCCTACCGATGTAATGAAACCATCTGCCTGTTTCATTTCTGCAGAAACGGCATCTACATGTTGCCAAAATCTTTTTACTTTTTTGGAATGAATGGTGGCTCGGGTTAGTATGGCAATAGGCCCCTTATATTCGGTTTTTGGTGGCAGGTTGCCGAAACATAATTTTCCATCCCAAGTGCCATGCCCTTCAATAGGTAGTAGTTTTAAACGAAGTATTTCACAATGAAACAATTGCCACCACCATTGCAAAAATTTACCGGTATGTTGTACACTTTCCTTTGCAGTTTCTGCAACGGTTAACACGGCCCATTGACGCCAATCGGGGTGTATATCAAAACTGCCATTTTTACCACAACCCAATAGTTTATAGAATTGAATATTTCTGTTAAAAACCAATGGTAGTCTAAAAATTGCCATGGAGAGCATTCCAAAAAATTCCAAATATTTTGGGTATCTTACAATATGTACATAACAAATCATATTTTTAGCCGGTTACAGTGCAATATAAATGTAACATTATTTAAATTAGAATTGTTTAACCTGCCAGGTGCATAAATATTTACCGACATGCATTTACTAATTACCAACATACATCAGTTACTCAATGTTCGGGAACAAAACCAATTACTCAGAGGAAAAGCAATGGCTGATTTACCGATGATTGAAAATGCTTTTTTGGTAATTCATAAAGGCAGAATTGAAGCTTATGGTAGTATGGATGCATTACCTGAAAAAACGTATGATGCAGTTTATGATGCAGGTGGTGCAACTGTTTTACCTACTTGGTGCGATAGTCACACCCATTTGGTATTTGCAATAAGTAGGGATCAGGAATTTGTTGACAAATTAAATGGTTTGAGTTACGCAGATATAGCAGCCAAAGGGGGTGGTATCTTAAATTCTGCAGCTGCTTTACATACCACACCTGAATCGGTTTTGTATGAAAGTGCCATCTTGCGTTTGCAGGAATTGATACATTTAGGAACAGGTGCTATTGAAATAAAAAGTGGGTATGGATTAACAGTTGCCGATGAATTAAAAATGTTACGGGTAATACAGCGGTTAAAAGCAGCAGTAAACATACCGGTGAAAGCCACTTTTTTAGGGGCACATGCTATTCCGGCTGCGTATCGGGAAAATAAACAGGGTTATATTCAACTCATTATTCAGGAAATGCTACCCAAAATTGCCGATGAGCAATTGGCCGATTATATGGATGTTTTTTGCGAACAAAACTTTTTTAGTGTTGCTGATACCGAAATAATTTTAGAAGCTGCCTACAAATTTGGCTTACCTGCTAAATTACACGCCAATCAACTTGCTGTAAGCGGAGGGGTTGAAGTAGGAGTGAAGCACAAAGCCATTTCCGTTGATCATTTAGAAGCCATGAATGAAAAATCAATACATGCATTGGCAACCTCAAATACCATTGGTACCATACTACCTACTGCAGCTTTTTTTCTCCGAATGCAATATGCGCCAGTACGTAAAATGTTACAGAAAAATTGTGCGTTGGCATTGGCATCCGATTATAATCCCGGTTCATCGCCCAGTGGTAATATGAATTTTGTAGTGTCATTAGCCTGCATACAAAATGAATTTTTACCTGAAGAAGCTATTAATGCTGCAACAATAAATGGTGCATTTGCTATGGGAATAGAAAAAGAGGTAGGGAGTATTACTATTGGTAAAAAAGCAAACCTTATCTTCACTAAACCCATACCGTCAGTTGCTTATTTACCTTACCATTTTGGAATGCATTTAATTGACAAGGTGATGATAGAGGGAAATTGGATATAATTAACTAATTTAATTGTTTAAGAGTTAAATTGTAACTGAAAAATATTTTTTTTAGTTTTTTCAGTTACATTGCCATATCTTAATTTAATATAAACTTATGGTTTAATTTTTATTTTATGAACTATTTTTTCAAACATTTTATTCATGAATTTCAACTACCGTTAAAAAATCCTGTGTTGATATTTTCATTAATATTATTTATAATATTATTATCGCCTATTATTTTAAAAAAATTAAACATACCCGGAATTATAGGTTTAATTATTTCAGGAGTTATTATTGGGCCACATGGTTTTAATCTACTTGAAAAAAATTCGGCTATTGATTTATTTTCAACCATCGGCTTACTATACATTATGTTTATAGCAGGATTGGAATTAGATATTAATGAGTTTAAGGCCAATAAAAATAAAAGTTTCCTGTTTGGTTTTTTAACATTTATCATCCCATTGGGTATTGGTTTTCCGGTATGTCATTACTTATTGGGATACGATGTAAATGCCAGCTTTTTAACTGCGAGCATGTTTTCTACACATACTTTGGTAGCATACCCTATTGTCAGCAAATTAGGAATTGCTAAAAATCAGGCGGTAGCTATTACCGTGGGGGCAACGGTATTAACAGATACTGCAGTGCTGATTATTTTAGCCATTATTATGGGTAATCATGCAGGAACATTAAACTCCGATTTTTGGATACGGTTGCTGGTATCGCTCTCTATTTTTTCAGCCATCATGTTTTTATTGGTTCCACGAATTGCCAAATGGTTTTTCAGAGAATTAGAAAGTGAACGCCATTCACATTATATATTTGTTTTGGCTGTAGTTTTTTTTGCTGCCTTTCTGGCTGAAGTAGCCGGTGTAGAGCCCATTATTGGTGCATTTGTTGCAGGCTTAGCACTCAATAAACTCATTCCTCATTCATCAGCCTTAATGAACCGGATTGAATTTATGGGTAATTCGCTGTTTATTCCTTTTTTCCTGATTTCCGTGGGAATGATTGTTGATGTCAGTGTAATTACGCATGGACCAGCTGCTTTAATTGTTGCAGGTACTTTAATTGCAGTGGCATTATCTGGCAAGTGGCTTGCAGCCTGGCTTACACAACTATTTTTAAAGTACTCAAAAGCGCAGCGCCAACTTATTTTTGGTTTAAGCAGCTCACATGCTGCTGCCACTTTGGCTATTATTTTGGTAGGTTTTAGAGCTAATATTATTGATGAAAATATTTTAAATGGTACCATTATTCTGATTTTAGTGACTTGTGTTTTTTCTTCTTTTGCAACTGAAAAAGCTTCCAAAAAAATATTGCTGAATAAGGAAAAAAATGAAATTGATATCTTAGAATCGAGTGTAATGAACAGTGAACAAATTTTAATACCTACTGCAAATGTTGAAACAGTTGATAAAATATTGGATTTGGCTATTTTAATTAAAGACAAAAAATCAGCTAATCCCGTTACTATTTTAACAGTTGTTCCTAATGATGAAACTGCAGAAAAAAATATTATATTATCGAAAAATAAATTAGAAGAATATAAACAACAGGCATCTGCTACTGAAAATAAGGTGAATACCGTTACTACCATTGATCATAATGTTTCCAGCGGTATTTCAAGAATTACCCGCGAAATATTGGCTGATTATATTTTATTAGGCTGGCCTCATAAAAATGGAATTTTGGAAAACCTGATTAGCGATAAATTTGAAAATATATTAACAAAAGTTAATAAAAATATTTTCATTACCCATTTATCGAAACCATTTGTTTATAATAAGCGTATTGTTGTAATTATACCGGCTCTTGCCGAACTGGAAACAGGCTTTAATGCCTGGTTAAAGAAATTAATTTATCTGTCGCAGGAACTCTCAATCCCTGTTTTAATATTTGGAAGCAACAAAACCTATTCAGCCATTCAACAATTTTGTACCCACAATAAAATTAATTTTGTTCCTTCTTTCAAAGAATTTTCAAATTGGGAAGATTTCCTAATTTTATCAAGAAATATTGTAAAAACCGATTTGTTGTTTTTTGTGTCTTCCCGAAAGGGGACAATGTCTTATAATAGCTTTCTCGAAAACATTCCCTATAAATTGGAAAAATATTTCGATGAGAATAATAAAATTATTATTTATCCGGAGCAAAATAATGCACATCAGGAAAATGAATATGATGGCATTCCATTAGCGCCCATAGCAAAAGGAATTGAATCCTCCATCGAAAAGGGAATTGACCTGATTTTTAAAAAGAAAAAAGATGGAGATAGATAAGCTTCGAATAATTTTATATTATTTATAAACTTTTCAATTATGCCCTATCTGCACCCATTTAAAAAAGAAGACATTTTATCGTTGGTTCGTATACGCAGGTACGAAACGAAATTAGGGGAGCGGGTGCAGACCATGCATCAGGTGCAGCAATTTAGAGAAAGTATGATGGAATCGGATGCGGATTTTGTGGTGCTGGGTATTCCGGAAGATATTGGCATAAAGGCCAATGAAGGGATTGGTGGCGCACATACCGCCTGGTCAGCATTTTTGCAAACTTTTCTCAACATTCAAAGCAACGATTTTTTAGATGGCCGGGAAATTTTGATAGCCGGTTATTTCGACTTTAACTCTTTGCAGGATATTATTGAAATGAATGCCTATAATCATGAAGAAAAAATAGAAGCCTACCGACATGCAGTAAATACCATTGATGATGCTGTAGAACAGATGATTCATGAAATAACCCAGCAAAAAAAAATTCCCATTATTATAGGCGGTGGCCATAACAATGCCTACCCCTGTATTAAAGGTGCTGCAAAAGGCTGGTACAAAGCGGGTGTGATTGATTTGCCGCAGATAAATGTAATTAATTTAGATGCACATGCCGATTACCGTGCCATGGAAGGAAGGCATAGTGGCAATGCTTTCCGCTATGCGGAAGAAGATGGTTATTTGGAAAAATATTGTATTCTGGGCCTTCACGAAAATTATATTGCACAAAACATCTGGATGGATATTGTGAACAATCCTTTTATTGATTGCATTACTTATGAAGATATTTTTCTGCACGAAAAACGTAGTTTTCAACAGGCAATGGCACATGCTGCCGGTTTTACGGAAGGAGGTTTATGTGGCATTGAATTAGATGTGGATGCTATTGAGAATATATTGAGTAGTGCCGGCAGCCCAACAGGTATTGGTGTTATCCATGCTCGGCAATATGTTAATTTTATGGCCTGGAATACTCGTCCTGCTTATTTACATATCTGCGAAGCTGCTACCACACTGGAAGATGGCCGTCAGAATATTGCTTCCGGAAAATTAATCAGTTATCTGGTGTCCGACTTTATTAAGGCCATGCTGGCTCAACTGTGAGTAAAAAAAATAACAATGTTTATAAAAAGTAGACATACCAATAACGATACCGTTTTTTATACCTACTCCCAATCCGGATTTGATAGTTTACTCAATGCCATTAGTGAATATCAGGCAGCTTTTGATAATGTAAAAGCTGCAAGGGGAGAGGGCTATGTTTATTATTTTCAGAAAAAACAGCTCTGCAGAAGCAAAAGTTGTATTTGCAAAATTATCTGATATTACCAAAGCAACTTATCCGGTAGTTACCATGCAATTACAAAAAAATACCAACATTTCCCCGCTTTCAAAACAACAATATAAAATTGTGCTTGAGTTTGTAATGCCAGACCATTAACCCTCTAATTCCATCAATTTTTCAAATAAAATTTCATATTGCTGCTGAGCGGCATCCCATTCTTTTTGAATCGCAGCATAGGCTTTTTCAAATTCAGAAAATTTTGCAGGATCCTTGTACAAATCGGGGTGTACCAATGATATTTCCAAAGCTGATTTTTTCTCGTTCAGTGTTTCTAATAAAGCCTCTGTTTGTTGAAATTTTCTTTTTACCTGTGCTAATTCCTTTTTTTGTTGTTTTTCGAGTTGATTGAATGGGATGTTATTTTTTTGAAAAGCTACTTCCTTAACCGGCTGAGGTGTTGCCGCTTTTCCTTCTTTTTTGGAAGAATTTTGCTTCGCCATTCTTTCATTCCATTCTATCCATTCCTGATAAGTTCCTTTAAATTCTTTAATCTGATAGTCAACAATTTCCCAAATTTTATTGGCTGTTTTTGAAATAAAAAATCGGTCGTGACTAACTAATAAATAACTGCCTTCATAATTATTGAGTGCCTCGGCCAATAGTTCAACAGAATGCATATCTAAGTGGTTGGTAGGTTCATCCAGTAATAAAAAATTACTTCGGCTTACAATTACTTTGGCCAAAGCAACACGAGCTTTTTCACCTCCGCTGAGTAATCTGATTTTTTTATCGCTGTCATCCCCGCTGAATAAAAAACAACCTAACAAGGTGCGCAGCTCCAATTCATTTTTGTTGCTGCCACATTCTTTCATTTCATCCAGAATTGAATTGTTGAGGTTTAAGGCCTCTAATTGGTGTTGCGCATAAAAGCTTTCCTCAACATTATGGCCCCAATTGCGCAATCCCTCAAATGTTTCGGTACCGGCAACAATTCTTAACAAAGTAGATTTTCCTTTACCATTGGCACCAATCAGTGCTATTTTATCACCTCGGTTTATTTCTGCCTGTGCATTTTGTAAGATTGTAGTAGCTCCAAATTTTTTTTGTATATCTTTTAATTCGCATATTATTTTGCCAGGTTGCTTATCCACCTGGAAATTGATTTTAATGTTCGGGCGTTCAAGTGTAACGTTTTCAATTCTGTCAATTTTATCTAACCGTTTTATGGCACTTTGTGCTGCGGCCGCTTTTGAAGCTTTTGAACGGAAACGTTCAATGAATCTTTCCTGCTGGCGTATATAATCCTGCTGGTTTTCATAAGCCTTCTGTTGTAATTCAATACGCAGCTCTTTTTCCTTTTCATAAAAATCAAAATCTCCTACATATACATGCAATTGCTGTTGGTATAGTTCCACAATTTTATTCACCATCCTATTCAGAAAAAACTTGTCATGGCTCACAATTACAACACTGCCTTGGTAGTGTTTCAGATATTTTTCTAACCATTCAATAGAAGGCAGGTCAAGATGGTTGGTCGGTTCATCTAACAATAGTACATCGGGTTGTTGTAAAATCATTTTGGCCAAAAGTACCCGCATCCGCCATCCACCACTGAATTCTTTGTAGGGACGGTGCAGATCGGCATTCTGAAAGCCAAGTCCCTGTAATACCTCCTCTGTTCTGTGATGAATGGTATAACCGCCGGCTACTTCCAGTTCGTGTAACTTATCGGTATATGCCATTAAAAGTGCTTCGTCCTCTTTTGTTTCCAAAATTTTACCCAATTCCGTAATTTCTCTTTCTAATTGTTTTACTTTTTCAAAGGCACCCATCGCCACTTCAAGAATGGAATCATTGGTATCAAAACTCAATAAATCCTGATGCAGATAACCAATGGTGGTATCTTTCCCTTTTTCAACTGTGCCTTTTGATGGAGTATACTCGCCCACCAAAACCTTTAAAAGGGTAGATTTTCCGGTTCCGTTATACCCAATTAATCCAATTCTGTCGCCCGGCTGTATATGCCAGGTAGCATCTGCTACAATTACTCTTGCACCAAATTCAAACGTAACATTTTGTAAACCTATCAACATTTTTTTTTGTATGTTTTGCTGCAAAGGTAATTGTCTGGTTCGAATGCATGCATGCAATAAATGACATGCATCTAATTATCAATATATTGAAGGTAATCCAGAACTGATTTGCGCAGGTTTACGTAAATTTGATGTATTATTCAGTATAAAATTGATGGTATGAAATTATGGCATTGGGGTTTTGTATGTTATTTTGTTGTAATAGGGTTAGTAGCATGTAATCAAACCGATAAGAAAGTTCCTATTCAGAAAAATACAGATGAGCCACTCATGGTATCGAAACACCAAATAAAATTTGATGCTGCATTTTCGGTGTTTCTGCACCAGTATTATCAATTGTCTGACGGATTGTATCATCAACAAATGAATACTGTGAACAAAGCTGCTACCGATATGATGACTGCTGCCGATAGTTTACCGTTTCAGTTACTGAAAGCAGATACAGTGATTATTGAAACAGCACAACAAAATGTTGCGAACATAAAGGCAGATTTAGCGGGTATGGGTGGTGAACAAAATATGCAGGAAAAATTAAAAGGTTTTGCTGCAGTAAGCCAGGCGTTATATGATTTAATTAGAACCGTTCAATACAGTAAAGAAACAGTATATCATTTTCATTGTTCTACTGTTTTTAATAATGCTGGATCCGATTGGTTAAGTAATCGTTCTGAAATTCAAAATCCATATTTGCCAAAAGCAAAAACTGTTTGTGGTAATTTATTGGATTCATTACAATTTAAACCTTAAAACAAGCTTGCATTTGCATCATTATTTTAATATTTTTCTGCCCGGATGGTTTTGGGTCGGTAAGTAATTAGTACTTTGGCATTGACACCTTCATCAGAAGTAATAAAAATTTCATGCCTTTCATTACCGGCTGTAACTACCATTAATGCGGTATTGGGCGGTACATCGCCTAAATTATTGGCTACTGTAATAATTTCATGTGTTGGATTTTCTTTGCTCAGATGCAAGTATACTGTAATGGGTTTTTCGCTGAGTCTGCCGCTGTTCACCACTAATTGATGGTCATCATATACGGTAATAGTATCATTGTCAATTACGCCATTGTCGTAAAAATCAATTTTAACATCAGGAGAGGAAACAAAAATTTCTCTCACCATTTTGTTTTTCCTTTCCGTTAATTCAGGAGGAATAACAGTGTGTGGCATTACTGAAACAATAGGTTTTGTTGTATCTTTTAAAACCGATTTTGTTTCATTTGGATTGCTTTGTGTAGTGGGTGTTGAAGGTGTTGTTCGATGCAATTGTTGAATCAGCGCATTAATTTGTTCATTTTTGTTAAAATCAGGAACAGGCTTCGTATCAGGAATTTTTTTCAATAAGGCAGTTTTGCTTTTAGGCCCCCAACTTCCATCGGCCACTAAACCCAATGCATGTTGTACTTTTTTTATGTTTTCGATTGAGTCGGTTACTGGCTGAGGAGTGGGTTTTACACTTTCTGTTTTGGTTTTTTGCGTTTTTTGTGCATTTGCTTTTTGTATTTGAATCAGTAGTGCATTTACTTGTTGCTGATTGCTAAAATCAGGATTGGGTTGTGCATTCGGAATTTTTTTCAGTAAAGTTGCTTTACTTGCAGTACCCCATTTGCCATCCGCAACAACACCAAGTGCTTCTTGAATTTTTTTGATATTAATATCGGCAGATGGCATGGTTTCCGTTAATTTTTCGGACTTGTTTTTTTCAACCAACGGATGTTGTTTAAGGAAAGGAGCCGGTTCAAAATCAGACTCCTGTACTTTTTCTAAATACACCATCCCGCTGCCACAATCACTTTTATCTTTTTCACCCATACTGGAATAGGTACCCGATAGGGTTTGCATTTTACCTTCTTTGCTATAATCTAAATAACAGGTCATTAAACAAGGCACTGTTAAATCACCGGCTTTTATTTCCAGCATTTTGGTTTCTTTGATCACCAGATTTTTGGTAGAAGGGGTATATAGGCCCCTGAATTCGGCTTTGCCATAAAATACAGTGGTTTTATATGAGTAGGTAACGCCCTCTAATGCTTTATTGGGCAGTTCATTAATTTGCACTTCATACTTATATCTGTCTTCCACAAACTGTCCGGAAAAGGGGTTGTAATTTTTTTGTATAAAATAGCCTCTCCATATTCCCGTTAATTTTTGTGCCGGGAGCAGTTGGAAATTCAGGCAGAGAAAAAGGCTTAATGCAACAACACGATACATATCTTACAAAGCTAAGTTTCTTAAAGTGGGTGGCAGTATAATAAAGCGTTAAGGTTTTTTTGAGCAATTTATTACAAAAAAAAATCTCTGCTGCCAATTTGTTACCTTTGTGTTTCTCTAAAAAATATATTTAAAATTAAATATGATTGAAATTCGTTTTTCGGATGGTGCAGTGCGGTCTTATCCAAAAGGCACAACTTCATTAGAAATAGCAAAATCTATCAGTGAAGGGTTAGCAAAAAAAGTACTGGCAGCTAAAGTAAATGGTGTAGTTTGGGATGCTACCCGCCCTATTGAAACCGATGCTAGTTTGCAATTACTTACCTGGAATGATACCGATGGCAAACAAACATTCTGGCACTCTTCTGCACACTTAATGGCCGAAGCAGTAGAAAGTATGTTTCCAGGTGTTAAATTTTGGGTAGGCCCGGCCATTGACCATGGATTTTATTATGACATGGATTTGGGCGACAGAAAAATGACGGAAGAGGATTTGCTGGCATTAGAGAAAAAAATGAATGAACTGGCTAAACAGGCCAATGCCTATCAGCGTAAAGCCATACCCAAAGCGGAAGCCATTGCTTATTTTAATGAAAAAGGCGATGAATACAAATTAGACCTTTTGCAAAATTTAAATGACGGCGAAATTACTTTTTATACCCAGGGTAACTTTACCGACCTGTGCCGTGGCCCGCATATTCCCAATACCGGTTTTATTAAAGCCATTAAACTTACCAATATAGCCGGTGCATACTGGAAGGGCGATGAGCATAATAAACAACTAACCAGAGTATATGGTATTACTTTCCCGAATCAGAAAGAATTGGATGAATACTTGGTCATGTTGGAAGAGGCTAAAAAACGCGACCACCGTAAACTGGGGAAGGAATTGAGCATTTTTACAATGGATGATGATGTAGGCCCGGGTTTGCCTTTATGGATGCCCAATGGCACCATCATTATTGAAGAATTAGAAAAATTAGCCAAAGAAACAGAAGAAGAAGCCGGTTACAAAAGGGTAGTTACACCGCACATCGCCAAAGAAAGCATGTATTTAACCAGCGGTCACCTGCCTTATTATGCAGATAGTATGTTCCCGCCAATGGAAATGGATGGAGAGAAATATTATTTAAAGGCCATGAACTGTCCGCATCACCACAAAATTTTTGCTGCGGAACCCAAAAGTTATCGCGATTTGCCTTACCGTATTGCAGAATATGGTACTTGCTATCGATATGAGCAGAGTGGCGAATTATTTGGCCTAATGCGGGTGCGTTGTTTGCATATGAATGATGCACATATTTATTGTACCAAAGAACAGTTTGCTGAAGAATTTAAGGCAGTAAACAATATGTATCTGAAATATTTTGATTTGTTTGGAATAGATAAATATGTGATGCGCTTATCATTGCACGATCCGGCTAAACTGGGGCAGAAATATGTGAATGAACCGCAATTGTGGTTAGAAACCGAAGAAATGGTACGTAAAGTTTTAATAGAAACCAATACACCTTTTATTGAAGTGCCCGATGAAGCTGCCTTTTACGGGCCTAAAATTGATGTACAGATATGGAGTGCCATTGGGCGTGAGTTTACTTTAGCCACCAACCAGGTTGATTTTAATTCAGGAAGAAAATTTTCATTGGCCTACACCACCGCCAATAATGATACAGATATTCCGCTGATTATTCATAGGGCACCTTTAGGTACACATGAGCGATTTATTGGCTTTTTGTTAGAACATTATGCAGGTAAATTTCCGGTATGGCTTGCGCCGCAGCAAGTGGCTGTATTGCCCATTAGCGATAAGTTTGCTGCTTATGCACAGGAAGTAGCACGGCAATTGAAGCAATATCGTGTACGTGCTCAGGTAGATGAACGCAATGAGAAAATAGGAAAGAAAATTCGGGAAGCTGAAATGATGCGGATACCTTATATGCTGGTAGTGGGCGAAAAAGAAATGAATGAAAATATGCTCTCAGTTCGCCGTCAGGGAAAAGGAGATGTAGGCACTTTACCTGTTGAAGCTTTCATAAAAAATATCGTTGCAGAAATATCTAACCGTAAATCTGTTGAATAGCAATATTTAATCATTATTTTTACACTTAAATTTTTAAATCAAACCAGTTTTAATGGCATTACCTTTTAAAAGTAACAGCGGTGGATACGGAGGAAGAATGAATCCCCGCTTTCAAAGACATCAGGAACCTGAACATCGTATTAACGAAAGAATCAGAGCAGCGCAGGTAAGGTTGGTAGGCGATAATGTAACCGTGGGTATTTATCCGTTACAGGAAGCATTGAAAATTGCGGCAGAACAAGAGATGGATTTGGTGGAAATATCGCCCAACGCAGATCCACCGGTTTGTAAAGTAATTGATTACAAAAAATTTCTGTACGAGAAAAAGAAGAAAGAAAAGGAAATGAAAGCCAATGCCAAACAAAGCGAAGTAAAAGAAATTCGCTTTACGCCAGGCACCGATGATCATGATTTCGACTTTAAATCCAAACATGCAGAAAAGTTTTTACAAGATGGCAATAAAGTGAAAGCCTATGTTCAATTTAAAGGAAGGGCTATTCAGTTTAAAGAAAGAGGAGAACTGATATTATTAAAATTTGCTGAAAGACTGGCCGAAATTAGTCAGCCGGAAAGTTTACCCAAATTAGAAGGCAAAAGAATGTTCCTGATGCTTACCCCTAAAACAGCAAAAAAGAAAAAAGAATCTGCATAAATTGTTGCATCATTTTTTTAAGAGGCTGTCTCAAAATTGAGGCCGCCTCTTTTATTTTACATCAGGTTTTTTGATATTCATCAAATAAGTAACACCGCTCATACATTTTAACATACTGCATAGTTTCTATACAGATTTCCTACAGAATACAAGGTTAATTTCGCAATTTATTAGTTGCCTAAATTCTTTTAACTGATGTATAAATTTTTCCTCACTGTTTTATTGTTTATTGTTTCAACACAGGTTCAGGCTTTTGATGATGTTGCGGGCAAAGTAACCGGAAAAGTAATAGATGCTGTAAGCAAACAACCCATTGAATATGCCACCATTACTGTGTTAAATAAAAGCACCAAAAATGTAATTAATGGAACCATTACCGATGGTACAGGTTCTTTTGTAATCAAAGGATTGGCTCCGGGCAATTATATTTTTAAAATACAATCGCTGGGTTATCAGGAATATACCATTAATACAGTTAGTGTACAAAAAAACGCTTCCATCAACTTACCGGTTATTGCATTGGCTAAACAAGAAAATGTACTGCAAGGCGTTACCGTTACTGCAAAAAAGCCTTTGGTTGAAAACAAAATTGATAAAATGGTTTTTAATGCAGAAAAAGACCTTACCTCACAAAGCGGAGTAGCTACTGATTTATTGAAGAAAGTGCCCATGGTTTCAGTAGATGTAGATGGTAATGTACAGTTGGCAGGTAGTTCCAGTATTCAGTTTTTAATTAATGGACGACCTTCTACCGCATTTGGCAATAATATTGCCGATGTATTGCAGGCAATACCTGCCAGCCAGATTAAAAGTATTGAAGTGATTACCAACCCCGGCGCCAAATATGATGCATCCGGATTAGGTGGTATCATTAACATCATTTTAAAAGATAACCATGCAAAAGGCATCAATGGAAATTTGTCATTAACAGCAGGTACTTTATTGCAAAATGGTTCATTTAACCTAACAGCAAGAAAGAAAAATTTTGGTATCAATGCATTTGTAAGCGGCGGTGCCCGTTTAAGATCAACCACTCCCAATACAGTTGACAGAGCATCGATGGATACGCTGAATAAAACCAATGTTGCTTTATTACAATCAGGCACATCACGTTTTACCCGTCATGGCATGCAATCGGGGCTTGGCTTCGACTGGACACTCGATTCAATGAATAATATTTCAGGCGGTGTAAATTATAATTTGTTTGGGTATGCCGGCAGCGGTTTTGTGAACCAAACACAAACCACCACCAATATAATGAACGGTGGCAATGTGTTATCTGACATCACTTCTTTCAGCAACTCAAATGGCGGATTTCATTTTCATAATATTGATGCCAATTTAAATTACAAGAAAACATTTGCAAAGCCCGATCAGGAATTGGATATTTCATTGAATTCCAGTTTTGGACATAATCATGGTTACTCAAACAGCGAGCAGTTTTTAGTACCATCCGATTCAAAGTTTTTTGGAACACAGAACGATAATCCGGGTACCAATAACGTACATGTATTGACGGTAGATTATACACAACCCATTACCTCAAAAATAAAATTTGGAACCGGTGGCAGAGTTACTTTAACCGATATTAACAGCACAGCTTCCATTCTTTCACTCAATAACAATACCGGCAATTATTATTTCGATTCTACACAATCCAACCATCTCAACTACCATCAGCAGGTATATGCTGTTTATAGCGAATTAAGTTTTCCGGTTGGAACTTTGTTTGATGCCAAAGTTGGCGGACGTTACGAAAGAACTGAAATAAACGATTATTATTCCAATGCAATCACCCAGGTAAAAACCCCGGGTTACAATACATTTGTACCCAGTGTTTACTTCATCAGAAAATTAACCGGCAATTCAACTTTAAAAATTAGCTACTCTAAACGAATAGAACGCCCCAGCTATCAGGATTTGAATCCTTTCGTTAATACCAGCGATCCTAAAAATATTTCAACCGGCAATCCTTATTTACAACCCCAAATAGGTAACCGCTATGAGTTGAGTTACAACAAGCAAATTAATAATATAGGTTCGTTCATGATTGCAGCATTTTATCGCACATCAAATCATGATATACAGCCTTATGTGGTTTTTTATCCTGATTATACCGTAGGCGATTCGGTTTTTACAAACGTATCTGTGAGTACTCGACAGAACATTGGCTTGGAGAAAAATATGGGTGTAAATTTATTTGCCAGTATTGATGTGTCTAATGCATTAAACCTGCGTACCAATATGTTTTTTTATGAACGCAATACCATCAACGCATTAGATCCCGGCTATAATTCAAATAGTTTCAATTACCATATTAATTTAAATGCGAGTTACCAGTTTAAACATGATGTAGCAGCAGAAGTATTTGGTAATTTTCGTTCTGCCAGAAATGAAGTACAGGGCAGGTATCCCTCTTTCACTACTTATAGCTTTGCGGTTCGTAAACAATTCTGGAACAAAAAAGGAAGTTTGGCTTTAACAGCAGTAAATGTATTCAGTCAATATCTTGATCAGAGAACGGTTTTAACAGGGCCTAATTTTACCACCAATAATTTAAGACAAATTCCTTTCCGCTCTATTGGACTCAATTTTACTTGGAAATTCGGTAAGTTAGAATTTAAAAAAGACGACAATAATAAGCCAGATTCCGGGGGAAGTGGATTAGACAATGGTTAGTATATGCTACTGAACTGTTGATGTATTTATATTTCCAATTTATCAATCACCATCATAGCATTCAGAATTTATTCCAGGCCACCCTGTAAGCTCCCCCAAAAATAGTACGTTTTATAAGTAGACAAAAAATGTATAACTTTAAAACGTTTAATTATGAAAAAGAGTAGATTCAGTCCCCATCAGATTGCCAGTATTTTAAAAGAGTTCGATC
>NZ_LUHG01000061.1 GCF_001623405.1 Hydrotalea flava
CGCAAGCATTGCCGCCTGCAATAACCGGGGCTATTACAGATACCAACCCTATTAAAGCGGATTGTTGTGGGGCTATGATGGCTACTACACCGGTAGGCTCCGGCACAGAGAAATTAAAATGTGGCGATGCAACGGGATTCACCGCACTAAACACCTGTTGATACTTATCGCACCAGCCGGCATAATACACCAACCGATCAATGGCTGTGCTTACTTCGGTAACAGCATCTAATGTTTTACATCCCTGCAATAATAATTCATCGACCAACTGATTTTTTCTGTTTTCCAACATTTCAGCCATACGGTATAGTATTTGCGAACGATTGAAGGCCGACTTGCCCGACCAACTGCTTAAAGCACCACGAGCTGCTACTACCGCATCACGAAAATCTTTTCTGGAAGACTGGCACATATTGGCAAGTAATTTCCCTTTGGCATCTTTAATAGCATAATACCTGCCTGATTCCGTTCTGGGAAACTGGCCTCCTATATAGAGCTTATATGTTTTCAGTACATCAATTCTTTCTGTCATACTTCAAAATTAAAAATTCAAAAAATGGTTGTAGAGGTATATTTTACAAAAAACCATCTACAAATAATTTGTAACCATTCCAATCAGGTTTTACTACATCAATTATATACCGTTATTTAAGATAAGCGCTTAAACCATGCAACCCTCCTTCTCTGCCAAAACCACTTTCTTTGTAGCCGCCAAAGGGCGAAACGGGATCGAATTTATTATAGGTATTGGCCCAAACTACGCCTGCCCGCAAACGAGTGGTAATATTAAAAATACGTGAACCTTTATTGGTCCATACCCCTGCACTTAAACCATAGGGTGTATTATTCGCTTTTTCAATTACTTCATCATCGGTTCTAAAGGTTTGAATGGCCAATACCGGGCCAAAAATTTCTTCCTGTGCAATGCGGCTGCTTTGTGCAACGTTGGTAAATAAAGTTGGCCTGCAGAAATAGCCTTTACCGGGCAAATCGCAACTACTTTCAAACATTTCTGCCCCTTCTTTTTTCCCGATAGCAATGTATTTTTGAATGGTTTGTAATTGTTGTTTTGAATTAATGGCACCTATATCGGTATTTTTATCTAAGGGATTGCCCACTATTAAGGTAGCAATCCTGTCTTTTAATTTTTGTAACACCTCTTTGTAAACTGATTCCTGTACAAACAAACGGGAACCCGCACAACAAACATGCCCCTGATTAAAATAAATACCATTGATAATGCCTTCCACCGCCTGATCAATGGGTGCATCTTCAAAAATAATATTGGCAGCTTTGCCGCCCAGCTCTAAGGTTAATTTTTTATGCGTGGCGGCAGTTGCACGCTGAATAATTTTACCCACTTCTGTTGAGCCTGTAAATGCAATTTTATCAATATCGGGGTGATTGACCAAGGCAGCACCTGTAGCACCTGCACCGGTAATAATATTTACTACACCGGCAGGTAAATCGCAATCCTGAATCAGTTCTGCCAGTTTTAATGCTGTTAAAGGTGTTGTTTCTGCAGGTTTTAAAACAACCGTATTACCACAGGCCAATGCAGGAGCAATTTTCCATGCCGCCATCAGTAAAGGAAAATTCCATGGAATGATTTGTCCGGCCACACCTAGCGGTAATGGGTTTCTGTTAGGGGAAGCATAATTTAATTTATCAGCCCATCCTGCATAATAAAAGAAATGATTGGCAGCCAATGGCACATCAATATCGCGTGATTCGCGAATAGGTTTTCCGCCATCTAAACTTTCTATAATGGCAAATTCTCTGGCACGTTCCTGAATCATTCTGGCCATGCGAAAAATATATTTAGCACGTTCTTTAGCAGGCATTTTACCCCAAACACCATTGAAGGCATTCCTTGCTGCTTTCACGGCTTTATCAACATCGGCAATACCGGCTTCGGCTACGGTTGCAATTTTTTGTTCGGTAGCGGGATTAATGGTAGCAAAATATTTTTTACTGAGTGGTTTTTCAAATTTACCATTGATGAAAAGCTGGTACTGCTCTTTTATAGAGGCAGCACTTACACTTTCAGGTGCAGGTGCATAACTGGTTTTAAAGTTAAGTGCTGGTGAAGTATTTTTAGCAGATTGGGCCATAAAAATTGATTGATAAGATTTTCAAATAAACAATTAACGTTAATCGATTGAAAAATAATTGGCTGCCTGATAAACGCCGGTACGTTCTTTTTCTAACTGCATCAATACATCATTTGCCAGACTGCTAGCGCCAAAACGAAACCATTTATTATTCAGCCAATCGTTGCCCAATGTTTCCTGCACCATTACCAAATAATGTAATGCGGCTTTGGCTTTAGAAATGCCCCCGGCAGGTTTCATGGCAATTTTTTTCCCTGTTTTATAATAAAAATCACGAATAGCTTCTAACATCACCAATGTAACCGGCATCGTAGCCGCAGGTTGAATTTTACCGGTAGAGGTTTTAATAAAATCGGCACCGGCATACATGGCTATTTCACTGGCACGGCGCACATTATCGTATGTAACCAATTCACCGGTTTCCAGAATAACTTTTAAGCGGGCGGTGCCACAGGCTTCTTTTACAGCAACAATTTCATCGTACACAAAATTGTATTCACCCTGCAGAAATTTTCCTCTACTAATCACCATATCAATTTCATCGGCACCTTGTTGTACGGCAAATTTGGTATCTCTAATTTTCACATCACGCGATGACTGGCCACTTGGAAAAGCTGTTGCTACCGAAGCTACTTTTATGCCAGAACCTTCTAATGCTTTTTTAGCAACAGCAACCATGGAAGGATACACACATATAGCCGCTACCGTTGGCAGGCCGGGATAAGCATCATGCAGATGCATGGCTTTATAGCATAATTGTTTTACTTTTCCGTCGGTATCTTTTCCTTCTAAGGTTGTTAAATCAATCATATTCAAAGCCAGTTTTAAACCGTTTACTTTGGTTTCGGCTTTAATACTTCGTTTGGTGAACCTGGCGGCTCTTTCTTCCACGCCCACATGATCTATTTGCGGGGTATTTCTAAAATCGGGTAAAAATGCTGTTACAGCAGACATATAGCAAGTTTAATTTTTCAAAAATAAATAAAAAAGGGGTTAAAAGCAGGAATATGCTAATAACCCCATTCCGGTAAAATATATGTTTACGCTTCTTTTCCGTGGCAGTTTTTATATTTTTTGCCACTTCCGCAAGGACAGGGATCGTTACGACCAATTTTTGGACCGACTTTAACCGGCTCTTGTTTTACGGGAGTGGGATCGTAATAATCATCTTCACGAACGGCACCATCCAAAGATTCTTTTTGGGTGCGCATATTACTTAAATCAGTTTTACGCTGACGGCCCTCCCGAACGGTTTCACCTTCCTGCAAAGGAATGGTAGCATGGCAAAGGAATTGAACAATTTCTTTATTCACTTCACTATCCATTTGTTTAAAGAGATGAAAGGCTTCCATTTTATAAATCACTAATGGATCTTTTTGTTCGTAAGCAGCAGTTTGTACGCTTTGCTTCAAATCGTCCATAGCACGCAAATGTTCTTTCCATGCATCATCAATAAATGCAAGGGTAACAGAACGTTCTAATGCATTCACCAATTCGGTACCGTTGGTATCGAGGGTTTTTTGCATATTGGCCAATACCTGTAATTGTTTTCTGCCATCACTAAAAGGTACAATTACATTTTCGATATGGGCGCCTTGTTGCTGACGAATATTTTTAAATACCGGCAATGTTTGTGTAGCCAGTTCTACTTTCTTGCTTTGGTAATTGGTAATGGCCTGATTGTATAATTTTTCGGTTAACTGTTGTTCTGATAATTTATTCAGTTCTTCCGGTGTAATATTGGTATCGGTTCCAAAGTGTACAATACAGGCTAATCGCAATCCTTCAAAATCATCTTCTACTTTAAATCCGTTAATCATTTCGGCGGCTACACTATAAAAGGCATTGTCTAAATCCAATGCCAAACGTTCGCCAAACAAAGCATGGCTGCGTTTGGTATAAATAACGGTACGTTGTTTATTCATTACATCATCATACTCTAACAACCGCTTTCGAATGCCGAAGTTGTTTTCTTCTACTTTTTTCTGTGCACGTTCAATAGATTTGGTAATCATGCTATGCTGAATCACCTCACCTTCTTTATAACCTGCAAAATCCATTACTTTGGCAATTCTATCACTGCCAAACATGCGCATTAAATCGTCTTCCAGCGAAACGAAGAAAACGGAAGAACCAGGATCACCCTGGCGACCGGCACGGCCACGGAGTTGTAAATCAACCCTTCTGGATTCATGGCGTTCGGTACCCAGAATGGCCAAACCACCTGCTTCTTTTACACCGGGTCCTAATTTGATATCGGTACCCCGACCGGCCATATTGGTAGCAATGGTTATAGCGCCTGCCATACCGGCTTCAGCAATAATTTGTGCTTCACGGGCATGTTGTTTGGCATTTAATACATTATGCGGAATTTGTTTTTGCCGTAACATCCTGCTGAGTAGCTCACTTACTTCTACTGAGGTGGTACCTACCAGAACCGGACGGCCATTTTTTTGCAGATTCAAAATTTCTTCAATTACCGCACCAAATTTTTCTCTTTTGGTTTTAAACACCAAATCGTTGCTATCTTTTCTAATTACAGGCACATTGGTGGGTATGGCCACTACATCTAATTTATAAATATCCCATAACTCGGCGGCTTCTGTTTGTGCAGTACCCGTCATACCCGCTAATTTATGGTACATTCTAAAATAATTTTGCAGGGTAACGGTAGCATAGGTTTGTGTAGTAGCTTCTATCTTCACATTTTCTTTTGCTTCAATAGCCTGGTGCAAACCATCTGAATAACGCCTGCCATCCAAAATACGTCCGGTTTGTTCATCTACAATTTTTACCTGCCCGTCTAAAACAACATATTCATCATCTTTTTCAAATAAGGTATATGCTTTCAATAATTGTTGTACAGTATGAATACGATCTGCTTTTTGCGCATATTCATTAATCAGGGCTTCTTTTTTGTGTATTTTTTCTTCGGCACTGAGTGTATTGTTCTGCTCAATTTCACCGAGTGCTACACTAATATCAGGCAATATAAAAAAGTGTGGGTCTTCGCCCGATTTGGTAATCAGGTTAATACCCTTATCAGTTAATTCAACCGAATTATTTTTTTCATCAATATAAAAATAGAGTTCTGCATCAACAATATGCATTTCTCTGGATTGATCGGCCATGTAATAATTTTCTGCTTTTTGCAGTTTCATGCGCATGCCCGGTTCACTTAAATATTTGATGAGTGCATTATTTTTAGGCAATCCTCTAAAAGCGCGGTACAGCAATAATCCGCCATCTTTCGGATCGTCATTGCCTTCTGCAATTTTTTTCTTGGCCTCAATTAAAAACTGGTTCACCGCTTTTTTCTGTGCTTCTACTAATTTTTCAATTCGGGGTTTCAGTTCAAAAAATTGTTCAATGTTGTCTTGTTTACCAATAGGGCCCGAAATAATTAAAGGAGTTCTGGCATCATCAATCAATACACTATCTACTTCATCTATTATGGCATAATGGAATTTCCGTTGTACCATTTCATCGGGAGAGTGAACCATATTATCGCGCAGATAATCAAAACCAAATTCATTATTGGTTCCGTATACAATATCGGCCAGATAAGCATTGCGCCTGTTTTCTGTATTGGGATCGTGTTTATCAATACAATCTACTTTCAGTCCCAAAAATTCAAAAATGGGTCCATTCCATTCAGAGTCACGTCGAGCCAGATAATCATTCACCGTTACAATATGCACCCCTTCGCCGGCCAGGGCATTCAGGTAAGCAGGCAAAGAAGAAACCAATGTTTTACCTTCACCGGTAGCCATTTCCGCAATTTTTCCCTGATGTAATACCACACCACCAATCAATTGCACATCATAATGCAGCATATTCCAAACCACTTTACCACCCGCAGCCATCCAGTTATTATTAAATACTACTTCATTGTTGCGAATAGTGATATAATCTTTTTTCACACTCAATTCCCGATCCAAATCAGAAGCTGTAGCTACCAATGTTTCGTTCTCTTTAAACCTGCGTGCTGTTTCTTTCACCACGGCAAAAGCTTCAGGTAAAATTTCATTCAGTACCGTTTCAATATGTTTATCCCGCTCTTTTTTTAATTTATCGAGCTGATGGTATAATTTATCTTTCTCATGAATTTCAGTAGGTGGCAACGCATCTGCCTCTTGTTGCAAGAGAACAATTTCATCATCAATTTCAGTGAGATGGGCTTTTATTTTTGCTTTAAATTCAGCAGTTTTGTTGCGCAAAGCATCATTGCTGAGCGTTTTATATTGTTCATAAAACTGATTCATTTTTTGAACAATAGGAAGAATTTTCTGAACGTCTTTTTCGCTCTTATTTCCACCTAAAATTTTTGACATTAATTTCAGCATATCTCAAAATAACTTGTGGTGTATTAAAAAAAATTTTTTATCCAAAATCAGTGCTACAAAACCATTTAAGCCAAAATGGCATAAACAGGGGCATCAAAGGTAAACAATTTGAAGGTTCTCAATGTTTATCAGGCGCAATAATACTGCTTTATCAATTACTTAACGAATTCACCATTTATTTTGGGTTCAGAAATCATTTTAGTGCTATTCCTGCATTCATTTCACAAGAATTTGGATATTATGAACAAAAAGTTTTGGTTTTTAATTGTAACAAGTAGCTTTTTTGCCATTACAGTTGAGGCACAAATCAATTTAACAGAAAGTTCACTGCAACAGAAATATGATAGTATTTACATAAATCGCCAAACGCTGATAAAAAACAACATGAGTATTTTGGGCGCATGGGCAGGGGTAAATATCATCCAAAGCAGTATCAGTGCTGCCAGTACTTCAGGAAATACACAGGCTTTTTTTAAAATGAATGTATATTGGAATACCGTGAATGCTGTCATAGCAGGTATTGGATTTTTACAGGCCCAAAAAGCACTCACAAAAAAAATTACCCCGCAGCAAAATTGGCTACAGCAGCAAAAAACAGAACAATTTTTACTGTTGAATACAGGATTAGATGCAGCTTACATTACAACAGGTTTGTATTTAAGAGAGCATGGTCTCAGAAAAAACAACGACCAAACAGAGGGTTTTGGCAGCAGTATGATATTGCAAGGCAGCTTTTTATTGGTATTTGATGTAATACAGTACCTGGAACATCACCAAAACGGTAAAAGACTTTCAAAGCTTTGTTTAGAGCCTGCCAATAATGGTTTAGGATTGGTTTGGCACCTGTAAACCAAAATTTTAAGTAGATTTTTAGGGAAGGATGGGAATTTAATGCCAATCTGCTACTTTTGCAGCCAATTTAAAGTTGAAATATGGCCGGTCAGTTAAAAGAAGTACGTAACAGAATTAAAAGTGTACAAAGCACCCAGCAAATTACCAAAGCCATGAAAATGGTAAGTGCTGCCAAATTACGCAGGGCACAGGATGCCATTATACAAATGCGCCCCTATGCCCGAAAATTACAGGAAATGCTCAGCAATATTGTAAGCAATATGGAAGGCGGTGCCTCACTCGCATTGGCTGAAGAACGCCCGGTTGAAAAGGTGCTACTGATTGTAATTACCAGCGATCGCGGACTTTGTGGTGCCTATAATTCCAATGTAGTAAAATTGGCCAAGCAAACCATTGCCGAAAAATATGCAACCCAATTAAAAAAAGGCAACATCACTATTTGGAATATTGGTAAAAAAGGGTATGAAAGCCTGTCAAAACAGGGCTTTAAAACTGAAGAAACTTATAAAGATATTTTTTTACAGCTTAGCTTTGAAAAAGTTCAGGAAGCCGCACAAGCTGCCATGCATGCCTTTGAAAACAAAACTTTTGATGCGGTTGAAATAATTTACAGTGAATTTAAAAATGCTGCATCACAACGTTTTGTGGCCGAACAGTTTTTACCTATTCCCAAAATTCAACAATCCGGTGCTCAAAAAGCCGATTTTATTTTTGAACCGGAGAAAGAAATTTTGCTTACTGAACTGATGCCTAAAATTTTAAACACCCAACTATATAAAGCAGTATTGGATGCCAATGCAAGCGAACATGGCGCCAGAATGACGGCTATGGACAAAGCCAGCGACAATGCCAATGAGTTATTAAAATCGTTGCGTATTTCGTACAACAGAGCCAGACAGGCAGCCATTACAACCGAACTTACAGAAATAGTGAGTGGAGCGGCCGCTTTACAAGGTTAATCAAAAAAACCTATTTTAGTAACTCCTTAAGCAACATAACAGTGGAATTAAGTGCTATTATACCACATATTGAGGCATTGATTTTTGCCAGCGAAAAACCACTGACAGCTTCCGAAATGGTAGAGC
The DNA here is from genome assembly GCF_001623405.1 of Hydrotalea flava. GTDB lineage: Bacteria > Bacteroidota > Bacteroidia > Chitinophagales > Chitinophagaceae > Hydrotalea > Hydrotalea flava. The sequence continues at coordinate 8,398 of NZ_LUHG01000061.1, forward strand.
TGATTAATAATGCTTTTGGTTTTATGGAAGAAAGAATTAATCTGGAACAGGTACAAATGGCGCTTCAAGGTATTACCGAAAAATACCAATCAGAATTTTACCCCTTTGAAGTAATTGAAAGCGGCGGTGGATGGCAATTTCTAACCAAAAAAGCATTTCACAAAACAGTTGTACAACTAAATGGAGATAAATTTTTAAAACGCCTTTCCAATGCAGCTTTAGAAACATTAGCCATTATTGCTTATAAACAACCTATCACAAAAGGAGAAATTGAAACCATTCGCGGTGTAAACAGCGATTACAGTGTTCAAAAATTATTAGAGAAAGAATTAATATTAATAAGTGGCCGAAATGAAGAATTGCCCGGTAAACCATTGTTATACACCACTTCTAAAAATTTCATGGATTATTTTGGCATCAACTCACCTGCTGATTTACCTAAAATAAAAGAAGTATTGGCTGAGCAGGCTGTTGATGCCACTATTATTAAACCGGAAGATTTTATGAGTGCCACCCAATTAAACGAGGATGACAGCAGCAGCAATATTGTTGTAAATGCGCAGGGTGAACTTTTAGTGGATAACAGTATCAGTTCTGAAAACGAAGCGAAAGAGGATTCGATTGAACCGGAAAATTCTCCTGAATAACCATTCCTATCATCCGCAATCTATTTTTTCAAGCTGTATCTTCGCAGCATGCAGCCACTCAGTAACGAAACTTTATTAGCCATAGCACATGATTATGGCACACCAGTTTATGTGTATCATGCAGAAAAAATTGAAGCACAGTACCAACAACTAATCCATGCATTTCAGGAAACCAATACCCGTTTTTTTTATGCCTGCAAAGCATTAACCAATATCAGTATCTTAAAATACATTGGCAATTTGGGTTGCAATATGGATTGCAGTTCAATCAATGAAGTGCAATTGGCATTATATGCAGGTATTCCGCCTAACAGAATTTTATATACCTCTAACGGTATATCCTTTGACGAAATTGAGGCATCCGTTCAAGAAGGCGTGCACATTAATATTGACAGCATTTCCAACTTAGAAAAATTTGGCAAAAAATACGGCAATACCTACCCCGTTGGTATCCGGCTACGACCCAATATTCTGGCAGGAGGCAATTTAAAAATATCTACCGGACACGATAAAAGCAAGTTTGGCATACCGGTTGACCAAATAGCAGAAATTTTAAACATTATTCAGCAATACAACCTTATCATTAAAGGGTTGCACATACATACCGGCAGCGAAATAAAAGATGTTTCGGTATTTGTGCAAGGTATTACCGTACTGTTTGATTTAATTCCAAAATTTAACCACTTAACATACATTGATCTGGGTGGGGGTTTTAAAGTTCCTTACAAAGAAAACGAAGAAGGCACTAATATTGAACTTCTGGCTAAAGAAGTAAAAAAAGCATTTTCGGCGCATCCCAACCCAAATGGCAAACCGTTAGAGGTTTGGTTTGAACCGGGTAAATATCTGGTAAGCGAAGCCGGTTATTTCATTACACAGGTAAACGTGCTAAAACCTACTTCTGCTACCACTTTTGTAAGTGTAAACAGTGGTTTTAATCATTTAATACGCCCCATGTTTTATGATGCCTATCATCGCATTCAAAATATCAGCAACCCTCATGGCAAACATTTACACTATTCGGTTGTAGGTAATATATGCGAAACCGATACTTTTGCATGGAACCGTTTATTAAATGAAACCAGAGAAGGTGATTTTTTAGTGTTTTACAATGCCGGCGCTTATGGTTTTGAAATGAGCAGTAACTTTAATAGCAGATTTAAGCCCGCCGAAGTATTAGTATTAAATGGCAAAACGCATCTAATTAGAAAAAGAGACAGTTGGCAGGATTTATTGAAGAACCAAATAGAAGTTCTATAGCTTAGCATAATATGATATGATTGAAATTAGCCACATAAAAAAAACCTTCGGTGATAAAACCATTTTGGAAGACATTAGTGCTACCATGGAGGCCGGTAAGTGCAACTTAATTATTGGTACCAGCGGAAGCGGTAAAACGGTTTTAACTAAATGCATTGTGGGGTTATTTACACCCGATTCGGGTGATGTTTTATATAGTGGCGAAAGTATGCTCACCATGAATAAGCATGAGAAAAAAAATCTTCGACAACAAATTGGTATGCTGTTTCAAGGCTCAGCACTTTTCGATTCAAAAACAGTGGAAGAAAATGTACGCTTCCCGCTCGATATGTTCAGTAAACTTTCCATGGCCGAAAAACAAAAACGCGTAAATGAAGTACTGGAACGAGTTAATCTATCGGGTTCTAACCAAAAATTTCCGGCTGAACTAAGTGGTGGTATGAAGAAGCGGGTTGGCATAGCCCGGGCCATCGTTCTCAATCCAAAATATTTATTTTGCGATGAACCTAATTCGGGATTAGATCCGCAAACTTCTTTACTCATTGATAAACTCATTAAAGATATTACACATGAATTTAACACAACCACCATAGTGGTAACACATGATATGAATAGTGTAATGGAAATTGGCGATCATATTATATACCTGCACAATGGGCGCAAACAATGGGAAGGTAGTAATAAAGACATTATTTTCAGTAAGGACCAGTTACTGAATAATTTCATTTTTGCATCTGAATTTTTACAGGATGCCAAAGAAATGCGTATGATTGAAGCTGCACAAAAAAAATAGAACACTCATAAGTTCGTTTTGGTTTATTGCCTTGTGCAACTATATTTTATTCCTACCAGTTTTTCAGTAGCATTTAGTTTCTTAACATTTTTTTCCAATATTTTTTTACCGGTTGAATAAACTTCTTCATCCGCTATTGGTCTGTTATTACACACCATTTAAAAAAACAAAAAATGAAACTCATGAAAAAAACAGTTTTCCTTTTAACCACCGGTTTATTTTTTACCATTGCAGCAATGGCACAAACCGGAGCTACAGCTACTACCAGCACTACCACACAAAACCCTGCCGTAAAATCAGGTATGAAAGACATGCGTCATGATGTACGTGAGTTGAGAAAAGACAAAAGGCAACGGGACGAAGCTTTAGAAAACGGAAATAAAGCAAAAGCAAATGCTTTAGGGAAAGACATCCGTTCCGATAAAAAAGATATTAATCATGACAGGAAGCAGTTACAGTCCGAAGGCGTAAAACATCCTATTAAACGTGCCGACAGACAAATTCACAGACAAAACATGGAGCACAAAGGGTAAAATCAGAAGCGTATTTTCGTTGTTCAGAACCTGCTCGAATCAGCTGATTTCGACAGGTTTTTTTATGCTATAGCCGGATTTCCCATCAACTAAACAATACCTCTATTTTAACAATATGCAGGTATTTTCTCAATTAATTTTGCGTTTTGAAACCGTCATCAACAAACGTATTCGTATCTTTATGCCGCATTCACGGTATATAGATTGTTACTTTTCAAAACAAGTTAAATCACTATAAAAAATGAAGCACATATTCATCGCTTGCGCCATCATTTGTTTGCTTCCCTTCCTCACAACTGCACAAACAAATAACGACAGTTTACCGCCTTATTTAAAAAATCCAACCATCCCTTCCTTTCAAATTTTAAGTACAGACAGTACCTGGTTTACCAATCGCTTCCTTCCTAAAAACATTCCGGTTGCCATTATTTACTTCAGCCCCGATTGTGGTCATTGCCAATATGAGGCAAAAGAACTCAACAAAAAAATGGATAGTCTTTCTAACATATTTTTTGTTTGGGTTAGCTACCATCCTTTTGATGATATTAAAAAATTTTATTTTGATTATGGCCTGAGTAAATATAAAAATGTGGTTGCAGGAAGAGATCCCCAATATTTTATACCCGCATTTTATAAAGTAGAATTTACCCCTTTTATTGCCTTATATAATAAGCATGGTAAGTTTGTAAAAGAATTCAGACAGGGCGCTTCACCTCAGGAAATAATGGAAGCATTACAATAAAAATTTTGAAAGCTTACCTTAAAATAATAGCTATCCCATTTGGATAATCATAGGTTTTTAAAATAAATTTATTCACTAATTATTAAATATGTTTTTATGAAAATTACCGTTGTAGGTGCAGGTGCCGTTGGTGCAACATGTGCCGATAATATTGCCAGAAAAGAACTTTGCCATGAACTGGTTTTATTAGACATTAAGGAAGGCATTGCCGAAGGAAAAGCACAAGACATGATGCAAACTGCAGCTTTACTGGGTTTTGATACCCGCATTAGCGGCAGCACCAATGATTATTCAAAAACTGCCCATTCGGATGTGGTGGTAATTACTTCAGGTTTACCGCGTAAACCCGGTATGACAAGAGAAGAATTGATTGGTGTAAATGCAGGCATTGTAAAAGGTGTTGCAGAAAACATCTTAAAATATTCACCCAATACAATTTTCATCATCATATCCAACCCAATGGATACCATGACTTATTTAACATTGCAGGCTACCGGATTACCTAAACACCGCGTAATTGGAATGGGCGGCGCATTAGACAGCTCCCGTTTCCGTTATCAGTTAAGCCAGCACTTAGGCTGCAGCCCTGCCGATTTAAATGCAGTGGTAGTGGGCGGACACGGTGACACCACTATGATTCCATTGATTCGTTTAGCAACCTGGAACAGTATACCTGTTACCAAATTTTTATCTGCCGAACAGCAACAACAAATTATTAATGATACGATGGTGGGCGGTGCTACATTAACCAAATTAATTGGTACATCGGCCTGGTATGCACCCGGCGCTGCCTGTTCAGCAATGGTAGAGAGCATTGTACGTGATGAGAAAAAATTAATTACCAGTTGTGTTTATTTAGATGGCGAATATGGCCAAAAAGATATTTGCATGGGCGTACCCGTAATCATTGGAAAAAATGGCTGGGAAAAAATTCTGGATTTTGAATTAAATGAAGATGAAAAAGCAGCATTTGCAAAAAGTGCCGCCGCTGTTAGAAGCATGAATGATGTGCTGAAAACATTGTAATGATCAATATACCTTCGTAATGAGCCCTGTTTTAATAGCAGGGCTTATTTTTTTGTAACCATTGCCAACGCATCCTTTGCTATTTGATCCACATCCTGCCATTGCATACAATGAAAATGCATTTTAGGGCAGGTTGTAGTACCGTAATTTGAACAGGGCTGACAAGTTAAATTTGGTACCACATAGTTATGGTACAATTGATGCAATGCTTCATTTACGTAACCGGTTCCGTAATAAGGTTCCACATCCAACGCTGGCGAAGTGCCACCCCAAATGGCCAATACTTTTTTTTGAAATGCACAGGCAATATATTGCAAACCGGTATCATGCGAAATCACCAGATTGGAATGGCGAACAATATCGGCAGATTCATGTAAAGAGAATTTTCCACAGGCATTATAAACTTTAATATCATCAACAGTAGCTATGGCCGCACCCATCGTAGCATCTTCTTTTCCCCCTACCAATACAATGGGGTAGTTGATAGCAGCACACAAATCTTGCAGTTTTTCCAAAGGCAACTTCTTAGTAAAATACGATGCCCCAATTACAATGGCAATATAACCGGCACTATGCGATACCGGTAAATCGCCTGGCTTTAGTGTTGCATGCAATGGTATAAAATAATCTAATCCCCCCCCATCATCAGTAACCCCCAAAGGTGCTAAAGCATCTAAACAACGTAGTGATATGTGCCTACCCGGCATTAAGTTGATGTGAAATCGGGTTAGTAAAAATTTTTGTACACTCAGTTTTCGATAAGCCAATACTTTGGTACGCAAAGCCCAACGGATTTTATAAGAACGAAAGTTTTTATGAAAGTCAATTACATAATCAAACTGCTCAGCTTTCAAAGTTTTGATTAGGGCAGATAAATTGCCATTGTAATAATGAAATTGATCGATGTATGGATTGGCTTCTGTAACCGCTTTAAACTGAAGTTTACTCAAAAAATGAATTTCAACATTGGGTAGTTGTTGCTTCAGACAACGTATAGCCGGCGTGGTTAATACAATATCTCCAATTGAAGAAAAACGAATCACCAACAACTTCATACAAAGTTTTTAGAAATCAATAATGTTACAGGCCACCTGTTTTCAATCGCCCATCAGTTGTAACGATACTGTATTGACGGAAGATATACTTTATCAGGCAATTGCCCGGCTATGGCAATACCTCATCCACTTCTACATAATTCAAATCTTTATGAAAAGTTTCTTCAGTATACCAGGCAGCCAATACAGCAATAAGCATTACAACAATTCCTGTTATCCAGGCACTTTTTAAATAATCGGTATATGATTGTAATCCTGTAAATAGCAAAGAAACCAATACCAATGAACCTCTTACCATATTGGGTACCGTTGTTGCTACAGTTGCACGAATATTGGTACCAAACTGTTCTGCTGCCATGGTTACAAAAATAGCCCAGAAGCCCGTTCCGAAACCTAAAATAGCAGCTACCAGATACAGCATATTTACCGATTGCCCATGCAGATTAAAAAACCATACAATTGAAATGGCCGTAATACCATAAAAAATAAACACCGCTTTTTTTCTGCTTTGTAATGCCTGGCTTAAAAAGCCTACCAGTACATCTCCAATTGAAATGGCCACATACGCATACATTACTGCTTTACCCGGATCTACAGTACCCTGAATTTGCATGTGCGCTCCAAACTCTTTTGAAAAGCTAATAAGTATACCAATCACATACCAGGTGGGTAATCCTATTAAAATAGCCTTCATGTATTTTAGAAAATATTTTCGTTTCAAGAACAACATAAAAAAATCGCCCTTGCGTACATTTTTATGTTGCAGTGATTGAAACATACCCGACTCTAAAACACCCACCCGCAATAACAATAATAACAGACCCAAACCGCCGCCAATAAAATAACAGGTACGCCATTCAAACATTTCTTTAATAAAAAATGCAAATACAGCACCGGTTAAACCAATGCCTGCAACCATTGATGTGCCTATCCCTCTTTTTTCTTTAGGCAACAATTCACTTACTAATGTTATACCTGCTCCCAATTCACCGGCCAAACCAATACCGGAAATAAAGCGCACCAATGCATATTGGTGTACCGTTTGTACAAATCCGTTGGCAATATTTCCAATAGAATATAATATGATGGAAGCAAATAAAACTTTAAGTCTTCCTTTTTTATCGCCCAAAACACCCCATAATATGCCGCCCAGTAACAGCCCAATCATTTGTATGTTTAAGATAAACAACCCATCGCCTGCAATCTGAGCATCGGTTAAGCCCAATGATTTTAAAGAAGGAACACGTATAATGCTAAATAAGAGCAAATCATAAATATCTACAAAATAACCTAATGCGCCTATAATAACGGGTAATGACAGGATGCCATATTGCTTTTGATTCATACCGATTGTTTCAATCTAATTTTTAAAGGCATGAATATAAATAAAATGGAGAAAGGTTGATGCAAAACGAATAAAAGAAGCTGTAAAAATATCCTGAACAGCAAGTTTTAGCTATTGCTTTCTTCGTTTACCCAAAAACAATTTAATTAATACTGGTGCAGTGGTTACCAAAACAATAGCCAGCACAATAATTTCTAAATGTTTTTTAATATCGAAATGATAAGTTTCAATAAAAAATTTGTCTAAGTAATGCCCTCCTGCCACCATTGCAATTACCCAGGCTACACATCCTACAATATTAAAGAAGGTAAATTTTTTATGATCCATGGCCACAATGCCCGCTACAATAGGTGCAAATGTTCTTACAATTGGAATAAATCGGGCAAATATAATGGCACCGCCGCCATGCTTTTCATAAAAATCGTGTGCCTGTTGTAAATAATGTTGTTTAAAAATAAAATTATCTTTCCAATGATACATGGCCGGCCCCACTTTTCTACCAAACCAATAACCAGCCGCATTGCCCAAAATGCCTGCCAGCGAAATCAATACAATCAACAAAACCAAATTAATAAAGCTGCTATTCGATTGGATAAAAGATGCCATTAGCATATTACTGTAAATACCTGCAACAAATAATAAACTATCGCCTGGTAAAAAAAATCCCACAAATAATCCTGTTTCGGCAAATACAATAAACAGCAGTACCCAAAGGCCGCCGTGTTCAATATAAAACTGTGGTTGTAATAGCTGGTGCCATTCAAAAAATAGTAACATATTAATTAATTATAATGAATATATTTTATGATGCTTTTTCGAATTCTAAAGCCCCTTCCCATTTACTTACTACAGATGTAGCTAAAGCATTACCCAGCACATTGGTAGCTGTTCTAAACATATCGCAAAAATGATCGATTGGCAATATTAAGGCAATCCCCTCAGGTGGAATGTTAAACATGGCACAAGTTGCCGTAACCACTACCAAAGAAGCACGAGGCACACCGGCAATACCTTTACTGGTTAACATTAAAACAATTAACATGGTGAGTTGGGTGCCAATATCTAAATGAATACCATAGGCCTGTGCAATGGCTAAACTGGCAAAAGTCATGTACATCATACTTCCGTCTAAATTGAAGGAATAGCCCAGGGGCAGAATAAATGCAACAATTTTATTGTTACAACCAAAGCGTTCGAGTTCCTCTGTTAATTTGGGAAAAACTGCCTCGCTGCTGGTGGTACTAAAAGCAATAATGAGTGGTTGAACAATTCTGCGTACCAAAGCAGGCAATCGGTTTTTTAAAATCATAGCCCCTACTATTAATAACAATGCCCACAACAAAAAAATACCCAACATAAAATACAAGAGATACAAACTGTAAAACTTAAACACTTCTAACCCATTGGTGGCAATAACCGCGGCAATAGCACCAAATACACCCAATGGTGCAAATCCCATTACATAACCTACCATTTTTAAAATTACCTGCGCTACCGCATCCAATGCTTTAATAATAATTTTTCCGGTATTACCCAAAACAGCAGTTGCTATACCAAAGAAAACAGAAAAAATTACAATTTGTAAAATTTCATTGGTAGCCATGGCCTCAATAATACTTTTAGGAAAAACATGGCTCACAAAAGTATCTAAAGAAAAAGATTGTGTTTTACCCAATAAATCTTTGGCACCGCCGGTATCAGCTGTCGTTAAATGTATACCGGTACCGGGTTTAAAAATATTAACCAGTAAAAGCCCCAATAATAAACTGGTAAAAGATGCTGAGATAAACCAAAGCAATGCTTTACCACCCACCCTTCCAACCGTTTTTAAATCACCCAATTTGGCAATACCCACTACAAGTGTACTGAATACAAGCGGGGCAATAATCATTTGCACCAATCGCAGAAATATGGTGGTTAATAAATTGGCTTTTGGCGCAAAAGCAGCAATAAAGGTTGGGGATGAATTTTCATGTACCAGATAACCAACGCCAACACCCAGCAGCATCGCTATTAAAATATAGAGGGTTAATCTGTTTTGCTTCATATGGTGTTTCTGTTTAAGTAGCGCATGTAGCCAGAATATTGCATTGTTTTATCAATATAATTGCAGGCTTTTCAAAACGGGTTATAAAAAGCGGCAATATAGGTATAAAGCTCGTATAATGAATACCCCTACAGATTGTTTAGCAAAAGAAACACTTGTATTACAGAACAGTATTTGCATACAATTTTTAATGCGCCTGTTTCAAAAAAATCAATTATTCCGGGCTGTTTCATAAAGTTTTACCTGCTGTAATGAATTAAATTCCTATTTTTCCAATTCTAAAATTGTAAAACCTAATCAACTGTACCATGAGTTTATTTAGAAAAAAATCAATTGAAGGCATTATGAAGCAAGCTTCCGATAGTGAATCGGGTTTAAAAAGAACCCTGGGAGCCGGAAACCTGATAGCCTTAGGTATTGGTGCCATTATTGGCGCAGGATTATTTGTAAGAACTGCCGCTGCCGCTGCCGAAGCCGCAGGCCCGGGCGTTACATTATCATTTGTTGTAGCTGCTGTTGGCTGTGCTTTTGCCGGCTTATGTTATGCTGAATTTGCTTCTATGATACCCATTGCGGGTAGTGCTTATGCCTATTCTTATCTTACAATGGGTGAATTAATTGCCTGGATTATTGGCTGGGCATTGATTATGGAATATGCATTGGGTGCTGCTACCGTTTCTATTGCCTGGAGCGAATACCTGAATAATTTGTTGGGAGGGCAAATTCCATATGAATGGTGCCACTCGCCCTTCGAAACTTCTATGAACGGTGTTCGGGGCATCATCAATTTGCCGGCTTTAGTGATATTGCTTGCATTAACCTTATTATTGATTCGTGGTATGCAGGAATCTGCCACTGTGAATATGATTATTGTATTTATAAAAGTTGCCATTGTAATTGCCTTTATTGCCATTGGCTGGCATTTTATTAAGCCCGAAAATCATACCCCTTACCTGATACCCGCCGATGCCCCCGGCCATAGTGGTTATTTTAAACATGGATGGGGTGGCGTTTTAGGTGGTGCTGCCATTGTGTTTTTTGCCTTTATTGGCTTTGATGCTGTGAGTACTGCTGCACAGGAAGCTAAAAACCCGAAAAGAGATATGCCTATTGGCATTTTGGGATCATTGGTGGTATGTACCATTCTCTATATTTTATTTGGTCATGTGTTAACCGGTGTGGCCAATTGGAGTGAATTTGCAAAAGCCGGAAAAGAAGCTTCCGTTGCCTATGCCATTCAACATTATATGACAGGCTATAGCTGGCTGGCTACCGCAGTAACGGTAGCAATTTTAGCCGGTTTCTCTTCTGTTATTCTCGTAATGTTAATGGGGCAAAGCCGTATTTTTTATACCATGAGTAATGACGGATTAATCCCAAAAGCCTTTGGCGATTTACACCCCCAATACAAAACTCCTTATAAAGCCAACTGGATATTATTTATTTTTGTTGGTCTTTTTGCTGCATTTGTTCCGGGTAGTGTAGCCGGCGATTTAACTTCGTTTGGTACCTTATTTGCCTTTTTATTGGTAAGCCTGGGGGTTTGGATTTTACGCATAAAATCACCACAAATTCATCGTCCTTTCAAAACGCCATTGGTGCCATTGGTGCCTATTTTGGGATTTGTTATTTGTTTGGGGATGATAGTAGCTTTAGATCCCGAAACCTTAAAAGTTGCGTTTGCCTGGATGGCACTGGGTATTATTGTATACTTTGCTTATAGCCGCAAACACAGCAAACTCAATACACCCGGAGATATTTTACCCAAAGCAACCGATTTTGAAAAAGAGTAAACACCTTATACCATTCAACCCCGATTCGTCGGGGTTTTTTGTTGTACCACTGTTTACTGCTAAATTTGCCAACAATTTTTTTGTAGCCGGCTGTTTGTACGCATGGCATCACCTGTTGTGTCACTCACTTCAACGTTCCTGCAAAAAGGAGCTTTGTTACGTTCAATGAACAACCTGCCATACTATAAACAAGCCAACAATTAGTTATTATATATAAATATTATTATGGGAAGAATTTTTGAAGTAAGGAAAGCCACCATGTTTGCCCGGTGGGACAGAATGGCCAAACAATTTACCCGCATTGGAAAAGAAATTGTAATTGCCGTAAAAGCCGGCGGGCCCGATCCTGCTACCAATCCGGCTTTGCGCCGCTGCATGCAAAACGCCAAAAGTGTTAACATGCCAAAAGACCGGGTGGAAGCAGCCATTAAACGCGCCATGGGCAAAGAGGCCACCAATTACGATGAAATTTTATACGAAGGTTATGGCCCGCACGGTGTAGCCTTATTGGTTGAAACGGCTACCGATAACCATGTGCGTACCGTTGCCAATGTTAAAAGCCATTTTAACAAAGGTGGCGGAACATTAGGTAACAGTGGCAGTGTAAGCTTTCAGTTTAAGAAAATGGGGGTATTCAAATTAAAACCCGAAAACTTAGATATTGAATCATTAGAATTAGAACTGATAGATTTTGGTTTGGAAGAAATGGGAGAAAGTACCGATGAAGAAGGCAATAATATTATTGTATTGCGATGCGCTTTTGTTGATTTTGGTAAATTACAAAAAGCATTAGAAGACAAAGGCATTACACCCATCAGCGCTGAATTAGAATGGATTCCTACTACTACAGTTCCGGTAAATGATACCCAGGCCGAAGAAGTCAGTAAACTCATTGAACGATTAGAGCAGGATGAAGATGTAACAAAAGTGTTTCACAATATGGGGTAAAAGCTAAAAAGTAAAAAAAGCAGGAATAACACAACGTATCCCTGCTTTTTTTGTTAATAGTGATAACATGCAAAATGATCACAACTTATTAAAACCCATTATCCTCTTTGATGGTGTTTGTAATTTATGCAGCCATTCAGTATTGTTTGTACTGCGCAATGATTCAAAACAACAATTTCAATTTGCCTCTTTACAAAGTAATTTCGGGAAAAATATTTTATTGAAATACAACTTACCCTTAGGACATTTCGGCAGTTTTATTCTTTTACAAAACAACAAAATATACACCCAATCAACCGCCGCATTAAAAGTTGCCGCTGAGTTAAAGTTTCCAATGAACTTGTTGGCAATTGGATGGATAATTCCCAAATTCATCAGAGATAAGGTTTACAACTATATTGCATCAAACCGTTACCGTTGGTTTGGGGAAAAAAATATCTGCTTCATACCCGATGAAAAATGGAGAAATCGATTTATTGAGTAGCGGCATTAGTCTACTAATACAACATAGTTAAACATAAAATTTTATCAATATTTCTTTTATGCATCAACAATAATAATATTTTCCACACCCAATGCACATAATTATTGCAAAAACAAGATTATTGAAATAGGCAGTAAAGTTTAGTTAAAATTAATTAACAAAATGGTAATTTTAACTTTACATTATTTTATTCAATAAACCTTGCAAAATGATTAAAAAACAATTGTTGAAACCATTGCTGTTGTTAGCACTGTCTATTTTAAGTGCTACTACACTCACAGCACAGATTACCACGGCAATACTCAGTGGTACTGTAAAAGATGAAAAGGGTAAACCACTATCGGGTGCAGTTGTAACCATTGCTTATCCTGATGCGGGAATTAATAAAACAATTATTACAAAATCGGATGGAAGTTTTGAAGTACCCAATCTCAGGGTTGGCGGACCGTATAATGTAACAGCAAGCTATACAGGCTATACTGCCAAAACAGAAAGCAATATTTTTCTTGACCTGGGTCAGAATACAAGTGTTGCAGTACAACTAAGTACCAACATTAATCAATTGAATGATGTGGTAGTTTCTTCAGCAAGTTCAAAAATATTTAATGAAAACAGAACCGGTGCAGCAACAAATATTAACTCCAGACAATTAAGACAGCTTCCTACAATATCAAGATCGGCAGATGATTTTACCAGATTAACTCCATCTGCTTCACAAGGTTATAACGGCACTTCATTTGCTGGAAGAAACGGACAATACAACAATTATTCATTAGATGGTGCGGTTTTTAATAATCCGTTTGGATTAGATGCACCCACTCCGGGTGGACAAACCGGTGCCCAACCTATATCATTAGATGCAATTGATCAAATACAAGTAAATATTGCCCCTTATGATGTTACACAAGCCGGCTTTACCGGTGCCGGTGTTAATACTGTTACAAAAAGTGGAACCAATAAATTTGGCGGTACAGTATATGGATTTTACAGAAACCAAACATTAACCGGCCATAAAGTAGAAGGCACAAAATTCAATATTCCTTCCTTAACCGATTTTCAGGGAGGTGCTTCATTAGGTGGAGCCATTAAAAAAAATAAATTATTCTACTTTGTTAATTTTGAAACTCAACAAAGAGAAGATCAGGCCAGCGCCTATGTAGCACAAAATGCTTCTAATGCCGGCGGATTAACAACATCAAGGGTATTACAGTCTGATTTAGATACAGTAAGCAAAATTTTATTCAATCGCTTTGGTTATGTTACAGGCCCTTATCAGGGTTTTAATTTAAAGCAAATTAATTACAAATGGCTGGCTAAAATTGACTGGGTAATTAATGACCAGCATTCATTATCGTTTACATACAATGGCTTAGATGCTACACAGGAAAAACCTGCACATCCCAATGCCATCAACCGAAGAGGTCCTGATGCCATTACGCTGCAATTCCGAAATTCAGGGTATCAAATGGTTAATAAATTACATTCTTTTGGATTAGAATTAAAATCAAATTTCAATAGCACTTTTGCCAATAAATTCAGGGCAGTTTATACTTTATTCAGAGATCACCGTAATGCATTTTCAACTCCCTTTCCTGTTTTAAATATTACAAAATATGGCGTTCCATATATAGTGGCGGGATATGAACCGTTTTCAATTCACAATGTATTAAATCAGGATGCTTTACAACTAACGGATAATTTCAATGTAATTCTTGCAAAACATACATTAACATTTGGTGCTTCATACGAACAATTTAAGTTTGGTAATTCATTTAATTTGTTAGGTTTTGGACCATCGTTGTTTAGCCCAATAGATATCAACACTTTCAAAACACAGGTTCCAATTGGTGGCAATGTAATTTTTGGAGCCTACCCACTTGATGTAGATGTAACTTATGCAAAAAACAGAGCTGCAGCAGATAAATGGGTATGGTATTATTTAACAGTAGGTCAGCTATCTGCTTATGCACAAGATGAATGGAAAGTAGCAAAAAACTTTAAATTAACTTATGGTTTAAGGATTGATAAGCCTATTTACTATCCATCAAAAGCAAGTTATACAAGCCCCAATATGAATAGTAATGGCACTTTTGCCGGAAGCTATACCAGTGGTTCGCCAACTGTTGCCAATACAGATAATTTAAAATTATATAATCCCGAAGGTGTACCAGTAAAAAACGGGCCGGGACAAACCATTGATAATACACGTATGCCTAACGGCACTGCATTGCTGTCGCCAAGAATTGGTTTTAATTGGGATATAAATGGTGATAAAATTGTTCAACTACGCGGTGGTACAGGTTTCTTTACAGGAAGATTTCCATTTGTATGGCTCGGTAATGCCATTGGCAATCCCTTTTCAGGATACTATAATGTAACTGCCAATAATTTCAAATGGCCGCAAATTTGGAGGTCAAGCTTAGGTGTTGATTATAAAGTAGCCCCAAGCACTATTCTCACAATAGATGTGGCATACACAAAAGATGTAAATGCAATGATGGTTAGAGATTATGGATTAGGTACTCCTACCGGCCATTTAAATTCGGGAACAGGTGATAATAGAAGCATCTATAATCCATCAGATAAAGGAAGCACAGGCACCTATGTTTTTACCAATACAAAAATAGGCAATTCATTTAATGCAACTTTCCAGATGCAACATACATTTAAAAAAGGTTTATTTCTCACTGGTTCATATAATTATTTGGCAGCAAATGATGCAAGCTCCATTTCAGCTGAAATTTCAGGGGATGCATTTGATAGGAACCCCATTATAGGGAATGCTAATATTGCAGTAAGTTCACCATCATTATATGGTAATACACACCGTTTTGTATTAGCAGGGATTAAAAAATTTGAATATGGAAAAGAAAAACAGCATGCAACAACCATATCATTTTTTGCCAACTGGTCAAGCGGTAATCGTTTTTCTTATGTATATGGTGGAGATGTAAATCAGGATGGTTCAAGTTTCAATGACTTAATGTATGTTCCTACAAAAGCTGAAATCAATAACATGAATTTTGCACCCTTAACTGATGCTTTTGGTAACATTCAAAATGCTGCTCAACAAGGTGCCGCACTCGAAGCTTTTATAGAACAGGATAAATATTTAAGTAAACATCGTGGACAATACACAGGCAAATATGCCGGCGTTACACCCTGGTTTAGCGAAGTTGATATGCGTATTTTACAAGACTTTATTATAAAAGATGGTAATAAAAAAAGAACCATACAATTAAGTTGGGACATTATAAATCTTGGCAATTTAATTAGTAGTAATTGGGGTTTGAGAAAATATGCCAGCGCTACCGGTTATTACCAACCTATTACTTATTTAGGAACCGATAATACCGGTAAATCTATATATCAGTTCGATCCCTCTCAAAAAAGTACATTTACAACCAGTCCTGATTTACCATCCAGATGGCAAATGCAATTTGGAATCAGATACATTTTCTAATTGATTCACTATAATAACCATAAAGAGAGGCTACCCCTAAAGTATAGCCTCTCTTTTTATTTCAATTATACATTCATTAATTAAAAACTACATTACTCCCGCATCATTGCCAATACAATATCCACCACATCTTCGGTATTAGGCTTGCTGAAATAATCACCATCGCTGCCATAGGCCGGGCGGTGTGCTTTTGCAGTAAGTGTTCTGGGGGCAACATCTACCCAACGGTATCCACCCTGTTCTTCCATTACGTGATTGTACATATATGCTGCAGCACCTCCGGGTACATCCTCATCTACAAATAAGATACGATTGGTTTTTTTAAGAGATGCTACAATGGAATGATGAATATCAAATGGTAATAAGGTCTGTACATCTATCACTTCACAACTAATCTCTAATTTAGCCAAACGTTCTGCTGCCTCTTCTACAATTCGTAAGGTAGAACCATAAGAAACAATGGTAACATCATCTCCATGCCGCATCACATCGGGTATACCCAATGGAACAGTATAATCTAATAAATTAGCCGGTAGTTTTTCTTTTAAACGATATCCGTTTAAACATTCAATCACAATACCAGGATCGTTACCACGCAACAGTGTATTGTACATACCTGCTGCATGTACCATGTTTCTGGGTACACATACATAAAATCCGCGCAGTGCATGAATAATCATTCCCATAGGACTGCCACTGTGCCAAATACCTTCTAATCGATGGCCCCGGGTACGTACTATAACGGGGCAGCTTTGACGTCCGAATGTGCGGTAATGGGTTGTTGCTGCATCATCACTTAAAGTTTGTAAACCATACAGTAAATAATCAATGTATTGAATTTCTGCAATAGGCCTTAAACCACGTAATGCCAAACCAATAGCCTGTCCCATAATGGTTAATTCACGAATACCAGTGTCAAAAATCCGGCTACTGCCATGTTTGGCCTGCAAACCGGCAAAGCCCTGATTCACATCGCCTATATTTCCTACATCTTCCCCAAATGCAACGACTAAAGGTTGATGTGTAAACAATGCATCAAAATATTTATTTAAAATTTCATAACCGTTAATAAGGGGTGCATCAAAAGGAATTAAAGGTTTCACAGCTTCTACCTTTAAAGCACTGGCCGGGCCTTCATTGTATAAATGTGTATTGTATAATTGTTTTGCCTCTTGCAGCAGTGAATGGTGGTATTGCTGAATCATTTCAATTGACGGCGATGCCGGAGCTAACTCCATTGCGGTATGCAGTGTATGCAAAACATCTCTTCGCAGCGGTTCTACATTGGTTTGTAATTCTTTTACTTTCTCTTGTATGGTGCGGTATGCATCCATATCATTCACTACCATAGTAGTTAACAATTCGGCAGTTTGTTGCACCTGCAGTTTAATGGGTTGCATCAATTTTTCCCAGGCCTTTGCTTTGGCTTCCTTCACGAGCAATTTGGCTTCCTGCGTAATTTTATTGAGTTCATCTTCGGTGGCTAACTCACTCAACACAATCCATTCCCTGAATTTTTTAATACAATCCCACTCCCGTTCCCAAGCCAATCGTTCCGGACTTTTATACCGTTCGTGGCTGCCGCTGGTAGAGTGGCCTTGCGGCTGCGTTACTTCTTCTACATGAAATAAGGCAGGGGTATGCGTTTCACGAACTTTTTGTAATGCTGCTTCAAACACTTCGCACATACCTGCATAATCCCATGCTTTTACTTTGTAAATATGAATACCATTGGTATGCTCATCTTTTTGCAAACCCTGCAACGCTGTTGAAATGGAACCTTTGGTTGTTTGATAATCACGTGGAACGGAAATGCCATAACCGTCATCCCAAACAAAAACAGCTAAAGGCACCTGTAATACACCTGCTGCATTGATAGTTTCCCAAAAAGAACCCTCAGAGGTAGCAGCATCACCAATGGTACAAAAACAAATTTCGTTACCATGTTTGCTTAAATGTTTGTAGGATTGTAAAACCGGAATTTCTCTAAAACATTTGGAAGCAAATGCCAAACCTAAAGAACGGGGCATTTGGCCTGCAGTGGGTGCTATATCAGATGAAACATTTTTTCGATTGGCTAAATCTAACCAGTTACCTGCCTCATCCACATTGGGTGTAGCAAAATGCGAAACCATTTGCCTGCCTGCACTAAAGGGGTCGTGTTCAATATTGGGATCTGCAAACAACTGCGAAAAAAATTCTTCTAAAGTTGCCAGTCCTGCTGCAAACATAAAAGTCTGGTCGCGGTAGTAACCACTTCTAAAATCACCTTCTTTAAAATAACGCGCCATAGCTACTTGTGCCAGTTCTTTTCCATCTCCAAAAATGCCAAACTTAGCCTTACCGGTTAACACTTCTCTGCGGCCCAACAAACTGGCTTCTCTGCTAATCACAGTTAATTTAAAATCATTCAGTACCTGTTGTCTGAATCCCTCAAAAGAAAGTACATTGGCATCAATTGCAGTAATTGTTTGTTCCATAAAGCAAAAATAATTTAATAAACTATCAACCGTAAGTTTTTGTTATCCCATCAACTGTCAATTATTCAGAACTTTTACACAATGCTGAAACAAGTAAATGGCAAGTATTCACCTGTAACCCACTTTTTTCTTAGTAATCAAAGCAGATGAAGTTAAGTTAATCAAAATTGGGGAAACAATCGGTATATATGCCAAATTGACAAAATACCTTGATTTTTTTAAATATTGAGGTGTATGCCCAGTATAGAAGGATTTAAATATATATTTTGCTGTATTGGGCAGGTTAACAATAAATTTTTATGCATCATTTCATGGTTTCTTAATTTTTTTAATCGTTATTATCAATAATTTTACAGCTCAATTACACAACGCATATTAATTAAAATCTGCATGAAAATTGTAAGCAATAATGCTACAATAACCAGGATTCATTAAAACGCATGATAAAACAACGATTATAAAATGCCTTTTACCAGTTTTGTACAGCTTCAAAGAATATCAACTGTATTTTCAATACTAAACATATATTTATGAAAAATTCCATTCTATTCATTATTTTAATTGTTAGTATTGCTTTTACTGGGCATACACAAATTACAAATGCCGACATCAGCAAACAGTTTTCATTTAGCAACGATAATTTTGATTTTGGAAAAATACCCTTTGGCAAGCCTGCAGAATATACCTTAACCATTACCAATATTGGCAAGGATACTGCAACCCTTGATGATGTTCGCCCGTCTTGCGGCTGCACCACGCCGCAATTTGAAAGAGGCAGGAAATTTGCACCCGGCCAGTCTGTTACAGTTGTATTGGGCTTCAATGGCAATACTTTAGGTGCTTTTTACAAAACAGCAGGCATTTTTTTTAACAATTATAAACTGAGCAAACAAGTGAATTTTAAAGGAGAAACTTTTCAGGAAAAACAACCTGCTGATAGTGCCAAAAACAAACGAACAGGCACCGTTTTTCAACAATAAACTGTATCTGGCAAACAATTCACCTCATCTGAAAAAACAATAACACCAAACACTTTATATTTACAATAAAATTTATTCCATTATGAAACAATTATTAGTAGCCGTTTTTTTATTGGCAGGAACCATGTGTTTTGCACAAAGTCCGGTACAATTTAATACCGTAAAACACGATTTTGGTAAAATAAAAAAAGGGGTACCTGCCACTTATGTTTTTCATTTTAAAAACATAGGCAATAAACCCGTTGTAATTGAAGTAGCTACTGCAGAATGTGGCTGTACCACTCCTGAATATCCGAAAGCACCCATTGGAAAAGGCAAATCAGGTGAAATTAAAGTAACCTACAATGCTGCTTTATCCGGCGCATTTACCAAAAAAGTAAATGTAAAGTTAGCCGGAGTGAATGAGCCCATCGTTTTAACCATTGAAGGAATAGTGGAAGACAGTAATCATTCTAAATAAACTATTTTAATAAAAAATATACAGAGCCATTTCAAAAGAAGTGGCTTTTTTGTTTACTAACACACGTTATCTTTGCGCCATGTTAGCCATCAGTAAACGTGGCATGGCAATGCCTGCCAGCCCCATCAGAAAATTAGTACCCTTTGCGGAAGTTGCAAAGCAAAAAGGAGTAAAGGTACACCATTTAAATATTGGGCAACCCGATATTGAAACCCCCAAAACCGTTTTAGATGCGGTACGAAACAGTGATTTTACTGTATTAGCCTACAGCCATAGTGCAGGAAATGAAAGTTACAGAAAAAAGTTAACAGAATACTATCAGCGAAAAGCCATTACCGTTACCAAAGATGAAATTATTGTAACCACAGGCGGCAGTGAAGCTATTTTATTTGCCTTCATGGCTTGTTTAGATGCTGGCGATGAAGTAATTATACCCGAACCTTTTTATGCCAACTATAATGGCTTTGCGGTAGCTGCGGGTGTTCATGTGGTTCCGGTAACCGCTACTATAGAAAACGGTTTTGCCCTACCCCTGATTGCCGCATTTGAGGAAAAAATTACATCAAAAACAAAAGCTATTTTAATTTGTAATCCCAATAACCCTACCGGATATTTATATACAAAAGAAGAAATGGAAGCTTTACAGGCATTGGTTTTAAAACATCAATTGTATTTGTTTTCAGACGAGGCCTATCGGGAATTTTGTTATGAAGGCACACATATTAGTGCCATGCATTTAAAGGGTATAGAAGAAAATGTAGTATTAATGGATACCATTAGTAAACGATATAGTGCTTGCGGCGGAAGAATTGGTGCATTGGTTACCAAAAATAATGATGTGTTAGATGCTGTAATGAAGTTTGCTCAGGCACGTTTAAGTCCGCCTTCATTTGCGCAAATTGCCGGAGAAGCTGCAATTGATTTACCTGAAAACTATTTTGATACCACAAAAGCTGAATATCAATCGCGTCGCAATTTAATTGTACAACGTTTACAAGCCATGCCGGGTGTTATTTGCCCAAATCCCGGTGGCGCATTTTATGCCATTGCTTCGTTGCCTGTTGATGATGCTGAAAAATTTTGTCAGTGGTTATTAGAATCTTTTGAATACAAAGGGCATACCGTTATGCTGGCACCTGCAGGAGGTTTTTATCAAACACCGGGACTGGGGAAAAAAGAAGTTCGATTGGCATACGTGCTGAACAAAACAGATATTAATGCTGCTATGGACTGCCTGGCAGTTGCATTAACACAATATCCCGGAAAAACAGTATAACACTAACAAAACAGATTAGTCGGCCATAGCCACCTCAGCAATAGAATGGATGGCAGGGAAATCAATTACCCTGCCTTTATTGGTTTTAAATGCCGACCAGTTGCATATATCGCACACTTCATCCCACAAAGCCTCATAAAATTGAATGGATTTGGCCTCTTTTAACTGATGAAAAATAGATTTTTTACTAAAACTAATATTTTCAATATCAGAATAAAAAGGAATGTATTGCTGCAACGTCGGTATGCTTCCTGCACTTTGTTCTAAATAAAGGCGATGCAGATTTTTTCGAATTTGCACCATGTTATAGAAACTCAATACTTTCTTATCTGCCCTGATAAACTTTTTTAAATCTTCTTGTAACACTTCAAAACAATGTAATGAAAGGGGCGCAGGTATATTGGGTATTAATAACAAATCAGCGGCAGTAAATACATTGTTGTGTAACAAAAATTTACCTGGTGGGCAATCAATAATACACACATCATAGTCGTCATTTACTTTATCTAATACAGATTGAATCACTGCATTGTTTGCGAAATTAAGCCGCGATAATAGTGAACCTTTACTCAAAGCATCATCACCAAACGAACTGTCATTGCTAATGATATCAATATAATTGGTATCGCAGGTTTGGATCACTTCATAAATTAAAATATCGTTTTCGAACAGGCGTTTGTACCGATTATTATTGGCTCCTTCACTTTTAAAAAAATAGCTGGTGCCGCCCTGAGGATCTAAATCCCAAATAAGTACACTAAAACCCATCCTGGCCATTAAGCAGGCCATGTTAATTGAAGTGGTGGTTTTACCAACCCCTCCTTTAATGTTGTACACAGCAATTGTTCTCACCTTCCGAGTTTTAAAGGATGTTAAGGAAAGAATAGGGAGTACAAATTAAAAATACTTTTCCACATAAATGTGGATAATTATATTTTTTTAAAAAAAATAATACACAAATCAAGGATTTAGAAGTTATTGTTGAATAAAATATTGGTTAACACCCATTAAACCTAAACTGAAAATATTTTATTGCATGACAGAAGATAAGATGGCGAGATGAAAAAAAATATTGAAGGTTGCAAATCAAAATACCTGATATCTAATCACCTCCTATTTCAATAATTTTTCCCATTGTTTTAGTTGCGCCCTTTCTTCATTGGTAAGGGGTTGGTGCAAGCTGCACTTGGTTTGTAACAACAAGGCGCCTTTATGTTGCGGATATTTTTGAAGTATTGCAGTAATCAAGGGTAAATAAACAGCATCGGGGTGTATATGCTGCATGGCAGCTGCAATTGTATTTTCCTTCGCAATTTTATGTCGATCGGGCATTTTTAAAATAATGGCTTCTAAAGTACCCAGCCAATTGGCAGGCATATCGGGTACTGCATTTGCTTTTTGAAACAGGCCCTGTAATTGCTTTTTGCTTAAACTGCCCCTTTCCTCATACTGGTGCATTAAGCTTAAAATAAATAAAGCATCCGGATTGTATTGATAGCAGGCATCTAAAATTTTATCAATAACATCTACTAATTTTTTATTTGCTGCTTTTGCCATGGCACCTTTATTTCATTTTCCGATAGAAGCGGATGCAAGCCAAATTATCTGGATTTTAACCAGGTTTCAGGATTTACAAATTTATTACTGCCATTCATTACCCTGAATTCAATTTTGCCCTCTCCATCAAAATCGGCTGCAGCATGGCCAATTAACGTACCCGCCTTTACTGACTGACCTCTGCTAACACTAACATCAGACAATTTGTTGTATACCGTAAAATATTTACCATGTTGTACCAATACACCCTGAAAATCGCCTAAATCCATTACCGATATTACCTCGCCATCTGCAACACAACGAACCGGAGCACCAATTTTCGTTGAAATAAAAATCCCATCATTGGTTTCTTTTAATTTGGTGCCCGGCACAATATTGGTTCCAAATTGCCCAACAACAGCACCCCCGGAAACAGGCCAGGGTAAACGACCTCTGTTGTTTTCGAAATTAATAGACATTTCCCTTCCTTCCGGTGTAGTTTCAAATACACTGTAAGTGCGGTTTTCATTTCTATCGGTAGATACCACCCCGGTAATGGGCTCATCATTCGCTTTTGGCGCATTGTTATTAGCAGGCGTATTATTTTTTACTGAAGGGGTATTGGCCATAGCCCCACTACTTTTCTTTGCAGCATCTGCTTTGGCTTTTGCCAGTCGCTCTCTTTCTTTCCGCTCTGCTTCAGCAATCTCACGCCGTATAGCAGCTTTAATCGCTTCGTTTAATACCTGACGTTGCCGTTCTGTTTTACGCAATTGTGCCAAATAATCTTTTTCTTTATTTTTTAGTTGATTTACAACCTGGTCTTTTTCTTTTTTATCCTGTTCCAATACTTTTAACTGCGTACTTTGTTCCTCCAATACCTTGGTTTGTTGCAGTTTGGCATTGTTCATATCGGCAATGGCCTGCTGACGAAGTTCGCTGGTTTTTAAAATGGTTTGTGCTTCTGCTTCACGGTATTGACGGTAACTCTTTAAAAATGCCATTCGCTTGAGCGCATCATTAAAATCTCTGGCAGAAAACAAAAAGTTTAAGTATTCATAACTGCTTCTATTCTTATAAGCAAAAACAATGCTTTTGGCATAGTTTTGTTTCAGTGTATCCAATTGCCTCTTTAAACGGTTTATTTCTAATTGTTTATCATAAATATCATCATTCAATCGTTGAATTTCCTGATTAATTTTATGAATGAGCCGTTCCCGAACAGCTAATTTTCGCTGTAAAATTGCTACTTCGGTGATGGATTGTTTTTTGTTTTTACGAATAGAATTCAATGCGGCATTCAAATTATCAATTTCTTCCTGCAATTGCTTTTGCTGCTGCTGCAACGCTTCACGGGTAGGGGGCTGATATGTGCCCTGTGTTTGGGCAGATAACTGCAAGAAGGAAAAAACAAAAAAACACAACAATAATAACCGCATTATACAATTCTCATTTTTAAATAGAAAATAGAATGAATATGGTTGAATAACGAACCTGCCACCTTAATATTATTTCACCCGATAATTTTTAGGCACCGAAAAGGTATACTTTAACGGCTCATTAAATGAAAACTCTTTAAAATCTAAAAATATATCCAGCTTCGATTTTTCAGCAACAGAGATTTGCCGAAAGGTAGCAAATAAAAAATTATTGACCGGCTGATAATTGCTAAAAGTAATATCGCAGGTTCGGTTGCGTTGAATATCAACATCATCTAACTTACTGTGTAATACCCTGAAATCAGTATTATCTAATGTTACCAGATGTTTAAACATATTACCAACCATTAAAACCAGCAATTGCTTATTACCCGATTTATATGAAACCACATTGCTATCTAAAAAAACCGGATTTCCAACAATTAAATCCTGCAGCGTTGAAAAATCAAATGGAATTTGTGTTACTTCCTGTAAATATGCAATGCTTCGGTATTGAATGGATTTGCCGCCTTTTAATCTAATCAGAATAACACTATCGGGGGTTACCAATACATTGGCCACAACGCCATAAGGTGGGATGGCCATTTTTACATAAATCACACTATCTTTTATCATGCTGAGATAAGCATTCACATGCTGGCTTTCTTCCGGCCCCTCATAATCTACTTTTACTTTAGCATTGAATGTGTTGAAATCAATGGAATGTTTCATTACTTTTTCCATAATTTCTTTCACAATGGCAGCTGAGTCAACCTTTGGCGCTTCGGTAACAATCACTATCTGTGCCGTATCTTTTTTAGAGATGGCTTTTTCAATAGATTGTACTTTTTTTACAGGATGGCAGGCCCAAACCGTTAAAGCAAGCAGGCTAAAAACAATTATTCTTTGCATCATATTACATTACTGTTTACCGGTATGGCCAAAACCGCCCACACCTCTTTCTGTTTCAGATAATACTTCTGTGGGTATCCAGCTAATTTGTTCCACTCGCTGAATTACCATTTGTGCAATTCTATCGCCATCCTGAATGGTTACCGGGTGGTTCGACAGGTTGATTAAAATTACTTTTATTTCTCCTCTGTAATCGGCATCAATGGTACCCGGTGTATTTAAGCAAGTGATACCCTGTTGAATAGCCAAGCCGCTTCTGGGCCTTACTTGGGCTTCTAATCCTTCCGGCAATGCTATTTGTAAACCGGTTGGAATTAATATCCGTTCTAGTGGGAGTAAAGTAATGGGTTGGGGAATGAAGGCCCTTAAATCCATGCCTGAAGAACCAACTGTAGCATAAGTTGGTAATGGGTGGTGTGATGAATTGGTAATGGTTACCTCTATTTTTTGCATGCAACGAAGGTAGGAGTTTGCGCTAAAAAAGCAGAAAGGATAGGCTTAAAAGTAAACAGGTTTTAATGAGTAGGAAACAAACATGCAAGCCCCGGGCAAATAATTGTTGCTGTAATAGCCAAAATAAAATGGCCACTCTTTTCTAAATTTGAAAAAGTGGCCATTCCCAAAAAATGATTCGGATTATTCTTTGTAATTTTTTAACAATTTACTCATTACAATTAAACCAATTTCTTTGCCCTGAGCATAAGCATCCCAAACAGAGGGCAGGTAGTGTATACCACCATAAAACCGACTCATAGACACTTCACGGGCTGCAGAATCTAATGATGGGAAACTTCTATCGGGCCAGCCCCAATTTCTTTCACTGGAATCTCTGAATGGCGTTTCATTGCCGTAAATGGTTTTTAACACAGCAGCCGATGCACTTGATATGGTGGAGTGT
Organism: Hydrotalea flava; assembly: GCF_001623405.1. GTDB lineage: Bacteria > Bacteroidota > Bacteroidia > Chitinophagales > Chitinophagaceae > Hydrotalea > Hydrotalea flava. Next base: position 34,494 of record NZ_LUHG01000061.1, read on the forward strand.
GCGCTATTGTATTCAGGAAACGGAGGGGTTTGTAAATAGGGTTTCCAGTTGGGATCAATGTACTTATTAATAAAGGTTTCGGGTCTTACCAAATCGTAAGTATATTTTGCATACCAGGAAGCAATAAACGCATCGAATATACCCAATGAAACACCGGTGTAGGTGTACACGGTTTTATAGAAATCGGCATTTTTATTTTTGGCAATGGTACCTGCAATTTCCATCCAATGTCCACAAGGTGTCATGGCTTTGGTTGCAAACATGAGGTGACCCTGTACATGCAATTTAAAGCTGTTACAATCCCAAAAATTGGCAATCCATTTTTGGTTAGAATCTAAATGATTGCCGGTTTCCTGCACTTGTTGTGCCATTTTGTAAAAGGGGCTGCCGGGTTGTTTACTGAATGGAATGGGCCCGGGTGCTTTGATCTGGCCGGCTGAATCCATCACCAGGGTTCTTATAGTCATCCACTTGGGTTCTACTGCATCAAAATAGCCGGGTGGAGTGGGTTCCCAATGTCCTTCCAAATTGGTAACAGTAAATCTTGCGCCACGGGTTTGTGCATAATTATCTTTTTTACTCCAACGAATAATGGCATTGGCAACAGTTGTTGCATAAGCCACTGAGCTGGTGTACATTTTATCCGGCATGCCCGACTGGCGTACTACATCTAACAACGAATCGGTAATGTGTTGCATTTTATCTTGCGAAAAAGTTAACTCCTTCCCTACTTTTAAAAATGCAAGGGTTGCAGCAAAGGGATAATCTATAGCAGTTTTTTCTTCAGCAGTTGGCGCAGGAATACTATCTAAATCTTTAATTTTTCCTTCCAGCGTTTCAAAATGTTTTCCTTCCTTTGCCAATACTTCATAAGCTGCCAAATTGGAGTAGGCAAATACACGAGAGGCTACCGGAGGAGTAAAAATATCATAGATAATTACATAATTTAACTCATGCTGCATTTGGGTGTACAACATGGGGTCATGCGTAATTTTTTCATACGCATTTTTAGGTTTGCATGCTACCATGAATACCATTGCCATTAGAAAAGGTGCAACCGTTTTCATTATTTTTTTCATGTGTTTATATTTATTATTTTTTAATTGTAACATAAAATTCGCCTATTATCATCCCGATTGTTATTAAAGATGATATGATTATAACTCATTTCACCATTATTTTTTTGAATACCATTTAAAAAAGAAAAACCATGAGCATTCATCACATGATATATGCGATAATCCTCATAGTTCATCTAACTTTCATTTTGCTGCAAACCATCTTAAAAAAAATAGAATGTTTTAATGAGTGTGCTGCAAAACGAGCAATAAATATAAGTACATTTCAGAAAATCATAAAAAAAAGGTAATAAAATGCACTTAAACTACCCTTTTGAAACCAATTTTAAATTTTGAGAACCGATATCTATTGTTAATTGTACAAGCTGTTTATCTAAAAATTTATCATGAAGTGATGGACATTTTTTTAGTAGATGTTTTTTTAGCAAGTAGGTAATCTATACTAAACTTACCCGCACCAAAACTAATTAAGGTAAGTAACATAATGATATAATACAATGGAATTTCAAAACCATTATTTCCTGCTTCAAACCCATTGCCCCAATGGGCAGTGCGAATGGCCACCAGCATTACAATGATCAGCGGAATGGCAATAAAACGCGTACCCAAACCCAGCAGCAATAAAATTACACCAATACTCTCGGTAGTAGCGGCTAAATATGCGTTGAAATGCGGTGCAGGAATACCCAGGGTTCCAAACCAATCGCCTACTGCATGTATATCGTTCCACTTCATGGTGGCAGGACCCAAAAAACCATAAGCCAATACCAACCGAATCAACAGCAAAGGAAATGAACCCGCTTTTGTGGCTCCATTCAAATATTTTGTGCACAGGGTATTGATTGAATTTTTCATGTTTTTTTGATTAAATAGTTGTTGATGAATGAAAAGTTTAAACGGAGTTTTTGCTTTATTGTAAAGCGGTTTCCCATTGTATCGGGTTACTTTCTATTTATGCAGGAAAAAAATTAATAGCAATCAGTTATCTGCAAATCCAATAATCAATTGCTGCATATACGCTGTTTCAAAAAACTGTATTACGGCCTGTTTATCAGTTTCAGTTAATATCAATTGAAATTCACTTTCTAATTGCTCTATTAACTGCTTTACAGAAAGTGGTGTTACTGACAGGTATTCTATCATACGCACCAATGCAGGCGAGAGATCGGTAAATAATACATCGCCATTGGTATTTCTGTAGCCAGCTATAAAATAATTGCCTTTGTCGGCTTTGGTTATGGCTGTTGCTTTTTTTTGATGTACCGGATAGGGCAATGCCATTAAAGTATGTTCAGGATTTAATACTAATTTACTAAATACCACATCACCCAATGTAGTATGGGGTACCGTTCTGTCTTCCATCATAAACAATTCAACCTCCATCCACTCATATTGCATAAGCGCTGCCAGACAGGGATATTGTTGAAGCAATGCGTGTTGACTATTCAAAACAAACTGATAAAATTCTTTGGGCATATACCAAACCTGCGGAGAATGGCAGGAATGGCTACTGAAAAAAAACTGCACTACTTCATCCCATTCTTGTTTAGTAACCAGTTCACTCATAACGGGAAAGGCATTGCGTAACATATCATCTATTACATTGTATACCAACCTTCTATATTGTTGTACATGGCCGGTATGTACACCCGGAATATGATTCCATTGTCCGGTTCTGCAATACCCGGCTAATTGGCTTTGATAGCTTTGAGTAAGATTATAAGGTTGCATATATAGCTGGTTGTAAGGCTTGTTGTTTAATTTGGTTGAGTTTATTTAATTCATATTGCAGTTCATGCAATTCAGGTATATTAAAATCACGTTCCAATAGTACCGGCACATCGCGTTGCAACTGCTGTATGGTAAAAGCAAACAAATCATACACAGGATCTATGATAGCTTCTCCATGCGTATCTATAATTAAATCATCGGCAACTTTTTCGTGCCCCGCCATGTGAATATATTTTACCCGTTGCATAGGTAATTGTGCAATAAATGTTTTAGCATCGTACTGATGATTAAAGCTATTGACATACACATTATTCACATCGAGTAACAAATCGCAATTCGCTTCTTCCAGAATAGCATTAATAAAATCTATTTCAGTTAGTTCAGGCGCAACAGGTGTGTAATAACTTACAATTTCAATGGCTATTTTTCTCTCCAGAAAATCCTGTACCTGTTTAATATTTTCAGCAACATGATGCACTGCTGCTTCGGTAAAAGGTATGGGCAATAAATCGTATAAATGTGCATTATCACATTTGGCATAACTGAGATGCTCTGAATATAGCACAGCATTGGTTTGTTGCAAAAACTTTTTTACCTGCTTTAAAAAAACAAAATCTAACGGATCCGGGCTACCAATAGAAAGTGACAACCCATGCGTAAACAGAGGATATTTTTCCAATGCTTTTTGAAATTGTTTTTTCCAATAGCCACCCACTCCTATCCAGTTTTCAGGTGCTACTTCTATAAATGCAGGATGCAGGGTGTTGCTTTCAGCAAAATCGGCTGCAAAATCTTTTCTATAACCTATGCCTACCATAACATTTATTTGTGGTGTGAAACAATAAAGCAGGCAACCCTATTCATAGCGTTACCTGCTTTTGTAAAACATAATTTTAGTTACCTGATTTTTTGGTGCTGCCGCATTTGCCTTCGCCACATTTACCATCTTTTCCTTTTTTCTTGGTTTTAGTGGTATCTGATTTTTTTGTTGCACCACATTTTAACTCAAAATTGTTATTACTAACATCTTTTGCATGCAGGCCTGCAATTACTTCGTCTGCAGAAGTTACATGATTGTAACGAATCAGGCTGGATGCATTGGCATTGATTCCGGCTACTGTTAATAATGCTCCGGCTAAAATTGAACCGGCAAGGATACTTTTTTTGTTTTCCATTTTGTACTTTTTTAAATGTTTAATGAATGCTTATACCCAATAGTCGAAGAATTATATACATACTGACAAAATGATGAAAAAAAATTTCTACCCATCAGAAAGCATAGTAAAAAATGCAGAATTGCAATATACGCTACGTCAAAAATGAAACAAAAAGTGTTTCCTGTCTAAAAAAGAAGGTGGGTAGCACAACTTGTAATAAAATTATTTTTGTTATTCGCGGAGAGGAAGGACTTTGAGAATGCGTTCTTTTAATGAAGTATTATCAGATGTACTATTATCTGTATCCGTTTCATCAGCCTGCAGCCATTCATCTATCACTTTGCTTTGGTGTTGGTAATGTACACAGAGGTCGCAAAGACTTAAATGTAATTTTAATTTTATTTTTTCTGTCCATGACAGGGGCATCAGTGATTTTTTTTCAATCAATTCCGTTGCTTTTAAACAGGAAACCATCAATGACCGCATTACCTTCTGCTTCATAAATTTATTTTTACTGCATATGATTCAAAAAATTAAAACTGATTACATTATTTATTTATAAGAAGGTACTGATTATTTAAACCAATGTACATCTAAACATTTTCGCAACTGTAATTTAGCCCTGTGTATTATTTGCCAAAAATTAGTAGTAGAAATCTGCAATTCCTGACAAATTTCCTCTCCACTTTTTGCCTCTAAATATTTTAAATGTAAAGCCGAAAACCAGTGTTTGGGCAATTTATCCATACAATTGTTCAGCACTGTTGCAAATTCTGGAATATCTAACAAATGCAAATCGGCATCCTGCCAATTATCTTTCCGTATTTCGTTCATGCGCCAATGGCCATTTTCATCAAAAAAGCTTTCAATCAAATCATCGCCACGCTGCAATAATTCATCCTGCCACGATACTTCCGGCATTTTAAAACATTTACGGAAATGATTGGCAATTTTAATGTTAAGAATACTGAACAACCAGGTTTTGGGTTGACTTTTGCCCTGAAATGTATGGAATGATTCTACTGCCGATAAAAAAGTATCCTGCACCAAATCTTCGGCCAGTGCTTTATCAGAGGTTTTGTGCCAGGCCCACTGAAAAAGTGTATCGGTATATTGTGCTACCCAACATTGTATGGTTGCGGTTTTATTTTGCAGGTCCATTACATTATCCATGTAATAAAAATATATTTATTTTTTGATAACACAAAATATCGTGCACTTAGTATCCGGCGCTTTAAGTAAATTTTAAGTTATAAGTTCAAAAACAAATGCAGCCAACAATGCACCAATAATGGGCCCAACAATGGGCACCCAGCTATATTGCCAGTCGGTAGTGCCTTTCCCGGGAATGGGCAACAGGGCATGCATGATACGCGGACCCAAATCGCGGGCCGGATTGATGGCATAGCCTGTAACACCCCCTAAACTTAAACCAATGGCCAGTACTATGAATGCCACCGGTAATGCATCTAACGTACCGAGGCTTTGTGCAGGAGCAGACATTTTGAATACACTGAACACCAATACAAAAGCACCTATTATTTCAGTAATTAAATTCCATCCATATTTTCTAATGGCAGGTTCGGTGCAGAAAGTTGCTTTAATTGTACCCGCATCATTAGGTAAAGCATAGTGTTTATAAAAAGTAAGCCATACCAGCAACGATCCTGTCATGGCACCTAAAATTTGTGCAGCAATATAGCCGGGTACCAATTGCCAACTAAATTTACCTATGGCTGCTAATGCAATGGTAAAAGCAGGATTTAAATGCCCACCGCTGGCTTTAGAAGCCACAAAAACCCCTACAAATACCGCCATTGCCCATCCAAAAGTAATTACTATCCAACCACCACCATGGGCATACGTGTGTTTTAAATTTACATTGGCAACTACCCCATTACCCAATAAAATTAATAAAGCAGTGCCCAAATATTCGCCTAATAATTGATGCATGACCATTTGCAGGATTATTTTGTTTGAATGTAAGTTGTTTTGTTTAGGGAAAAATAAAAGCAAGAACTCATTACAAGATATATTGTTTTGCCAAATTTGAAAAATTCAATATTTGCGCCTCTTTCCATTCCTTTGTGTGATTGAGTTCCTTCTGCATTAATGCTGCTACTATTGGTGCCCCCTCCACAGCAGCTTTTGCATCTAATAATAATAAGCGTATTCTTCGTGCCAACACATCCTCTATGGTTTGTGCCATTTCATTTCGAACAAACCAAATTACTTCAGCCTGTGTATAGGGATAATCAGGATGTAATTGGCTTGCCCATTCCTTATTTTCTTTCATAATATCCTGAATAAGGCGGGCATTGGTGCCATACAGATGCCAGTGGGTTGAAAAATCGATGGGCCATCCCCATTTACCAATGGGTAAAGTAGCAGTTACGGCAGGCTTTTTGGTTAATTTACCCAATTGTATGGCATGGTTGATTACATCGGCGGCCATACGGCGATAGGTTGTCCATTTACCGCCGGTAATGGTAATTAATCCGGAAGCCGATACCATAATGGTATGATCTCTCGATATCATGGAAGTATTTTTCCTTGCTCCCTTTTTCCGAACCAAAGGCCGTAAACCAACGTACACGCTTTTAACATCACGCATTGAAATGGGATTGCTGGCATAAATATTATAATTGTCAATAATAAACTGAATTTCTTCTTCTAATGGTTTGGGTTCTGTACTAATTTGTTCAACCGGTGTATCGGTAGTACCCACTATAACTTTGTGGTGCCAGGGAACGGCAAATAATACCCGCCCATCGGTGGTTTTAGGCACCATCAGTGCCTGCGTTGATTGAAATTTTTCCATATCAATGACCAAATGTACACCCTGTGAAGGAGCAATGGAATCGGGCATTTCCGGGTCATCTATTTCCATTACTGAATGGGCAAATACACCCGTGGCATTAATAATGGCATTGGCAGTTACGGTATATTTTTCGCCGTTGATATGATCCTGAATTACGACTCCTGTTAATTGGCCGCTTTCGTTTTTTGTAAATGAAGCAGCAGCAGCATAATTTAAAACAGTGGCACCATAACGGTGTGCCGTTGCTGCCAAATCTATACACAACCTGCTGTCATCAAACTGCCCATCCGTGTATTGAATCCCTCCTTTTAAATTACCGGTTTTAATAAGTGGCAATGCTGCAATGGTTTTCTTTTTAGACAATAAGCGGGTTCTGCCAATTCCCCAGCCAATCGATAAAAAATCGTAAAATGTAAGGCCTAAAAAATAGAGCCATTTTTTCCAAAATGAATATACCGGTACAATAAATTGCTGGGTGTGTGCCAAATGTGGCGCATTGCGTAATAAGCGCCCTCTTTCTTTTAAAGCGTGCATTACCAAACTTAAATTACCTTGTGCCAAATAACGTACCCCACCATGTACCAATTTGGTAGAGCGGCTGGAAGTGCCTTTTGCAAAATCAAATTGTTCAACCAGCAAAGTACTGTAGCCTCTGGTTGCGGCATCCACAGCCGTACCTAAGCCGGTAGCGCCCCCACCAATAATTACCACATCCCAATGGGGCGTAGCACGGATATTTTGGATCATTTTTTCTCTTTTCATAACATCCCATCGCTTAATATTTAAAAAAATTTTTGCTATTGCGTATTATTGGCCCAATGAATGGTAGCCCTTACAGCTCTGTGCCAGCCCTCTAACAAATGGTTGGTTTCAGCGGCAGTTGCCTGCGGTTCAAATGTTCTATCCATTTGCCATAATGCTGCTATTTCTGCTCTGCTGCTGTAAAAGCCAACAGCCAGTCCGGCCAAATAAGCTGCACCTAAAGCAGTGGTTTCAGTAATGGCCGGCTTTACTACTTTGCATCCTAACACATTGCTTTGAAATTGCATGAGTAACTGATTGGCAGTAGCGCCGCCATCTACCCTTAGCTCATGAATGGCAATACCACTATCGGCCTCCATTGCTTTTAACACATCTACTGTTTGGTAGGCAATACTTTCAATTACGGCACGGGCAATATGTGCAGGGTTGGTACCTCTTGTTAAACCGGTTAACATGCCCCTGGCTTCCTGATTCCAATACGGTGCACCCAGTCCTGCAAAAGCAGGCACTATATATACGCCCTCTGTGTTTTTTACCTGTACAGCCAATGCTTCAATATCGGCAGTATGCCTAATCAGGCCCAACCCATCACGCAACCATTGTACGGTAGCGCCGGCCATAAATACGCTTCCTTCCAAAGCATATGCTGTTTTACCATTAATTTGCCAGGCAATGGTGGTTAACAGGTTGTGTTGCGAGAGTACAATTTTTTCGCCGGTTTGCATGAGCATAAAACAGCCGGTGCCATAAGTGTTTTTTACCATACCCGGTTCGGTACACATTTGCCCGAATAAGGCCGCCTGCTGATCACCGGCAATTGCTGCAACGGGTGTGGCTGCATGGGTTAAAATGGCATGTGTTACCCCATATACTTCACTGCTGCTTTTTACTTGTGGCAGTATTTGTGGGGGTATATTCATGAGTTGCAATAAATCATCATCCCATTGCAGGGTATGAATATTGAACAACATGGTACGTGATGCATTGCTTACATCGGTAGCAAATACCTTACCGTTGGTTAGCTTCCACAACAACCAGGCATCAATGGTGCCAAAACACAAATGGCCATTTTCTGCATTCGCTCTGGCGCCGGGTACCTCATCTAATATCCATTTTAGCTTGGTGGCCGAAAAATAAGCATCCATCACTAATCCTGTTTTTCGTTGAATGGTATCGGCTAAGCCCTGTTTGCGCAAAGCATCGCAGTAGGTGGCTGTGCGGCGGTCTTGCCATACAATGGCATGGTACACCGGCTCACCGGTACGTTTATCCCATACCACGGTGGTTTCGCGTTGGTTGGTAATACCAATGGCTGCAATTTGCGGCATGGTAATTTTAGCTTTAATTAGAGCTTCGGCGGCCACACTCATTTGTGTGCTCCAAATTTCATTGGCATCATGTTCCACCCAACCGGGTTGGGGAAAATACTGTGTAAATTCTTTTTGAGCTACCGCAACAATATTGCCCTTTTTATTAAAAATAATGGCCCTGCTGCTGGTAGTACCTGCATCAAAAGCCAGAATAAATTTTTCCATACCGCCATCGTTTGGTTGGAAGGTAATAAATTATATGCACAATAATATACAAAATAAAAATAAATTACATGTTTATATACGGCACCTATTACATAACATTGTGCGTTGATGGGTTATTATCGATAAGCCTTTTGATGCACAATGAGCATGCCTCGCATTCAGGTTACTATACATCCTGCAATATGAAAACAGTGGTATCAAGGGCTATAGTGTTAAACCTCCATTTTTAATAATACCATTTCTAAAAAGGAGTGGTAACTAAACCCCTTTTATCGCAATTGGGCAACAAGGCATTCGTATACATTAACCTAACATAAAAAAAACAAGCATTTTTAAACACGTTGCAAATAAACATACTCAGCCATTCATCCCACTTATTTATCGATCATACACATTTAAAATTATAATGCTTTAAAATTACCAACCCCGGAAAAACACCCCCACAATACTTTATTTGTTTTGATTGTATTTATAGATGAAAAACTTTTACAACAGGGCAATTGCTTATTGCAATTTCCACTACCACCCAAACCCTGAACCCGCCAATACAAGCCATACGCATCATTTACCCTAAACAGCCTGATTCATTTTTGTATCGGCTTTAAAAACCGGGTAAAATGTAAGAAATAACAGGGCAATACCCCATGTCAGATGACATTCAGGCATATTCTATACAACTTCGGTTTTCAACGCTGTTGAGTCGAATCTGTCTCGAACATGTCTCGAATCAATTACCCCAAAAAAACCTATTTTTCGATGCAAAACTGCAATAATGGCAGAAAAACACCCTGCCTTGTTCAGATGTTAAACTAAAATTAGAAGCGGAAACTAAGCAGATTGTACGAGCACAGTTGTTAACAAAAGCAGAGATAACACATTCAAAACATTAGTGATTGCACTACGTAGAAATACGTTATTTAAATTGAATTTTTCCGTATATTTTTATGGCATAACATTTTACTGTTATGTTTTGCATTTATACCAATATACCTGCTATACCCCGCAGCCCCCCCTGCCTGCTGTTCATTACCTTTTGTACCATTTCATTTATTCACCAAAACATCTTTTTTATGAAAGTTTACCTTAGTTTTTTACTCCTACTCTGTTGCACCCTAACCGCACATGCCCAATTAGAACAAGGCACCTGGTTGGTGGGTGGTAGTGGGAGTTTCAGTAAAATACAAAATGATAATAATACAATTTTCACTACTATCCATGCCAACCCAAGAATTGGCTATTTTTTAGCGGACAGACTTACAACAGGAATACATGCAATGTATTCTTATCAATCAAATGATTATAGTTATAATGGAGGAGGGATATATAGCCATAGTTTATTCTTTGGAGTTTTTACCAGATACTATTTGTTAAAAAATGAACATTTATTGAATGTACTAACAGAATTAAGTTACAACTATGGATATACGGGCATTGATGGATATTATACTATCATGAATAGTGGAAAACATGGATATGCTTCGGTAGCAGCCGGTCCAGTATTATTTGTTAATAGTGCCATTGGTATAGAAAGTACAATTTCTTACTTATACAATGGTTCTCAAAACCATGGTTTCAAATTTAATTTGGGAATTAATGTTTATTTATTAAAATAATTAAATTAAAATATATGAAACAAATAAAATTTTTATTTCTAACAATTTCTATATGCTTTATTTTATCTAAAGCAAAAGCACAAACAGGTACATATAATATTAAATACCAAAGCGTTAGTGGTTTAAGTACCGGCGTTTGTAATGCATTAAATAATTCAACTCCACCTAAAATTGGAGGTTTTTACCATTATCCGATTAGCGGTGGTGTTAACTATGATGGTAATGAGTTGGTATTAGGCACACAATATAGTACAAATTCCGGTACTAATTTAGGAACAGCCTATGCCATTCATTTTCCTTTTAAAGCCGGTTATTTATATCAATTTTCAATGAATGTAAAGGGAATAGATGGGGGTAATAACAATAACTATCCTACTGTTTTTACAACACTTTCTGATCAAATACCAGACCCTAATACTACTAATAACAATCCCACCGGATGACAACAACATGCTCGTTAACAAATAGGTGTGGCTATTTACAAATCCTGTTAAAAACACACTTACCATTCAATTGCCCGATACTATTTACTTAGCGGTTCCACATTGACGATATAGCTGTTTTCCGTGTTCCTTCTGCCCACTGCATTTGCAGATTAAGGATACAAAAGCTTATTGTTTATTCTGTTATCTTGCATTATTCGTTCTTTAGCATTGAAACATGAAAATATTAGCCAATACCGAAGTTGAACAGTGAACAAAACGCTGAGAATATATTCTTTGCCTCGCCACATTGCCAATGCAATGTTAATTGTGGTGCTTTGTTATAAATCTAAAATAATTTTCAAATTTTCTTTGAGTTGAATTACCTGTTCATTCGTCAGCTTGCCCATTCTTTTTATAAAGCGCTTATTGTCTATGGCTCTTGGTTGGTCAATCAAAACATCACTCAACTTTGGCAGTTGTGATTTTTTGAGGTGAACTCTTAAAATTTTTGCTTCTGGCTTAACATTCGTTGTTATTGGGCATACAATAGTGGATAAATGTGTGTCATTAAGAAGATCTGTCTGAACTATTACTACGGGTCTTGTTTTGCCAGGTTCTGTCCCAAGGGTTGGGTTCAGGTCTGCAAGCCAAATGTCATACTGCTTATATTTCATCAGCTAATTTTTCGAATTCGTCTAAAATTTCTAATGAACTTTGAGCTACAAGTTTACTTTCCTTGGCAAGTTTCTTTTTTAAGGCTTGTCTTTTGTTGAATTGATTGTAAAGGTTAAGTGCTTCATTTATATAGCGGTTTCTCGCAATATTTAACTCAGCAACAACTTTTTCGGTTTCTTCAAAAACACTGTCGTCAAGTTTGAGTGAAAGAGTTTTCATCATCTTCTTTTCAGCAAAAGTATATACTTTTAGTATATCCTACAAATTTAACCGTTCGGTTTTATACATTACAGCTATCTAACACCTTTATTATTATTACTAATTTAGAGGGCAGGCGTATACTTGCTCTACATCCCAATCAACTTAACCCGGTTATTACCACTGCCAATTGGGCGGCCGGTATGTATCTGGTTTCCATTTATGAGGGTACTAAAAAAATAGCAGTACAACAAGTACTGAAATAGGAGTATATTAAACAAATATTTACTACAAAAACTAATAAACTTAACAAAAAAGGCTGTCTAAAAAGTAAAAAGGAGGTGGCCTTTTTTAGTTCAATTGTTGAAGTTAAGTTATCCATAAAGGATTTTAGGGTTTTGTTTTTCCCCTACCGGTGGGTGTCCCCACCAACCGGAATAAATCACAGCCAGTAAGCATGAAAGAGGGATGAAACAGCAACTGCCACCCGCGCATGGACACCGCTCGGCCTCATTCGGTTGCCATTAAGAAAATGACGGTGGTGGGCTTCTCCAACCGATAGCAATAAAATGAATGAATGATTAAAATAGGTGATTTCACTACGTAGAAATACGTTTTTTTAATAAAATTTTTAGTATATTTTCGAGGCATAACATTTTACTGTTATGTTTTGCATTTATACCAATATACCTGCTATACCCCGCAGCCCCCCTGCCTGCTGTTCATTACCTTTTGTACCATTTCATTTATTCACCAAAACATCTTTTTTATGAAAGTTTACCTTAGTTTTTTACTCCTACTCTGTTGCACCCTAACCGCACATGCCCAATTAGAACAAGGCACCTGGTTGGTGGGTGGTAGTGGGAGTTTCAGTAAAATACAAAATGATAATAATACATCAAATACCACAATTTACACAAACCCAAGAATTGGCTATTTTGTTGCAGACAAATTATCTACAGGAGTACAAGCCATATATTCTTACCAAATAAATAGATTTGGTGGACGTGGGCTTAATGATCATAGCTTATTATTTGGAGCATTTGCCAGATACTTTTTATTAAATAAAGAACAACCTTTAAATCTGGTCTCGGAATTGGGGTATTATTATGGATATTATGGATCTGATGGTGTTTATAACATCGTAAATAGTGGCAAACACAGTTATATAAGTCTTGCTATAGGACCAACTTTTTTTATAAATAGTGCTATAGGAATAGAGAGTACTATATCTTATTTATTTAATAGTGCTCAAAATAATGGATTACACTTAACAATTGGAATCAACGTCTATTTATTCAATTAAAAAAATAATATTATGAAATACCTAATGATGCTAATGATAGTTGTTTTAATATTTTCCTACAAGACAACAAAGCTATATGCACAAAGTAATTATAAAATTGATTATACTGTAAACACAGCTAACCTAAATACATCAAGTTGCAATGTATTTGCAATTGCTACACCGGCATCTATCAATGGATACAAACATTTACCATTATCCGGTGGTGTTAACTATGATGGTAATGAGTTGGTATTAGGCACACAATATAGTACAAATTCCGGTACTAATTTAGGAACAGCCTATGCCATTCATTTTCCTTTTAAAGCCGGTTATTTATATCAATTTTCCATGAATGTAAAGGGAATAGATGGGGGTAATAACAATAACTATCCTACTGTTTTTACAACACTTTCTGATCAAATACCAGACCCTAATGTTACTAATTCCAATCCCACAGCCTGTAATGCAGTACCGCAAACCAATTGGGGATTTTTATTGGGCTATCCTGTTTTATATTCCTTCCAAACTAATGATACATTCCAGGTCTATAATTCACCAGGTACCTATACTGCAACTGCTACTAAAACACCAAAATATTTATTTATTTTAGCATATGGGGGGGTAGTTCACCAAATCAGGTCTTCATCAAAAGTGTAACCATTACTGAAACACCTCCTACTGCTTTCAAATTAACTGCTTCCAACACTTCCATTCCTTGCGGCAATGCGCAACCCATTACCTTTACTATTACAGGAACCGGTGTTCCACAAGGGGCTTCCCTAAGTTACCAATTTAATGTTGGCACGGGTAACAATGGCTGGTTATACAATGGTACCGCTGCCCCATCTAACATTACCTCTTCTTCCAACACCCTCTCACTTACACCGGTTTGTGGCAGTGTATTGAGTAGTATAAATGCCACAGTTTCATTCAACGGCACAAATTATACTACCAATTCAGTCAATGTTTCCATCACACAACCCAATTTATCTATTAATGGGGTTACCAGTTTTTGTAGCGGAAGCAATCATTATTTTATCAATAATTTACCCTGTAATGCAACGGTGAGCTGGTCTGTTTCTCCTTATGGTATTGCCAACCTTTCTACTAATGGCAATACAGCTACACTTAGTCAAACCGGCAATGGAGATGTTATTCTGCAGGCTGCTGTTAATAATGTATGTGCACAAAATTACCCTTCTATTTCACAAACCATTTATATTGGAACACCTAACCCACCCACTATTACCAATTTAAATTATGATAATACCTGCGGCACATTTGTAGAAGCCTATTGCGATGTTCCGGCTAATACCACGGGGTTTATTTGGAATTTTAATTATGGTCAGGTGGTGCAAAATAATCCCGGTACATCCGGTAACTATTTTTTGTTAAAACCATTGGGGCAAAATAATGTTGGTTTTACCTATTATGATTATTTAAGCGTACAAGCCACCAACAATTGCGGGGTATCGGCAGCCAGTGCCACTTCCTCTTTTACCATTGGGCCTATTGCTTCCAGCTGCGGCAGTGGTGGCGGCGGTAAGGGTTATTTAAGTACCGGCCCGGTTAATAGCCATGCGCTCGTAGAAAACCCTATTACTATTCACAAAAATGTACGGGTGTTTCCGAATCCTGTTAGAACTTCACTTACCATTCAATTGCCCGATAGTATTCACTTATCTAACACCTTTATTATTATTACTAATTTAGAGGGCAGGCGTATACTTTCCCTACATCCCAATCAACTTAACCCGGTTATTACCACTGCACATTGGGCGGCCGGTATGTATCTGGTTTCCATTTATGAGGGTACTAAAAAAATAGCAGTACAACAAGTACTGAAATAGAAGTATTTTAAACAAATATTTACTACAAAAATCAATAAACGTAACAAAAAAGAGGCTATGTAGTAACACTAGCCTCTTTTTTTGTAACAGTAGCGAGGATGGGAATTGAACCCATCACCTCAGGGTTATGAATCCTGCGCTCTAACCAACTGAGCTACCTCGCCATTTCGGGCTGCAAATATAGTATATCGTATGGTTTGGCAAAGTTTAGTACGCTAAAAGTTTCGCTATTCGTTTTTCAATACCGGCCACCGAGGGCAACATGGCGGCCTCTAATGCCAGATGAATAGGTACTGCAGGTGTATTTAAAGCGCCTAACACCTCTACCGGAGCATCTAAAAACTGATAACAACTATGTGTTATTCTATAAGCCAATGCTTCAGCAAAGGCATTGTTTTGCTGCTCTTCGGTAAGCACCAACACTTTTCCATGGCGGATAACCGTTTCATCAATCGTTGCCTCATCCAACGGAAACAAAGTACGCAGGTCAATCATTTCTACCTGCCCCGGAAAAGCCTGAGCCGCCTGCTTTGCCCAATATACCCCCATGCCATAAGTAACCACACAGATAGATGTACCCTGCTTTATATGTTGTGGTGCTGCCTCCATTACCCTTGCTGCTTTACCCAATGGTAATACATAATCGGCCGCCGGTTCCGGCATTTTGGCCCCTTCGGTACCAGGTACTTTGCCCCAGTACAAACCCTTATGCTCTAACATAACCACTGGATTAGGATCGTAAAAAGCAGCCTTCATTAACCCCTTCATATCGGCCGCATTAGAGGGATATACTACTTTTATACCTTTAATAGATAAAAGCGTACTTTCAATACTACCACTGTGGTAAGGACCACCGCCACCATAAGCACCGGTGGGTATGCGCAATACCATTTGTACGGGGAATTTGCCATTACTGAGGTAGCATGATTTGGCTATTTCGGTAACCAACTGGTTAAAACCGGGGTAAATATAATCGGCAAACTGTACCTCAACAATGGGTTTTAAACCGGCAGCCGACATGCCGGCAGTAGAACCCACAATATAGGCCTCCTGAATGGCAGTATTAAATACCCGGTTATCGCCAAATTTATCGGCTAAAGTGGCTGCTTCTCTAAACACCCCCCCTAAGCGCCTGCCTACATCCTGGCCGTACAATAAGGCTTCGGGGTGGGCGGCTAAAATTTCTTCAATGGCATGTAAGGCCGCATCTACCATTAACACTTTTTCTGCGGCTTTAGGGCATCTTTCGCCTTTTTCTTCGGTAATGGTAGTGGGTGCAAATACATGATCGGTTACTGTTGCCGGATTGGGTTCGGGTGCAGCTACTGCTTTTTCAAATGCCCCATGTGCTATTTGCCGGGCAGTAGTTTCTATTTCCAGAATATTTGTTTCGGTAATGCCCGCTTCCAGTAAAGTTTGTCTCAGATGCGGCATAGGATCATTTTCGTTGTGTTGTTGCAGGTTTTCTTTGCTTCGGTAAAACTCTCTTCTTACTCCACTGGTGTGGTGCCCTAATAAAGGTACGGTGGCATGCACCAGCACCGGTTTACGTTCGGTTCTGGCATAATCAAACGCCTGTTGCATGGTTTGGTAACTTTGCACAAAGTGTGCACCGTTACATTGTAGTTTATGCAAGCCTTTAAAACCATCGGCATATTCAAATG
>NZ_LUHG01000033.1 GCF_001623405.1 Hydrotalea flava
CTGTAGCTCCTGTATTACCTGTTGCACCGGTTGCACCTGTAGTTCCTGTTGCACCTGTAGCACCTGTATTACCTATGGCACCGGTTGCTCCTGTATTACCTGTGGCTCCTGTATTTCCTGTTGCACCGGTCGCTCCGTTTGTTCCATTGATTCCTGCGGCACCAGTAGCTCCTGTGGCACCGGTCGCTCCATTTGTTCCGGTAGCGCCTGTATTACCTGTTGCACCGGTCGCACCAGCGGCTCCGGTCGCTCCTGTAGCACCTGTATTTCCTGTAGCGCCTACTGCTCCGGTCGCTCCTGTAGCTCCTGTATTTCCTGTAGCACCATCCACACCATTGGTTCCATTAGCACCAGTGGCGCCGGTTACTCCCATAAAAGACACACCGCTATTTGTCCATACCCCACCCGATTTTTGATAAATTTGTCCATTCGTAATGTCAATATAAGTATCGCCATTATTACCTATACTATTGGAAGGATTTCCACTTCCGCTAATTACAGAAGCACCATTGGCTCCGGTTGCACCGGTTACACCTGTTATACCTTGTAATCCCTGTAAGCCTTGTGGGCCGGTAGCACCAATAGCACCGGTGGAGCCTGTAACCCCAGTGGCGCCCATTAAAGATTTACCGGAACTTATCCATACACCGCCTGATTTAGCATAAATGATTCCGGTATTATTTTCAATATAGGTATCGCCATTGTTCCCCAAACCATTGTTCGGCACGCCGGAACCGCTTAAAGCAGAAGAACCGGCTGCTCCAGTAGCGCCGGTTACCCCCATTAAACTATTTCCCGTACTCGTCCATACCCCACCTGATTTGGTGTATATAATACCCGTTGAATTGTCAATATAAGTATCGCCATTGTTCCCCAAACCATTGTTCGGCACGCCGGAACCGCTTAAAGCAGAAGAACCGGTTTGGCCCGTGGGTCCGGTAGCACCGGTTACTCCTTTTAAAGAGGAACCACTATTAACCCAAGTACCTGCATTTTTAGTGTAAACATTTCCGTTTGTAACATCAATATAACTATCACCATTAAATCCTAATGAATTAGAGGGGGCACCAGAGCCAGTTAGTATATTAGTACCGGGTGTTCCTGTTGTCCCTGTGGCACCCGTTAGGCCGGTAGCACCTGTTGGACCTTTAGGGGAATTAAGTGCGTATAGAGCATAAGGAACGCTTAACATTTCGGAGGCGCCCATGTTTATATAGCCCTGTCCTAAGTCTATTTCGGTTTGAATGTATTGCTGTAAAGGACTAGCCCAGTCAATATCAGTAAATTTAGCATTAGTAGTAGGTGTTCCTTTACCAATATCTAAATAAAATAAACCATATTGATTGGTGGTAATTGTTTGTACCTCCTGATATTCTAAGGTACGATTGGGACTGGTACCCAGCAAAATAGATATGCGTACATTAATTTGCTGATTACTCAATAATGCCCCATTTAAACCTCTGGCTACAGCCTGATATTTAAATGATTGTGGTTGAGCATAGGATACAGCTACAATACCAATCAGTAAGCAGAAGGTTAGTAAAAGTCTTTTCACATCTTCAAGGTTTAGGTTTATTTCTCTATGATACGTTCAATTTCAATAAAAAGATTGATTATACAAAAATAACCATATTTCTAAATAAAATGTTAAACGCGACAATAGGAATTAAATTTTATGACCCAAAAATTTCACCCATATGGGATAAAATTATAGTCGCATTAATTTCAATTCGCCACGGAAATTCTTGTCACTTCTAATTCTAATGAAATAAACTGCCCTTGCTAAATTAGTTACATCCAAATCAACATACAAGAAATTATGGTTGAAATATTCTACTGTTGTGGTTTGCAATACGCGTCCTAAAGCATCAATAATATCAATGGTATAAGTTCCATTGGGTACATCTCTAAATCCTAATTTTGTTTTTCCATCAATGGTTGGGTTAGGAAACAATACAAAATAGTTACTAGAATCGCGATATATATTCTCTTGAATTTCAGGATCCGGTTGTTGAAAACCTGCTGTAATAGCTTTCCCTTGGAATACATTCGGAAATAAATCGGCTACAGGCTCTCCTACTGTAAAAGAAATGGCCACACTACCTTGGTTGGTGTATCCGCCTGCTGTGGCAACTACCTGCCGTTGAATAGATTGCGCAGATACTGTATTATTTACAGCGAAAACTGCTGCGATAATAATGATAAAGTTGCGTAGATTTCTATACATGCTTGTAGTAATTTGACTACAAAATTAATAAAAGTTTTTAAAGTACCAAATTTATGTAATAACTACACTAAGTTTATTTTATTTTAATTGTTACATTCATTTGCAGGTGTATAGCAACCTATTTAAGTTTATGGTAGCACCCCCGAATAAACCATTAACCTTAAATTATTTTAAGCCCATTAAAAGGTAGGTGCTTTATAAAAAATATCCGTGAAACATCGGTGAAACGCCTAATTTTCTTCACTTTTTTGGCTTTTTTTTGAAATTTGTTCGACCCATGTTCGACACAAGCTCAATGAAAAGCAAGCAGAATGGGAATTTGTTCGAACAAAGGTCGAACATGCCTCGAATTTGTCTCGAAGAAGGTACCTATCATTACCCCATCACTATACAACCAAGTAAGTGTATCAACAACAATTCTATTAAAATTGATTAGTATATTTAATTTGTTTAAATCTAATTAAATTTTAATGAAAATCCAAATAATATCGCACTTTTTTTTCCACAAAAACCAAAATATTTTGCGCTGTAATTAAAACAGGCGTACTGTTTTTAAAAAATATGGACAATATAAAGAAGTATAGTTAAATGTTATTGTACCCATGAAGTAGCCGGGGCTATGCTACCCCATTAACTATATTGAAAAATAAATTTTGCTCAATTTTTTTGAAAAAAACCAACATTTTTGAAATTTGCCGCATTAACAAATGCAAGCATCGAATATATTTACATTTTAACACCACACACAACAGCAACCCTGATTCCAACAATTATGAAAAAAAAAGCTGCATTCCCTATATTATTAGCTGTTTTATTGGTAACTACACTGGTTTATTGGAACCATTTTTATAATACTTTTCATTTTGATGACGAACATACCATTGTAAATAATGTGTATATAAGAAGCCTAAAGTATATTCCTTCATTTTTTATTGATGGTACTACTTTTAGTACACTACCTCAAAACCAATCGTACAGACCCATTGTAAGTTTAACTTTGGCAATTGACTATTGGTTAGCCGGCGGTTACCATCCATTTTGGTTTCAGTTAGATGATTTTATTGTTTTTTTATTTCAGGGGGTATTGCTATTCTATTTTTTTATTCAATTATTTAACCTGGTTCAACCCAATACTGTACGCAACACTTGGCTGGCTGCTTTTGGGGTAGCCTGGTATATGTTACATCCGGCCAACGCAGAAACCATTAATTATATTATTGCCCGAAGCGATTTACAATCGACCATGCTAGTGGTATTGGCCTTTGTGGTATATCAATATTTTCCACAATACAGAAAAAAATACTTGTACTTATTACCTATTATTGTAGGTGCCTTAGCCAAGCCTACGGCAGTAATGTTTGCTCCTATTTTTTTAGTGTACTTGCTTTACTTTGAATGTCATTTTAGCATTGTACAAATATTTCAATCCAAATACCGTAGCCAAGCATGGCAATTGTTGCGAAGCGTAACCCCCATTTTTATAGTATGTATACTGATGTATATTTGGGTTGATAAAATGACCCCCGCTACCTGGGTACCCGGTGGTAACTCGCCCCTACAATACTTACTCACCCAACCCTATATTATTGCCCATTATTTTGGAATATTTTTTGTTCCCATACACTTAAGTGCCGATACAGATTGGGGTTTATTACCGGGCATTACCGATATTCGGTTTATAGTAGGATTACTGTTTGTATTGGCCCTGTTGAGTATAGCCATTGTTTCATCATTCTACCAAAAATGGCGCCCTGTTAGTTTTGGTATATTGTGGTTTTTTCTGGCACTCATTCCTACTTCCAGCATTTTTCCACTGGCAGAAGTATTGAATTACCACCGTATTTTCTTTCCATATATTGGATTAATGATAAGTGTGGTATGGACCATAGGTGTATTATTAGAACCTATTAAGCAATTTATGCATAGAAAAGCCTTGCCCTACACCACCTATATTAGCATTACTGCATTACTGTGTTTATCGTTTTACGCATATGGCACTATTCAGCGCAATGCGGTTTGGCATACAGAAGAAAGTTTGTGGAAAAATGTAACCGAAAATAGTCCGGCCAATGGGCGGGGCTTAATGAACTATGGATTAACCCAAATGAATAAAGGCGATTATGCAACAGCAGAAAAATATTTTGTGCAGGCACTACAATTATTACCTAATTACCATGCACTACAAATTAATATGGCGATTATAAATGACATAAAAGGTGATACAACAGCTGCTAGTGCCTATTTTAAAAGAGCATTGGCATTAGGACCGGAATACCCGGAGAGTTGTTTTTTTTATGGGCGTTATTTAATGAATCACCAACAAGATACAGCAGCCATTCCTTATTTACAAAAAGCCATAGAATTATCGCCGGCATACATAGACGCCCGAATGTTATTATTGCAGGCATACAGCTACACACATGAATGGCAGAAGTTGCTCAATTTAGCTACACTTACCTTACAATGGTTACCCAATAATGCCACTGTTTTACAATATATTGAAATGGCCAAAACAGGTAAAGATGCACTCACCCTTCAAGAACAAAACATTGATGCACACCCCAATGCAGCAGCATACATAGATTTAAGTTTACAATTTTATCAGAAAGGAGATTATGAGGGCTGCATACGAGCTGCCCAAAAAGCATTAAAAATATTGCCGAATTATGCCGAGGCTTATAATAATATTGGTTCAGCCTATATTGCTTTAAAACAATATGATAAAGCCATAGCCCCTTTACAAAAAGCTATTGCTTTAAAACCAGGATTTCAAATTGCTATGAATAATTTAGCCATAGCTACAGAAGGCAGCAAAAACAATGCGAATAAATAATTAAATATATATCTATTTAAATTGTAGATTTATGAAAGAAAATAATTTGTTAGATGCAACACCACAAGAACCCGCATTAAACCCTTTGGTAAAAAAAATATTAATTACTGCAAGTATTGTAATTGTTTTAAGTATTCCGTTGGTGATTCTTTTTTCCAGTGCACCCAAACCTAAAAAAACGCTTTCTGTAGAAAAGGAACAAACCAATATTGCTGCATTAGAACAATTGGCCACCAGTAATCCTACATCGGCTAATATTATTGCCCTATCGGTAGCATACATTAACAATGGTATGCCCGGAAAGGCCATAAAACCCTTACAAAATTTAATTAAAAAAGAACCCAATAATGCATCGGCCTATAATAATTTAGGAGTAGCAAATATTTTGCTTAAAAATTATCAAACCGGTATTGATGCCTGCACCAAAGCCATACGGTTAGATACTGGGTTTCAGCTGGCAAAAAATAATTTGAGATGGGGTTTGGATGAGAAAAATAAAGCATTAACAACCATTGAAGCATTAGAAAAGCTTACACCAGATAAACAAGATAAGGCATATTTTATTCAATTAGGTTTATTATATATGCAAACAGGCAATTATGCAAAAAGCATACAAATTTGGCAAAAGGGTTTACAAAAATATAAAGATAGTGAAGCCGTTTTTTACAATAATATAGGTACCTCAATGGTACTAAACAAAGAATATGATGAGGCAATAAAAATGTTTAATAAAGTATTAGCAATAGAGCCCAATAATCAACTGGCAAAAAACAACATTATTTGGGCAGAGCAGGAAAAAAAAGATAATACACCACAATAATAAAATACAATAAAAAACTTTAATACTGCATGCATCTTTCAGCATATTCTTAGTATTATAGTGTATATGAAAATAATTGAATGAATCAATTATTTCATTTTATTTCAAAAGCTATGGGTAATCATCTATTATTTATATTGATTATATATTTTACTTTTTTTCCTCACCTTTTTCAATACCTTATCGGGCTGCTATTTGTGCAAGAACAATACCATACTCACTACTTAAAGCCCCTACATTTAAGCTGAATCTATTGGCTTTTGAAATACGGTTACGCATGTGTTTATAACCACTATACCGAAGAACAATAATGTAACATGTTTAGAAAATTGCAGATACACCATCTGTTATTTACCGCTGCATGAAGTTGGGGCCTCATGGCAATGCTTATTATTGATTTACCTATTGGGTACAAGTTAGGTTAAGTATGTTTACACAACAATTCATTTAAACGCATCCATTTATTATGCATTTAAGCAGCATATAAACAACTACTTGTAAAAAAAATCGTATTTACTTTACTTTGTTGGCAGAAAAGCTATTTTTAACGATAATAAACAACATAGCAATAAATAAAATTAAAACCGGAACTACTCTATTGAAACGAATGAGGAATAAAAAAAAAGAGGAAATATTTTTCTCATGCCATAAAAAATAGGAGTTAGGAAATGAAACCAGCAATGCAGTAACAAATAAAAAAGGAATCCACTTTTTATAAAAAACATTTTTTTGATACAATTGCGGTAATAGCGCCAATATAGGTAATACAGAAGTATACTGATACTCCCAAACGGTATTATAACTAAGAAAAAAGGTTAATGAAATACTCATTAACAGTAATAGTGCACTTTGAAATTTAATTGCCCTATTGTTAATGAAAGGCACTATAAAAGAAAAAACAAGTGTAATGTAAATGGGTAATTTATACCAAGCCGCAGATAAAGGGTAGCCTAACAAAGTATCTATAAAAACCGGAAAGGAAAACACATCAACATGCATTAACCTATAATCACTTTGAGCAATTAAATTCAGCCAGTGAATACTGTTGTCTTTCATATAAGCATTTAACACAAAATTATTTTTATAAATATTCATGTTATTTTTTATGAAATCAACATCGTTCAGTAGTTTCCATATATTTTTTAACCCAATTCCTTCAGGATTTAAAATAGGAATAATAAGAAATAAAAGAGAAACAAAGCCATAGATCAATAAACTAATGAAAGTGGTTTTTCGGGTGTCTTTTAACAGTAAAAGGAGTGGCAGCATTAAAAAAACAATGGGTTTTGTAAAAAAAGAAATGAGTAGGCCGGCCATTAAAAACCGTTGCGCTATTTTAAAATGCTGTTCGGTTACATTATTTTCCGATAAGTGAACAAAAGCAATGAAAATACAGGTTAGCGCCAATACCGTTGGAGCATGCATATTTCCAACATAAAACATCCAGAATAAAGGAAATCCAAATAACATTAAAAACCAGGTAAGTCGTTTTGTAAAAAGTGTTTGTGCTTGCTTGGCCAATAACCAGGCTACCATTACCATTATACCCAACGAAAAAAGAACGAATAACCAATAACTAGTCCATGGTGCAAAAAAGGCAAACCAACTACAAATAAATAAACCAAATGCCGGATGACCTAAATACCAAGTTGCATAAGGTCCATAAGGTTCACCTCCCCAGGTATTAAACATACTAATTCCTTGTTTTAAATTGAGAAAGGTTTTAGGTAGTGCAAAAAAGTCAATACCCTGAATCTGTAAATTAGCGGAATCGAAAAAGAAACGATTTAACCAGCCTGTTTTTAAAGACAGCAGCATAAAAATACACCACCCTATGGTAAGCATAGGTAAATAATTAGTAAGTAGTTTTTTTATTGAAGACATCATTGTGGAATAAATTTATTAATTGCCTGTAACCATAATTCTAACAAAGGCATTTCAGCTTCGCCAATTAATGCTGCTTGAATAAGTGCATCGTAACATTTTTTAAGATTATCGCCTACATGTGAAGCCCCACCTTTTAACTTTAAACCTGATAATATTTGTTTTATTGTTTCATTATGCAAATAGCCGGGTATTTCATCTTCAAAATCTTTCATTAAATTATGTTCATTACGCTCTTGCCATACTGTAGGGGAATAAAATAAAATATGCCAGTTATTTTCCCAAGCAATTCTTTGGGCAATTAAGCTACGCCAAATATCTGTCATTCTAAAACTACAATAGGAAGGCAGGTACAGTAAAGGAAATGCAGGTGCATACCAAACGGTATTTTGACTGTTAAAAGGGCACCAGGTAAGTTTACCCAAAGCAATTTGTTTATTGGCATCAAAAGTAATGCGCACATCACTAACCAATCGGTATACCGCATCTACATCGGGATTATCGTTAGCCAAACCCTGTTGAATGGGTGCAGCAATGTTTTTTGCAATGGTTTGCCGTAAGTTGGCAGGTGTATCTAAAATACGATTTAATGGCAGCCCCCTAGGCCATATTTTTTTATCGGTAAAATATTGGTATACATTCACCCAAGTACCCATAGCCTCATAAACGGGCTGTATGGTTTGCAGCGGATAAAAATTGAAAAAATTTTCAGTTCCAAAATTATCATCATCAGTTTCAATGATAACGGTACTACCTTGCTGCATTGCCAATAAATAACCCATATTTTTACGGGCATAATGTTTAACGGGTAATAAAGCTGCAAAAGCCTCATCTACCTTAGTTTGCTGTTCAATAGATAGAAATTGACAGCCTTCAATAAAGAAATCGTTGGGCGATTTAGTATCACCAATTACAATATAACCTACATTATGTTGTTTACATAATACAGCATAGCTTTTCAGCACTTCATTAGGGGGTGATATTGAGGTAATGACCAGACTAATTTTTTGTTGCATGATTTATAATTGATTGGGAGAACGTTTTGTAAAACGATTGACAAAATAATGCCACAACACTTCAATTGAATTTTTAATGGCTTTTTTAGAAACACTGGGCGAAGGCGCCTGATAGTGAATAGGAATTTCAGCATATTTTGAATGGCGCAATAAATACCTGATTTCCGTTTGATAAAAATGTGCTTTTGATAACAAAGGATACTCAATGATTTTTTTAACAATGGAAGCATGAAACCCCTGATAACCGGAAGTCATATCATACATTTTTGTACCTAACAGCAGGTTCGATAAGAAAGTGCCGGTACGCGATAAAAATACCCGGGATGGCGGTGATTTTGCCATAGAACCTCCATTAATAAACCGACTGCCGAAAGCACATTCATTGCCCTCATTCAATACACGCAAAAACATGGGGATGGCTTTAGGATCGTGGCTCATACCGGCATCCATTTCTATAATTATATCATGTTCATTTTGGTAAGCCTCTTTGTATCCGCGGATATAAGCATCTACCACATTTTTGTTTTCGGGAGCAAATACCGTAATAAATCTTGCATCTTTTTCCGATAACGCACGGCAAAGTTCTAATGTACGATCTTTTGAAACAGTATCTACCACCAAATAAACGGTACCGGTTTGCAGTCGGTTGAGTACAGTGGTGAGTTCTTGAATAAACACTTCAAAATCGGCCTCTTCATTGGCCATGGGTATAATGGCAGCCCAGTTATTATCGTAGTACATGCAATTATAGTTATAGGTATGATTTTTATTTTACTTTTTTGTTTTCTAATTGTATTTTCATGAGTGCAATTTCCTGCGATAATTGTTTAATATTGTTTTGCAGTTTAGAAGCTACAATGCTTAAATGCAAAAGATATATCAGGATAGCAAAAATAGCACCGGTGAACACTAAATTAGGAGCTTCATATACACCCAGCAAATGTGCCATCACATCTAATCCCTTCCGCCAAAAAGAAAATACCATGATAAATAAAGTACAGATAATCCATACAATGGCATATTCCTCCCTTAATTTCCCTTTTACAATTAAGCGGGCAATATAAGCTAAGAATAAAATATTGGTAACAATAGTGAGGATTTGAATGCGTACCATAATTAGGAGTTTGAATGACGAATAAAGGTAAAAAACATACTTAGTGTTACTTTCAGGCTATAATAAACAGAGGCGGTTTTCCCAATGGAAGATGCTCCGCCCTGCCGTTCACGCATCAATACCGGCACTTCAACAATAGTACAACCGGCTTTAGAAAACAAGATTAATGATTCAGGTTCAGGATATTCATCGGGATAATAGGCAGCCGCCAGTGCAATGGCTTTTTGGTTGAGGAGCCGAAAGCCCGAAGTGCAGTCGAATATTCTATTACCGGTAAACAAACGGTTGAGCCAGTGAAAATAGCGAATGCCCATTCGGCGAATCAATGACGACTGAAATCCATCGCCGTTACCCACAAACCTTGAACCAATCACCACATCGGCCTTATGTTGTTTTTGCGCAGCCAATAGTACCGGAATCTGATTGGGTGGATGTTGCCCATCGCCATCTAACTGAATGGCATAATGATAGCCGTTTCTGTAAGCATATTGAATACCTGTTTGAACGGCACCGCCAATACCCAAATTCATGGGTAAATCAACCAATGTTACCTGAAAACGGCGAGCCACTTGTGCTGTCCCATCTTTCGAACAATCATTAACCACCAGCACATCTACCTGATAATTTTCCGGGAAACGGGTAATTGACAGCTCGGATAATAAACCCGGCAAGGCCACTTCCTCGTTGTAACAAGGTAAAATCAGCAGTACTTTTTCTTGCATAGCAAAGGGTTGGCAGCAAAGCATTACTGCCTTTTACTTTCAATAATAAGCATTTTATGGAATATAATTTTCATTCAGCAAAAATATTCATATACCGTGCTGCTTTACTTTCCCCATACCCCCAGTGTTGCCAAGTAAGATAATCCATTGAATAAATATACTGCCGGTGCATTCCAGTTGATAGCAATTTCGTTGCAGGCATAGGCTTTATCGTTATCGGTGTAAGCAGTTTCAGGAAAAGTATTGGGATATTCCTGACCATCTTGTTTACCGGGATTGGGGCCGCCCACCAATAATCCGGGAACGGGTGCTCCAATACCATCGGCAATAGAAGGCCGATGGTGCGGATGCATGGGACTTTTTGAACCGAAGCCGGTAACATAACAATATCCTGTGGCATTGCGGCCCAATAAATAATCGGCATTGGAT
>NZ_LUHG01000111.1 GCF_001623405.1 Hydrotalea flava
TATCAATTATTCTGAACGGGGTCTTCGCCACAGGCGAGCCACCACTGAATTCATAAACTCTCCAAGTAAATGGAGTTGTACATTTTAACCAGAATGACGCACGGGGTTATTAACCACCACTGCTTAAATCGGTCTCACATAGAGCTGTCATTGCAAAATTCGGGGTGTTGCAGTAAAGTCGTTAGCTAGGGAATTTATTTTCTGTCGAAAAAGGGGGAATTGCACACAACGCCCCGGGCTTGGCGATGTGGCGGAATTTGAAATTCGTCAAGCTGGGTACTGCTGCTCAGTAAATATACAAAAGTTTAAAATAAAAATCTGCAGTTGAGTTTTGGTCGTCTTGGCGGAACCACAGCTGATAGATGACTACAGCTGAACTACTGCGTTACAGTCCGCCGACATAGTGCCAAGCCCATGTTATGCCCAGTGCTTTTTTCGGTCTATATAAACATTGCCATTTGTCCATTGCTTACAGGTGTCATTTCGTTCATAAAACTGTCCCATAAGTCAAGTGTCAAATTGAATTTATACTTTTCGTTAAGCGTTTCAAGTTCTGTTTGCAGGTCGGTTTTGTCCATTTGTTTTGCTAATTCTAAAAGGTCAATTCTCATTAAAACGTCTTTTGTAAAAGTCCTTTTAGCGTCTGGAAAAGTTACTGATTGTAAAAACTGAACTGTCGTGTCGGAGTTTAAAAGCATTAATGTGTAAACGGCAAATTCTATTTTGTCAAAACCTATAAAATAACAAGTGTCATCAAGCATTACAGGTTTATTGTCCTGTGGCAGAATAAGTGTAAAATGGAATGTCTTGTAAAGACCTGATATGGCAACTTTGAAAGGTTTGAAGGAATAGTCGCCTATACCAAATATTGAAAACAAAGGCTTGTTGTTGTAGATGCTTGATTTTCTTGCATCAAAATTTGCTTGATGCTGTGTCAGGTATTGATACGTTTTAGGATATTCAGTTTTTATATATTTTGTTTCTTGTCCAACTTTCTTTTGCGTAACAATCGTAAACTTTCGTGTTTGATTAATTACCGTGTTTTTAAGGTCAGAACTTTTGAGAATACCGTAAATTAAACCGTCTTCCAATTTCACTTCTTCGTTCAGTCCGTTTACATAATGTCCGTTCACTTTGTCTAATTCCATTACGGTAGAACAATCGTGTTTCAAACCTTGTCGCCAAACGAAAGGACATTCACCGTCAATTTCTTTTGTGTGAATATAAGTGTCAATGTTTGAAACAAATTTATCGTTTAACCAACCGAATTTGAGTTGAGATTTTAGATTGTTGTAAAAATCAAATTCTATGCAATCAAATGTCGGTAGTGAATTTAGTTTACAATAAAACAAAGCTGCTTCTACTGAAACATTAAACTCCTTTTTGCTGTCAATACAATGCTTTTCAATAGCTGAAATCTTGTAACGATTTTTGTTTTGGTCAAAGACAATGTTTTTGATAACGGAATTTTTTACCAATAACAGTAAATTTCCTTTCATATTTTGAAAGGTTTCAATCATAGTAAGCGTTATAAATTCAGCAATGTCAAAATTGCCTTTTCCTGTCATTGCATCTAAACCGCTATGATTTTTGAAATTCGTTTTTTTCGGAAGGTTCGTTGAATTTAAACTACCCAATTTTGAATTGGTTACCCAAGGTGGATTACCAATTACTAAAATATCATTTGTTGAATGTTTCTTAGCTATTGCTTTAAAATCGAAGTCAAAAACATTGCAATGAACTATTGAAATTTCTGGCTTATTTGAATTTGGATGAGAAAGAAAAAAATCAACAATGTTGAATTTAGTTTCCCAAACATAGGGTTTGTAAATTTCAACACCGAAGACGTTTTTAATGTTTTTGAAGTTGTGTAGAGAAGCAATAATAAAATTCCCTTTCCCACAAGTTGGTTCAATTACAACTTCGGGGGAAATGTTTTTTGAAGCTAAGTGTAATGTTACTTTATTCGCTAAATCAGAATTAGTTTGAAAGTCACCATATTCTGCTCTGTCGGGTTCTTCAACAATATTATTGGTTATCGAAAGAACTTCTTTAAGCGTTTCCAGTTCTTCGTCATTATCAAAAAAATGTATGATGCCGAAGGCATCATACATTTTTTGATTTGCCTTTTCAAAAGATGTAATCTTTTTCAGATTGTCATTTAAGAAATCTGAAACTTGATGAGTAATATTTGCTTCAAATACTTTCATCATTGAGGTTTGTTATAGCTTACAATTTTGGTTATTCCTTTTACTTCCTCGGTCAGCGTTACAATTCGTTGATATTGTAATCTCCATTGTAAAGCATTGGAAATTGTCAAATAACCCTGTTCGGGTGGCGTTTTTAGGATTTGCTCCGCTAATTTCGATAATGTTATTTCGTCAGCTGGAATATTTTTATCTTGTAGATAAGCAATGACGTCGGCTTCATTGGCTTTATCTTTTACCATTTCCCGTAAACGGAAAGTAGTTGTATAGTCAGCCGTTCTCTCTTTTGCAACAAATGAGCAGCTAACGAAATTTAAAGTTGCTGATTTGCTTTTGGGGTCATCAGATTTGTCGTAAACGAAAACTAGTAAATTGTAACCAAGTCCAAAAATCTTTTGTTTAGCGTCTTTGAAAGGGCAAGATGATTGGGGCTGTTTTATTGAAGTTACTTTGATGTCAGTTAAAATGTCGTCAGAAGGTAGGTCAACACCACTTGCAGAAGAACCAATTGTTACTTCGTATTTGTCGTTTAAGTGTTTTTGAAATTTCTGTTCAATAAGTGTCCCAACGGCTTTGCCATCAGTTACTCCAAACAGTTCTTTATGTTGAAACTTTGATTGTTCAGCACAGAAAATTTGGGCTTCTTTTATTAAATTCTCTATCGTTAATTTTTGCTTCATTCTCGTCTAAAATATATGTCGCTAAGTTAATGTTTTTAGGTTTAATCTGTCCTGTCAGGTCGTCAAGTTTTACACAAAAGCTTGATGTCAAGCTGTAATGTTTGTCTGTTGCACGGTCGTCATAGCATTGGGCATAACGCCCCGGGCTTGGCGAAGAAGCGGATTGTTTAGAATAAAGATAATTAGAATTCCGATAGATTATTTTAAAAAAATGCGTCTTAGGACTGCGTCAGCCGCTTTTTTGCCAAGCCGTTGTTGCACGCCGTTTTATTTTTTCGGAGCTATGGTTGCTGAATTAAAGCGTACAAGTTTGTCCCAATCTATTGAACCGTTGTCCATGCAAAAAGTGTCTGCAAATTCTTTTGTGAATTTGTTTATCATTTGCGAATATGATTGAATGAAGTCGTCATTCCGTTCTTTGGCTTGGTGTCCTAATGGTTCAATGATTTTTGTATAAAGGTCTGTGTCGCCCGAAACAAACTCCCAAAACTTTTGACCACAGTATTTGAAATAGTCGCCTTTATCTGAATTGTTGTCCCTGCCGTAGCAGCAACCGTTCACTGCTGTAATATTGAGTTGTGAATTACTTGTACGAAGTGTCTTCTGTGCAGTCTTGAAGTCTGCCCGCATTTTACCTATCTGCGAACTGTTACCCCAATTCGGACCTGATTTTATTGTTACAATATAACGAACACCGTCTTTGTCAAACTCTAAGTCTATGCCGGGAATACCAGACTTGCGACCATCATATACCTTACCGTTGATAAAAATAGCAAGTCCTTCAAGCCAATCGCCGAAAATTGTTTCTTCCTGTGATGAAATAAACGCATCGGTCAAACTCTTGATAATATCCTGTGCTGTTAGAATATATTTTGCTTTGAAGAGATAAGGATTTTTCTTTCCCAAAACCTTCCTCAATTTCAAATCATTCAGTCCAGCAATTCTCTTTTGGTGAAAGGTTCCGATGTTCTCTTCAACGTACTGCGTAACGTCTTTTAGATTTAGCTGTTTCATATTTTACTGTCGGCTCTAATAAATATAATTCTACTGGTTTAACTTGTTCTTTTACCATATCATAGTATTCGGGAACTATGTCAATCCCAATTGAGTGTCGCTTCATTCTGTTGGCAACCAAAATTGTTGTTCCTGAACCCATGAAAGGGTCAAGCACTGTATCTTTTTCTTTTGTAAACAGTTTCATAAACCATTCAGGAAGTTCTTCAGGAAAAGCAGCACTATGATTTTTATTACTGCATTCTGTCGCTAAATGCAAAACATTTGTTGGGAATGCTTTATCCCTTGTCAACCAGTTTGAAATATTTTTACCGAAGCCGCTACCAACTTTTGAATTATCTCTTATTTTATCTGTGTCGCTAAGATTTTTAAGCCTTGATTTTGCCCAATCACCCATTGGAACCATTACTTCCTCTTGGTACATGTGAAACTTTTTGTCCTTGTTAAATTGCAGAAGTCTTTCCCATGCGTCACGAAAACGATTAGGCCATTTGCCTGGGTAACAATTTTTTTTGTGCCAAATAAATTCTTCTGTCCATAGCCAGCCTTGCTTACGCATTTCCAGAATTAATTCCATTACATATGTACTGCGTTCGCCTTCAACAACTTTTTCTTTTATGTTCAAGATAAAAGTTCCGGTAGGTTTTAATACTCGGAGAAGTTCTTTTGTAATTGGGAGAAACCATTCAACGTATTTGTCAGGATGAATACCGCCATAAGTTCCTTTGCGTTGGTCGGCGTAGGGTGGCGATGTTACAATTAGGTCAACGGAGTTATCGGGCAGCTTTTTGAGCATTGATTTGCTATCCCCTAAAAATAAATCTGTTCTTATCTCCATAATAATGTCCTGTTTGTACAAATATAAAGCCTTTGTCTCCGAATGCCAAAAATCTTAGTAATTGCCTCGTCCTGAAAAAAGTTTACATTTTTTTGCTGTTTGTCCTACATTAGGTTTACACATTTTTTATTGTCCGTATTAGGGTTTACAAATTTGATATTGCGTTTTACCTTTTGTTGGGTTTTCAAA
>NZ_LUHG01000015.1 GCF_001623405.1 Hydrotalea flava
AGCTGAGATTGTTAAAACTTCTACTTCAAAGCGCCTTTTCGATGTTTTTTTTACCTCTCTTTTGTTTGTGTTTGTATTTTCCTGGTTATTTCCCATTATTATACTCTTAATTAAACTGTCTTCTAAAGGGCCTGTTTTTTTTAAGCAAGAAAGAATTGGTTTAAATGGTGTAGTTTTTAAATGCTATAAATTTCGTTCAATGTACACTAATGTACGGAATGATGTTTTTATGCCTGCTTTGAAAGATGATTGTAGATTTACTAAAATAGGTAAGTTTCTGCGTAAAACCAATTTAGATGAGTTGCCGCAGGCTATTAACGTTTTAATAGGTGATATGAGCTTGGTTGGTCCAAGACCTCACCCAATCCCTTTTCATAATGAATATGCTACTTATGTGGACAACATTGATTTACGCCATTTGGTAAAACCCGGTATTACTGGTTTAGCGCAAATTAATGGGTACAGGGGTGATGTATTAGATAAAGCCGAAAATAAAAAAAGAACTGCTAAGCGTATTGCCTATGATTTAAAATATATTCAGAACTGGTCTTTTCAACTGGATTTGAAAATTATATATACTACTGTTTCTCAAATGATTAACAATCAAACCAATGGTCATTAGTTAATTTTATTATTTTTAACTTATTTTCTTCCTAACCCGGCAACTGCCGGGTTTTTTGTTGGGGTGGGGAAAGGTTTATAAGATCATATAAGCTCTTAGCTTCAACAACTTTTT
>NZ_LUHG01000060.1 GCF_001623405.1 Hydrotalea flava
GGCCCGCACGCAGTACGGAGCAGGCGGTGATGGATGTGAGCCAGTTCAGTGGTAAAACGGTAGAAACCTGGATCGGATTTATTTCCGCCGATGGTAAAGAAATTGCCAACAGCCTGTATACCGGGCAGGTAGCCGTATTGTAAAACCCAACCGTACCCTGCTAAAGTAACCCGGCAATAAGCCCCACCCCATTACTGCTTTTTAGGCCGTAAACCCCAGCAGGGTATTGTTTTAAAACCTTATACCATGTTATTACTCTTATTCCGAACGTATCACAAAGAAGGCACCAATGGCGAATTGTGGCGGGAGAAACAACTGCTCTGCCATACTATTGAGTTGCCATGGCAGCATAACCTGCCCCATATTTCCTGTATACCCGAGGGCATGTATACAATTGTACCCCGGGAAAATGAACGGTTGGGAAAACATATTGCCGTATTGGATGTACCGGGCCGAAAAGGTATCCTTCTTCATCCCGCCAATGATGCCCGCCGTGAATTGCAGGGCTGTTTGGCACCGGTAAAAAGCCATACCGGACCCGGCAGGGGCATTTTATCGCGACAAGCGATGACCGATTTACTCGATTATCTGCAACCCGCTTTTGAGCAGGACGAAAAGGTACAGTTACTGATACTGAATGTAAGCGATCAGTTAAAAACCTTGGCCCGACCGGGTCAGATGTAAACCCAATTGTAACATGTAAACAACAGCAATTATGCAACAAATATGGCAAAGGGCCACAGCACCCACCCCTGTTTTTTTTAAGCGCCTACGCAGTGTGGCGCTGGTAGTAACTGCCGTGGCTACGGCTTTATAA
>NZ_LUHG01000085.1 GCF_001623405.1 Hydrotalea flava
GCGAACAACATGCCGCTACACTCAGTGCAGGACTTGCAACACAAGGTATGCGGGTGTATTGCAATATTTATTCATCATTCATGCAAAGGGCATACGATCAGGTGGTGCATGATATTGCCATTCAAAAATTGCCGGTAGTGCTTTGTTTAGACAGAGCCGGACTGGTAGGCGAAGATGGCCCTACCCATCATGGTTGTTATGATATTCCGTATTTCCGTTGTATTCCCAACATGGTTATCAGTGCCCCCATGAATGAACAGGAATTGCGCAACTTAATGTACACCGCACAATTGCCTTCTACACAAATGCCATTTGTAATACGATACCCAAGGGGCGAAGGTGTAATGCCCAACTGGAAAACACCATTTGAAGCGATTACTATTGGAAAAGGAAGAAAATTAAAAGATGGAAAAGAGCTTGCCATACTTTCAATTGGCCATCCGGGTAATTTTGTTCAGGCTGCTATACGCCAGTTAAGAACAGAAGGTATTGACCCTGCACATTATGATTTACGTTTTGTAAAACCAATTGATGAAGCTTTACTGCACGAAGTTTTTCAACGCTACAATAAAATAATAACTGTTGAAGATGGCGCCATTACAGGCGGTTTTGGTAGCGCCGTATTAGAATTTATGGCCGACCATCAGTATCAGGCAACAATTGTTCGATTGGGAATACCCGACAGATTAGTTGAACATGGAACTTTAAAAGAGTTGCACAAAGAGTGTGGTTACGATGCAGAAGGTATAGCCATTGCTGCACGAAATTTGTTGCACGAAAAAGTATCTGTAAGTGTAATGCAATAATTCAAACCGAAATGTGCAGCATCATACCTTTGCCTGCAATTCCGCTATTAATCACCAAAATATTCTACATATATTCTGGCGGTTTCATACAATTTAATGCAATGCAATTGTACGATATCCGGTAAATAAGGAGCCAATTGCTGCCAAATGGCAACAGCCAAATTTTCGGTGCTGCACATTTTTCCCTGCATAAAATCTACATCCAAATTCAGATTTTTATGATCTAATTTATCAATCACCCGGGTTTTAATTAACTGACTTAGCTTTTTAACATCATACAAAAAACCGGTATCAGGGTCGGGCATGCCTTTAATGGTTACATATAAATCGTAGTTATGCCCATGCCAGTTTTCATTGGCACAAAGGCCAAATACTTGTTCATTCTTTTCTCTGCTCCAGTTGGGATTGTAGAGTTTATGTGCTGCATTAAAATGCTCCTGACGGGTTAAATATACCATTCTACACCATTATTTACCGGCAAAGGTAATATTTGCAAGGTTATATTTCAACCGGGTGGCGCCAACAGACTTTATTCTGAATACTTAGTTGATTGCGCAAAATACCATGTATTTACCGTATTATGTATTCCTTCAATCACTACTTTATAAAAATTGCTGTGTGGTTGTTGCAGTGGAATTGAAAAAACCTGTTGCTTATTGGAAATAGTTCCTGCAAAATGATAAGTATCCACATCCCCGGAATTAAAATAATTAGTGGTTGTCCAATAAATTTTAACGGGTTCATGGGCAGAAAATGATTGCCAATGCACCACCAATGAATCGTTTTGCAGCATTACCGAAGGGTGCGCAACCGAAACCGGACCCAGCATTGGCACACCATCCAATTCATATTGCATGGCAGTGGGAATAGGCACCTCCATAAAACGAGCAATGGTTGGAAAAATATCTACCACAGCAGGTTCATCCTTTTTGGCATATTTATTCAATTGCTTCGTATTCATTACCATCCAGGTCGTTCTTTCTCTTTCTGACTGCCCACCATGGTTTCGTCCGGTTTGTGCATCACGGCCATGATCGGTCGTTAAAATCAGCAACCACTTATCATTAAAATGTTTTTCCCGATATAGAATAGCCTGCCAAATTTTACCCATTTGGGTATCTAAATATGATACGGCCTGTTTAAATATATCGCCGGTGCCATGCATATGCCCCATATCATCTGTATATTCCAGATATACCCATGAAGCATCCGGACCTGAGCTACGTATAACACTGTCTGCTTTCGCCACAACGGTTTCATCAATCAAATGCATGTAATGATGGGCAGCATCATGCGGAAACTGCTTTGTATCTAATTCATATCCATCAAAATGAATATCGACCTTAAAATTGCCTGCAGCCGGTAATTCATCACCCAATAATTTGGTTCTATTATCTAACCAACTGGAAAATACGGCTACTATTTTTTCGGGATTTTGATCCTTGAGGAAACGCAATATATTGAGATAATGATAATTAGGAT
The DNA here is from genome assembly GCF_001623405.1 of Hydrotalea flava. Taxonomy (GTDB): domain Bacteria; phylum Bacteroidota; class Bacteroidia; order Chitinophagales; family Chitinophagaceae; genus Hydrotalea; species Hydrotalea flava. Next base: position 2,289 of record NZ_LUHG01000085.1, read on the forward strand.
TTTTAATACCATTGGTAAATACATTGTGTTTGTAAGCCCAGGTGCCTGTTAATAAATTATTGTAGCCCGGTGCTGAAATAGTAGGCATTTGCGAATAAGTATTGGGAATACCACCTGTAAAAGAACGAATATACGTACCTGCCTGAATAATGGAATCAATAGCAGGTTTAGTAACCGACTCCATTACATCGGCCGGTATGCCATCTGCAATTACAAACAATACTTTAGGCTGTTTCTGTTGTGCAAAAAGCATGGAATTTATTGAACATAGCAGAAAGAACAAACAACTGATTTTACTTATTTTCATAACAAAGAATAATAGCTAAAATTCACGATTAAAGAGGAAACAGCTTTGTTATTTAATTGTAAACAAACAAGTTGTAACCGGTTTACAAACTTTAATTTTACAATCTGTATACCGTTTTGTCACAGATAAACGTGAAATGAAATTTAAACACTAAAAAAAATTTGCATGAAGATTTGGATAACAGCAGCCACCCCTTTTGAAATACGAATGGCAAAAGAAACTTTACAAAATAAACAGTATCAAAATATTGCAGCGCTGCATTTTGTAACAACCGGTGTGGGTATGCTTTTATCTGCCGTGCAATTAACCAAACTGGTTTTAACAGAGCAGCCGGATTTTATTATTCAGGCCGGTATTGCAGGTACCTTTCACTCCAACCTACCATCTGCAGAAATAGTAGTCGTAAAAAAAGAAATTTTAGGCGATACCGGTGTAATGGAACAGAACCAATGGAAAGATATGTTTGATTTGGGATTGATATCCGGAAATATCCCTCCCTTTGAAAATGGATGCATCCCCAATCCTAATTTAAAACAATGGAATATTACTGCATTACCGGAGGTTAGCGGCATTTCGGTGAACGAAATTTCAACACAACCGCAATATATTGCACAGATGAACAGCAAATATGCACCTGATATAGAAACCATGGAAGGGGCAGCTTTGCATTATGTTGCCGGCACTTTTAATATTCCTTATCTGCAAATCAGAGCCATTTCGAATATTGTAGGAGAAAGAGATAAACAAAAATGGGCCATACAAGAAGCATTAGAAACATTGAATAAATCACTAATACATTATATTGAGGCTTTAGATAAATAAAGTTTTGAATGTACTAACTGAATAAAAAAGAATTGTACACCATGAAATACACATTTGGATTTTCGCCCTGCCCCAACGATACATTTATTTTTGATGCATTGGTGAATCATAAAATTGATACAAAGGGAATTGAATTTGATGTAATATTAGAAGATGTAGAAACATTAAATAGATGGGCTATTGAAAAAAAATTAGACTTTTCGAAAATTAGTTATGGTGTGCTACCTGCGGTTTCGCCTTACTACTGGTTGCTGCAAAGCGGTGGTGCATTGGGAAAGGGAGTAGGACCATTGTTAATTAGTTTACCCGGTAATAATGCCATCCAAACGCATCCTGAAACAGCCACAGTAGCTATTCCCGGCGAAAACACCACTGCACATCTTTTGTTTTCATTAGCTTACCCTACTATTAGCAATAAAAAAATGATGGTTTTTCATGAAATAGAAACAGCAGTATTAACCGGCAAAGTAGATGCAGGTGTTATTATTCATGAAAACAGATTTACTTATCAGAAAAAAGGTTTAATAAAGCTAAAAGATCTGGGCGAATATTGGGAAAGCGCAACTGGAGCTCCCATCCCTTTAGGAGGTATTATTGCCAAAAGAACTTTGCCAACAGCATTGCTATTGCAGATAGATGCATTGATACAGGAAAGTGTGGCATATGCCTATCAAAAACACCATCAAACACTGGCTGATTTTGTACAACAACATGCGCAGGAAATGCAACCCCACATCATGCGCCAGCATATTGATTTGTATGTAAATGATTATTCATTTGCTTTGGGTACAAACGGGAAAAAAGCTGTTGCAACTTTATTAAAAATATATGCTGATATGCACCATAGCGCTATGCCATTGCTGCAGGATGTATGCATTGCATAATTTCATACAATTAGCTACTCCTTTTTATATTTTAGTACCGCACCATAAACTTGCAATGCCCGTTCACGGGCCATTTCGTGCTGCACAATTGGAGCCGGATATTCAAAACTATTCAGCTCCGGTATCCACTTATTGATATACGCTAAATTTTTATCGAACTTTTCGGTTTGCAAAGCAGGATTAAATATTCTGAAATAAGGTGCTGCATCGCAACCACTGCCTGCCGCCCACTGCCATCCGCCGTTATTGGCAGCAAAATCATAATCCAATAGCTTTTCTGCAAAATAAGCTTCACCCCAACGCCAGTCAATCAGCAAATGCTTGGTTAAAAAAGAAGCTACAATCATTCTAACCCGGTTATGCATATAACCGGTGGCATTTAGTTCACGCATACCCGCGTCTACAATAGGATAACCGGTTTTACCGGCACACCATTTTTCAAATGCTGCTTCATTATTGCTCCATTCAATTTGATCATAAATGGGCTTAAAAGCCTTCCCTGTCCTAACATGCGGAAAATGGTATAAAATGGAATGATAAAAATCGCGCCATATCAATTCATTTAAAAAAACCTCATTCAGTTGCTGTGCTTTTGCAGCCAGCATACGAATACTGATGGTGCCAAAGCGCAAATGAATGCCCAGCCTGGAAGTGCCATTTACAGCCGGAAAATTGCGTTGCAGATTATATTTTGCTATCAGGCCCTCATTGAGTTGTTGCGATGGAATGGGTATATCTGCTGCATGGAATCCCATTTCCGCTAAAGTAGGTATGGTATGTTCGGCCGACTGAAAAAAACGAGTCATATCCCGGCCCGATGGGTAAGATTTTAAATGAAAAGATTGCAATAATGCTTTCCACTTTCGGCTGTATGGAGTAAAAACAGTATAAGGCTTTCCATCTTCTTTCACCACTTCACTCCCATCAAAAATTATCTGATCTTTAAAAGAATGAAATGCAGCACCTTCCTGGCGCAGAAAATTGGCAATGCCGGCATCCCTTTCAATAGCATATTGTTCGTAATCTGTATTGGTATACACCGATTGTATGCTAAAATTTTCAGACAATTGTTGAAACACCTGTAACGGTGAGCCGTAGTACACCCACATGCCACTGCCATTGCGCATCAACTGCCGGTGCATGTTTGTGATTACTGAATGTATAAACTGCACCCTTGCATCATTTCTGTTGGTAAGTTTATCTAAAATATGGGTATCAAATATAAACAGAGGTATAACGGGATGGGGCTGACGAAACGCATGATATAACGCTGCATTATCTTCAAAACGCAAATCCCTTCTAAACCACATAATAGCTACTTCCTGTTTCATAATAACAATATTGAACGATTCAACAAGCAGCCATACAAATTGTTTAAATAGCCCAGACAGGCGCTATAAATTTTTTGTACAGTAATGGAGCTGTTTGTGTTTTATAATGTACATTATCCACTTCCTTTACCCATTTAATACCGTAGATGGCATTGGTAAAAAACACCTCAGAAGCGTTGCGTACATCATCTGGCGAAATGGTTGTTTCTTCTACAGGAATATTGTCAGCACGCAGGCATTTCAATAAATATTTCCGCATAATACCACCTATGCACCCCTCGGTAATGGCAGGCGTTTTAATAATGCCATCCTGAATAATAAATACATTGGCAATGGTTGCATCTGCAACATTGCCTTGCGCATTCAATACCAATGCATCATTCAACTTTTTTTCCTTAGCCCAATAAGCGGCCATGGCATAACACAAATAATTATTGCTTTTTATATGTGAGTAGGCATCATTAATTTTTCTTGCATCGGTATATATGCCGGTAACAAGTCCATTTTCATTCAGTTGATTATTGGCACTGTTCAAATCCCAGGACTGTATCACATAGTTAGGAAAATCATTTTCAGGATCATATAAACCACCCTCACCACGGGCAATGGTAATACGAATACGTGCGGCTTTTTTATGATGATTTTTTTTTACTAATTCTATAATCTGTTCATGAAAAGCATCGGTTATAAAGTAATTGGGGCGATTAAAATGCAATTGCTGCAGCGATACAAATAATCTTTCTAAATGCATAGCCTGCAGGCATATTTTGCCATTCAGCATTTTTAGTGTTTCAAAACAGCCATCGCCATATCTAAATGAACGATTGCTTACAGAAATTACTGATTTTTCGTTTTTATACAATTTTCCATTGTAATTAAAGTAGCCGTCCGGTTGCATATCCTAAATTTAGTTTAGTTTTATTTTGCCGCTTAATTAATACTTTTTTTTATGAAAATAGGAGAAATTACACAAACGTTAGAAGATTTTGCAGCACCGGCTTATCAGGAATCTTACGACAATGCCGGATTATTGGTTGGAAATTCTGCAGAGGAGTGCACCGGTGTACTTTGTACGTTAGATGTAACCGAAGCAGTAATTCAGGAAGCACATGACCGGAAATGCAACTTAGTGGTAGCCCATCATCCCATTATTTTTAAGGGTTTACAAAAAATTACCGGCTCTAATTATGTAGAGCGAACCATTATAAAAGCCATTCAGCAAAATATTGCTATTTATGCCATACACACCAATTTAGACAATGTAATTAACGGTGTAAATGGTATACTGGCCACCAAATTGGGTTTAACAAATACTCAAATTTTATTACCCAAACCCAATACATTGAACAAATTGTACACTTTTGTACCCAAAGCCTATGCTGAAAAAATAAAAAACGCCCTATTTGAAGCCGGAGCCGGCAATATTGGTGCATACAGCGAATGCAGTTTTAGTACCGGGGGAACGGGAACTTTTAAAGCAGGCACAGGAACCACTCCATTTGTAGGCAATATTGGTGAAAGGCATTTAGAACCGGAAGAAAAAATTGAAGTAATTTTTCCGGCTGTACTACAACCCGCTATTATGGAAGCATTATGGAAAGCGCATCCTTATGAAGAAGTAGCTTATGATGTGGTTCCTTTGCTCAATCATTTTAATCAGGTAGGCAGTGGCATTATAGGCAGTTTACCCCATCCGGTTGAAGAAACTGCATTTTTAGAAAAAATAAAGCATTTATTGAAGGTGCCTGTAATAAAACATACCCGATTATTGGGAAAACCCATTCAAAAAGTGGCTATTTGTGGCGGAGCAGGCAGCTTTTTAACCCAACGGGCAATTGCTGCTAGTGCCGATATATTTATTACTGCCGATGTAAAATACCACGATTTTTTTGAAGCCAACAACGCTATTATTATAGCCGATGTGGGCCATTGGGAAAGTGAGCAATTTACAATTGATTTATTGGAGGCGGTTTTACAAACCAAATTCCCTACCTTTGCCGTCCTTAAAAGTAAGGTAAGTACCAATCCTATACAATATTTTTATAAAAGTTTTTTATAAAACGTATCGCTGCCAAGCCAACCGAACGATGAACGGAATGCGACGCAACGAAAGCAACATGGGGGTTGATACAGCCGGTACCATAAAACTATTAAACACAAAAAACACAATACAAAATATGGCAACAGCTAAAGAATTTTCTGTAGAAGAAAAACTGGTAGGCCTTATTAAGCTGCAAAAAATTGACAGCAAATTAGATGAATTTGAAATTTTGAAAGGCGAATTACCCATTGAAGTGAGTGATTTGGAAGATGAAATTGCCGGCATTTTAAGCAGAAAAAACAGGATTGAAGAAGAAATTAATGGCATTTCTGAATTTATTGAACAAAAGAAACTGGCTATCACCGAAAGTGAGGCCATGATTAAAAAGTACGAGAAACAAAGCGATAATGTAAAAAACAGTCGCGAATTTGAGGCCATCTCTAAAGAAATTGAAATGCAGCAGCTTGAAATTAAGCTGTGCGAAAAAAATATCAGGGATGCCAACGAAGAATTGGCCAATAAAGCAAAAGCTTTGGATGCTGCAAAAAAACAAATTGCAACCAAAGAGGGTATTTTAACCCACAAAAAGGGCGAGCTGGAAAAAATTATTGTTGAAACAGAAAAAGAAGAAAAACATTTTAAAAAGCTGAGCGAAGAAGCCCGTAAAGAAATTGATGAACGCTTGTTATACAGCTATGATCGTATTCGCAAAAACTACCGTAATGGACTTGCTGTAGTTCCGGTTGAAAGAGATGCCTGTGGTGGTTGTTACAATGCCATACCCCCGCAACGCCAAAGCGAAATACGCATGCACAAAAAAGTAATTGTATGCGAAAACTGCGGCAGAATTTTAGTAGATGCCGACTTGAACGATTCGGTTGTAGCAAAATAAAATATCTTAACTTTTTTATATCACAAAACAGGGGCTTTACTAAAGCTCCTGTTTTATTTTGCACCATATTGTGGTATTTTGAATACATTGTTTTAAAAGCATTTATCACCAATGAAATTAGCAACCGCCATCCTTTTATTGTTGTTTTCCTTCAACACAAATGCACAAAAGGTATTTGATTTTTCAAGCTCCTGCCAGCAGGCATATACCGAAGTAATGCAATTGCAAATAGGAAAAGGCTTTCGCTATATTGAAGAAAGCAAACAAGCCAATCCGCAGAATTTAATTCCCGTTTATATTGAAAGTTACATCGATTTTTTTACCCTTTTTTTAAATGAAGATCCACAGGAATATGCCCAAAAAAAGGAACTATTCGATGAAAGAATTGGCCTAATGCAAACAGGCAATAAAAAATCGCCCTGGTTTTTATATACACAAAGTGTAATTTATTTACAAAAAGCAGCAGTTGCCATAAAATTTGGAGAAACCTGGACCGCAGGCTGGGCATTTAGAAAATCGTTCCTGCTCATTAAAGAAAACAAGAAAAAATTTCCCGATTTTTTACCCAATCAACTTATTTACGGGGCATTAGAAGCCGCAGTGGGTACCATTCCCAAAAACTATAAATGGCTGGCTTCGCTGTTAGGCTTGCGCGGCTCAATAAAAGATGGAATGTTACAGGTAAAAACTTTTGCTTTCAGCAACAATGCCTGGGCACAACTGATGCGAACGGAAGGCGCATTTATTTATGGATATTTGAATTTTTATTTAGAAAATCAAAAATTAGAAACCGTTCAATTCTTAAGATCGGGACGTTTTGATTTGGTGAACAATCATTTATTGGCCTATATGGCAGCTAATTTGGGTAAAAATGATAAACAGACAGAATTTGCCAAAAGCATTATTTTAAACCGCAGCAAAGCATCGGGCTATTTAGAAACACCGGTTTGGCATTTGGAGTTGGGATACGATTTATTGAATCACTTACAATTAAATGATGCAGTCAGGGAATTTAATTTATTCCTGCAACAGTTTAAAGGAAAATTTTATGTAAAAGACACCTACCGCCGCTTAAGCTGGTGTTATTTTTTAATGGGGAATTTGCCTGCGGCAGAAAATGCCCGAAAACAAATTATGAGCAAAGGCAGCACCATGGCCGATGCAGATAAGGAAGCACAAAAAGAAGCACAAAACAAAAAATGGCCCAATGCATTGTTACTGAAAGCAAGACTATTGGATGATGGCGGCTACAGAACAGAAGCATTGCAACTGTTAAGGAGTACCCATGTTGATAATTATACAAACATAACCGATCAGTTAGAATTTACCTATAGAATGGGTAGAATTTACGATGGATTGAATGACAATGCCAAAGCCATTGAATTTTACCGGAAAGCCTATCAGTTGGGCAAAGACAGAACAGAATATTATGCTGCAAGGGCTGCATTACAGGCAGGGATGATTTATGAAAGAACCGGAAATAAAAATGAAGCAGTTGCTTATTACAATCTTTGCCTGAATTTAGGAGAGCATGATTATAAAAGTTCATTGGACCAGCGTGCTAAAAGCGGCATTGCACGTTGTACCGGACAGTAAGCATGTTTTTACTCATTTTATTCTTTTAATTTGCATTCAATCGCTTTGTCATTATTTTTATTGCCAGTACCATGTTACAAAAACTATACATACAGAATTATGTAATTATTGATGAGGTATCCATTCAGTTTAGCCATAAACTCAACATTATTACCGGGGAAACAGGAGCCGGTAAAAGTATACTGATGGGTGCTTTAAACCTTATTTTGGGCGAGAGAGCCGATACAGCCGTACTGATTAACCCTGAAAAAAAATGTATTATTGAAGGTGTTTTTTTAACCGAAAACAGAAAAGCAGTTACCGCATTCTTAAAAGAGAGTGAACTGGATATAGAACCTTCTCTGCTAATTAGAAGAGAAATTACGCCGAATGGCAAATCAAGGGCATTCATTAACGATACACCCGTTAGCTTACTGCAACTAAAAACACTGGGCAATTTACTGGTTGATTTGCATCAGCAATTTGATACGTTAGATTTAGCAAAAGCCGATTTCCAACGGCAGGTTATTGACGCATTGGCAAAGCAAGGTGAGCCATTAAAAAAGTACCAGTCTGTTTACAAAGCATGGAAAGATGCCCTTCAAGAATTAACTGCACTTCAACAACAAAAAACAGCCTTTGAAAAAGTGGCAGACTATAACCAATTTTTACTAGATGAATTAACTGCCCTGCAACTGGTACCTAATGAGTTGGAAAATTTAGATCAGGAATTGAAATTACTGAGCAACAGTGAAGGCATTAAAGCCACTTTAACCGGCATTGTTTATCCACTGATAGAAAGCGAGCAACCCATGGTGCAGCAACTGAAACAAATGTTACAACAGTTGCAGGCATACCAATCCATGCACCCGGATATTCCTGCAATTATTGAACGATTGAACGCCGCACATATTGAGCTAAAAGATATTGCTACAGAAATTGACCATATTAATCAGCATATTTTATTTGATGCAGAACGAATTGCAGAAATTGAAGAACGACTGGCTGCAGGATATAAATTACTGAAAAAACACAATGTACAAACCACAGAAGCCCTGCTTTCCATTCAACAACAACTAAGCAAGCAGTTAGAAAAAGTTTTATCAATCGATGATAACATTGAACAATTGATAAAGAAAGCTGCATCCTTGCAGCAACAGGCAAATGAACTGGCAACTAGTATTTCAACCGAAAGACATAAACAAATTCAGCCTTTTGAGCAAAAGGTAAACAAGTTATTGCACCAGGTGGGTATGCCCAATGCCCGCATTAAAGTAAGTATGCAAACCATTAACTTGTGGGAGTATGGTTTAGACAATATAGAGTTTTTGTTCGATGCCAACCAAACCAACCGCTTTGAACCGATAAAAAAAGTAGCCAGTGGCGGCGAGCTAAGCCGACTCATGCTTTGCATCAAATCGCTCATTGCACAATACATTGATTTGCCCACACTAATTTTTGATGAAATAGATACCGGCATTAGTGGCGAAGCTGCGAAACAAGTGGGTATCATTATGAAAAACTTATCAGCAAACAGACAAATTATTTGTATTACGCATCAACCTCAAATGGCCGGTAAAGCCGATGCACATTTTTTTGTGTATAAAGAAAATAGCAATAACACCACCAAAACCAATATTCGTTTACTAAGCCGGGAAGAAAGAGTAATGGCTATTGCACAAATGCTGGGCGGCGAAAAACCGGGTGCGGCAGCAGTAGAAACTGCAAAAGAAATGATGCACTCTTGAAATTGGCATGAATTGTAAACAAACCATCAAAGTTGTATCTGTTTCTTGCATTAAATCTTTATGTTTGAGGTTTCATAAACCATTTTTTTACAGCTGAAAAAATTTATGTATGGCATACAACTTATTAAAAGGCAAACGAGGTATTATTTCCGGGGCTTTAGATGAAAATTCAATTGCCTGGAAAGTAGCAGAAAAAGCACATGAAGAAGGTGCAACATTTGTATTAACCAATGCACCAATTGCCATGCGTATGGGGCAAATTAATGCACTGGCAGAAAAAACCGGCTCTCTCATTATTCCTGCAGATGCCACGAATGTTGAAGAGTTAACCCATTTATTTACGCAGGGTCAGGAAGTTTTGGGCGGTAAAATAGATTTTCTTTTACATTCCATTGGTATGAGCGTGAATATCAGAAAAAATATTCCCTACACAGAATTGAATTATGATTACTTTTTAAAAGGTATAGATGTTTCTGCATTATCATTACACAAAATGCTGGCCGTTGCTAAAAAATTAGATGCCATTAACGAATGGGGAAGTGTGGTGGCTTTAACTTATGCAGCAGCACAACGCACTTATCCTTTTTATACAGATATGGCAGATATTAAAGCTATGTTAGAATCTATTGCAAGAAGTTTTGGCTACCATTATGGCGTAACAAAAAAAGTACGCATCAATACCGTTTCTCAATCTCCTACTAAAACAACTGCTGGTACCGGAATTAAAGGCTTTGGCGACTTTTTTGATTATGCCAATGCCATTGCCCCATTAGGCAATGCCACTGCTGAAGATTGTGCCAATTATTGCATTACGTTGTTTTCAGATTTAACCCGTATGGTTACCATGCAAAATCTTTTTCATGATGGCGGCTACTCCTCTACCGGTGTTAGCAATACCATTATGGAAAAAATGGGATTGGAATAAAAGTCACTTCAAAATATTGCAATTAAAAGCCGGATTTTCACCGGTTTTTTTTATTGTACAGGCACAAAAAAACCACCCATAAATGGTGGCTAATATAATGGAAGGTGGTTTCGTTAATACTCATCCTCATTAAACATAAAATCCTCCTGACTTGGGTAATCGGGCCAAATATCTTCAATACTTTCATAAACCTCCCCCTCGTCATCTAATTCCTGCAAATTTTCAACCACCTCAATGGGTGCACCACTACGGATAGAGTAATCTATTAACTCATCTTTAGTAGCGGGCCAGGGTGCTTCTTCCAGATAACTTGCTAGTTCTAATGTCCAGAACATATTTAAAAATTTTGTGCAAAAGTAACCGTATCTGCGAAACTACCAAAAATGGCTTTTCAGGTATTTGTAAATTATTTTGAAAAAATAGGTAAAAAGCAGGAATCTATTGTAAGTTTATGGCCTAATACCTTTGTAAAATTTATGTTAAGTGCCCGCAATATTGTTAAAAAATACAACCGTTTAGAAGTTTTAAAAGGCTTAAATGTGCAAATTGAACAGGGCGAAATTGTATCAATTGTAGGTTCTTCCGGAGCCGGCAAAAGTACCTTACTGCATATTTTAGGTACTTTGGATGAGGCAGACGGCGGCGAAATTATGCTGAACAACCAACCCATTCATCAGTTAAAAGGTAAAAAATTAGCAGATTTTAGAAACAATCATATTGGGTTTGTATTTCAGTTTCACCATTTATTACCTGAATTTACAGCATTGGAAAATGTATGCGTACCGGGTTGGATTGCCCAAAGAGGGAAAAAAGAATTACAATTGCACGCCACTGAGCTGCTCACCCTACTGGGATTGGCCGATAGATTACATAATAAACCTCAGGAATTAAGCGGCGGAGAACAACAAAGGGTTGCAGTGGCAAGGGCGCTCATTAACCGGCCCGTTATTATTTTTGCCGACGAACCCACCGGCAATTTGGATAGTGCCAATGCCAAAGATTTACACGATTTATTTTTAAGATTGCAGCAGGAATTAGGTCACACTTTTTTAATTGTTACCCATAATGAGGAACTTGCTGCATTAAGCAACCGGGTTTTACACATGAAAGACGGGCTAATTGTTTCCTGAAACAACTACTGAAATTACTACTGAATACGGGGCTTCCAGGCAATTTCTGCTATTTGCAGTTTGTGTCCAATGCAACGGGCTATAACAAATAAATAATCACTCAACCGGTTTAAATATTGAATTACCAAAGGATCTACAAACAAATTGTTGGCTTGCATAGCCACACACAAACGTTCGGCTCTGCGGCAAACACAACGGGTAATATGCGCGGTTGAAACGGCAGTATGCCCACCCGGTAAAATAAAATGCTTCATCACCGGCAAATCGGCCTGCATGGCATCAATATGATGTTCTAACCACTCCACGTCGCCTTTATTTAAATCGGGAATTTTCATTAAAGGTGCTTTTTTAGGATCGCAGGCTAAAGCAGATCCAATGGTAAATAACCTGTCCTGAATTTCTTTTAAATCAGCACACAATGGCTGTAAAACAGGAAATGGAGCAATTGAGTCGCTTAGGAAACCAATAAATGAATTCAATTCATCTACCGTACCATAACTTTCAATACGAATATGATTTTTTGCAACTTTTGTTCCACCAATTAAGCTGGTGTTGCCGGCATCTCCGGTTTTTGTATAGATTTTTAGGGCCATATTGTACAATATCAATCAAAAAATATTACAAAGTTACCCGTAAAAAGGTTTATGCTATACAGTAAATAAATGAAGCTGGTTTTCTTCTATACCTCATTATTGATACACGGTGTGCGTAGTAAAATTTTTGATATTATCACTTTCAATTACCCCATCACGCAACCGAATAATGCGTTTGGCATAACGTGCAATATCTTCTTCGTGGGTTACCAGTACCACTGTATTGCCTGCTTCCTGAATTTTGCTAAAAATTTCCATTACTTCAACTGAGGTTTTAGAATCTAAATTTCCTGTTGGCTCATCTGCCAATAAAATGGATGGATTATTGACCAATGCTCTTGCGATAGCAACTCTTTGAATTTGGCCACCACTTAATTCATTCGATTTATGATGACTACGATCACCCAATCCAACTTTTTGCAATGCCTCAGTGGCTCTTTCCAGCCGCTCTTTTTTAGCAACACCTGCATAAATGAGGGGAAGTGCTACATTTTCTGCAGCTGTTAAACGGGGTAGTAAATTAAATTGTTGAAAAACAAAACCAATTTCTTTATTACGTACTTCAGCCAAATCATCATCGGGCATTTTACTAACATCTTTACCATTTAAAATATAACGACCACCCGTTGGCGAATCAAGGCAACCCAAAATATTCATGAGTGTACTTTTTCCACTTCCGGAAGGTCCCATTAAGGCTACATACTCATTCCGTAATATAGAAAGACTGATCCCCTTTAATACTTTGATTACCTGGTTTCCCATAAAATAATCTTTCTCTATATGATTGAGTTCAATAACAGTATCCATACGGTTGGTAATTAAACTTTATTTTTTTATAACAGTAGGCACCTGAAAAAAATCACCATTGTGCAGCGGTGCATTCTTCAATGCTTCAGCCTGCGTAATTTGGTTATCAACTTCATCTTCCCTAAAAACATTCATGCGCTGGCCCACGTACATTAATGGTGCAACATTGGTAGTATCAACCGCCTGCAGTTCTTGTACAAAGGCTATCATATTTTCCAAATCGCTGATTAATTGGGTCATATCGGCTTCATCAACATTCAAACGGGATAAATGCGCCAATTTTTCAACCAAAGCTTTATCAACCTGCATATTTAAAATTTTGTTTTAATATTCTAAAAAACAATACCGTTACTAACGAGCATGGTTATTCTTTCAAAAATAACTGAAATGTTCTAATTCATCACAGCCTTTGTATTAACGGCAAATTTGGCTGATTAATTGAAGCAGATGGATGACCATCTGCAAAACATGGTTATTTTTGGGAATTGAGTTTATCCAGCACAGCTTGTGCAAACTTTAAAATATCTTTTGTACCCATATAACCCATTGCATACAACACCGGTTTACCTGCCGCATCTGTAAATACCAATGTAGGATAAGCATTTACACCAAAATAACGGGCTACCTGCGGGCCAATGCCTTTTTCAGCATCAATAGAAATATTAATAAAATTATTATTAAAGAAATCACCTACTTTTTTATTTTGAAAGGTTTTGGTTTTTAAAAGCATACAGGGTGGGCACCAGGTGGCATATACATCCACAAATATTAATTTGTTTTCCTGTTTAGCCATTTGTTTCGCTAAATTCCAATCCTGTTCTATAAACCGAATGGCATGTGTTACAACATTCGGTTGTTGCATCATATACTGCTTTTCTCCGGCACGATTGGTTGAAGGAATCAACCAAATAAAGAATGTAATGAACAATGTTTTCAACAGCATGCTTCCAATTGAAAGGTAAAATTCTGATTTTCAAATGAGAAAATCTGTTAAATCTGATGATTGTAAATAATCTTAAGGCAATATGTAGCAATAATACTACAACAAATACAATAAATTATACGTTATATGCTTCAGCTTATATAACTTTAATATGGAGATTTGAATAACCCAACTCTTAAATAAACCTATAACCTGAGAAAGAATCTTGTCGCGCTTACAATTTGATGTATTTGCGACACCCAAATTCTACATCGGTCTATATAAATATTATAATAGATTATGAAAGTTTTAGTAGTAGAAAGCAATCCTATTCTGTTGAAAATATTGACCATAAGATTAAGTGAGGCCAAATATACCGTATACAGCAGTTTAGACGGAGAACATGTGCATGAATTAATAGCGCACATTAAACCTGATATACTGATTACTAAATTAAAACTGAAGTATGCATCAGGATTTGAGTTAATTAAGTTAGCCAAATCAAAGTTTCCAAATATTTTTATAGTAGTAATAACCAAACTTACACAGGAAGCAATCATCAATGATTTAAAAAAATCAGGTGTAAGTAAATGCATCAAGAGACCATTTAATATTGAACAAATATTAACTGCAATTTCTGAATTCAAATCGAAACAGATTACACAACCTGCTTTATTAGATTTACCTGAAAGCATGCCATTGTATAAATACCCTGTTCAATTGTATAAAGATGGAACCCATGAATTATAATATTACGAAGCAAACGCTTATATTTTACTATATACAACTCGAAACACTTCGAACAGTTGCGTTGATATTCTTTATTCTGTCTGTTAGTCTGGTAATTGTAATTTATACCAATACCTACATTGAAAAAAGGTATTTTTTGCTCAAAATAATTATACAAAAAAGAATGAGTAACTGGCTGGCTGAACAAATTGCTGCAACAAATGAACCATCAAGTGAGTTACCCGATAGAATAAAAAATATTTTAAAATCAAACTATGCTAAAAAAATAATCACGAATGAATTAATAGTATTAAAAAATAATATTCAGGGGAAAGAAGCAGGGAATATTATCCGATTGTATGAAATTTTACAACTAAAAGACAGTTCAATTAAAAAACTGTACAGTAAAAAATGGTATGTAAAAGCAAAGGGTATCCACGAACTATATACCATGGACCAACGAGATTTATTAAAGATAATTTATAAAAACGCAAATAGTAAAAATGAATTAGTACGTACAGAAGCACAAACGGGCATTGTACATATGTATGGATTTGATGGGCTTAGGTTTTTAAGTGTTATATCAAATCCAATCACAGAATGGCAACAAATTAAACTATTGGCACAATTACAAAACCAACAGCCAAGTAATGTTTTTTTAAAAAAATTAAACGAATGGCTACGATCAAAAAACGATACTGTAATAACATTTTGCTTAAAAATAGCAGCCATTTATAGCATTAAAGAAGCATTGCCTATTATTCACCAAACTTGTTTAAAGCATAATAATGCCTTTGTTAGAAAAACAGCTATTGAAACATTGGTTTCATTTCCCCAACAAACAGAAACATCAGCACTAAAAGCACTTTATAAATTAGAAACAAAACAAAATAAAATAGCCATACTAACTGTACTACGAAAAATCGGAAGCAGAAACGATATTCAATTTTTAAAAGAAATAGTTCTATCTGAAGATATTGATTTAGCTAAAGAAGCTATGATTACACTATTAAAAATAGCACCGGATATGATAACGTGGAAGGAACAATTATTTGTACAAAAAAACAAAGTAACAAGATTCACTTTGCATGCACTAGATGAACTAGCTTATCAATAAATTTTGATGATACTGTTTCAACACAAAAGCTCGTGCAACTGAAATGATTTTTTTAGCCACACATCATATACTATTTGAAATTGCCTCCATCATTTGCAACATAAACATTATTTGGGGGAATGGTATGTTGTGGCTCCTGAATGCACATCAACTGACTGAAGCAATATATCATATTATTTCAGAAATAATATTCATTTACTCGGTTGCACTCATTACCACATACTTATTTATAGGATTATATTCAATTGGAGAAACAAAAAAATACCTACATAAAAACACATATACTGATTATGATTTACTTTTTACCAATAATTATGCTCCAGGCATTAGTGTACTGGCTCCTGCTTATAATGAAGCAAAAACTATTGTGGAAAATGTACATTCACTCTTATCGATTGATTATATAAATGTTGAAATTATTGTAATCAATGATGGCAGTAAAGATGATAGTTTAACCCAATTAATTACTGAATTTGAATTAGAGCAGGTAAACTTTTATACAGAAGAAAAAATTAAAACAAAACCTGTAAATGGAGTTTACAGAAGTAGAAATCCACTTTACAAAAAATTAATGATTGTAGACAAAGAAAATGGAGGAAAAGCAGATGCGCTTAATGTGGGTATCAATATTGCCTCAAAAGATTATATTGTTTGTATAGATGTTGACTGCATTTTGGAACCAGATGCATTATTAAAAGTAATGAAACCATTTTTAGAAGAGTCGGATAAAAAAGTAATTGCTACCGGTGGTGTTGTTAGAATTGCCAATTCGTGTGAAGTGGTGCGTGGGAAACTTATAAAAGTACATTTACCTGAAAAGTATTTGCCACGCATGCAAACACTGGAGTACATCAGAGCTTTTATTTTAGGCAGAATGGCATGGAGTCGTTTAAACGGATTAATGCTAATATCCGGAGCATTTGGTGCATTCGATAAAGAAATTGTGATACAGGCTGGTGGTTATAACCACAAAACTGTAGGAGAAGATATGGAACTGGTGGTAAGAATGCGCAGGTATATGGAAGAAAGAAAACTACCATATGTAGTGAAATACATTCCCGATCCTCTGTGCTGGACAGAGGCGCCGGATAATTTTAAAATTTTAGGCCGCCAGCGTAATCGATGGCTCCGGGGAACTTATGAAACATTGTGGCTGCATAAAAAAATGTTTTTTAATCCCAAATATGGTATACTTGGCCTATTAAGTTATCCTTATTGGTTTTTCTTTGAACTATGTTCACCTATCATAGAATTTATAGGTTTTATCAGTTTTTTAATTTTTGCTTTAGCAGGAATATTGAATTGGAGTTATTTTATTTTATATTTAATAGTTATAATATTTTTCGGATATACTTATTCTATTTTTGCCATTTTAATGGAAGTACTTACATATCATCAATATAAGCGGAGAATAGATATTACTCATTTAATATTTAGCACTTTTACAGAACCTTTCTACTTTCATCCATTTGTAGTTTGGAGTGCAATAAAAGGATTTATTGATAAAATCAAAAAAAAATCAAATTGGGGTGAAATGGGTAGAATAGGATTCAATAAAAAAAATATTGTTACGGAAAACAATACAACAATTGTACAGCACAACGAGGAACATCTAAAACAAAAAAAGGCTCGTAAAACATTAGAAGCATTTGGAAATTATTTTTTGAAGTTGGTTTATTTTTCAAAATTGTATGTAAAATATATCATTGTATTTGTAGCAGTCTTTTTAACAATCAGCACAATTGAATTAATAGCAGAAATCAATAAAAATGGGGTTCCGGATAGATTATTTGGAATTATTTATAGCAGTTTTTATCAAAATATCCGGTTTACATTTTTGGCTATCATCAGTTGCTTTATTCCCTTTTATACAGCCTATCTCATTAGCCGAAAACTTTCTAAACTTTTCATTCACGCGGTATTTTTCAGTTTATGCTTTATACAATTGCTACTTTCGGTATATTTTTATATCGCCCAAGTACCTTTAGGTGCTGATTTATTTGGGTATAAATGGGCAGATATTCTTACAACAATTATCGCTTCCAATCCTCCAATTTATCAGATTGCATTATTGCTATTAGTAACAGTTTTAATATTTTATTTGCTGATATTTCTACCTAAAAAATTAAACCCTAGCAATATTAGCATTAGTATTTTTAGTGGTATACTGCTAATACTTTCTTTTACAGGATTTTCTTCTTTTATAAAAATTAGAGAATACAACAATTATTACTACAACAACTTATCACAAAACAAAACTGCATATTTTCTAAGTGCATTTTATCAATACCTCTTTCCAAAACACATTGAAAATATGACACAATTAAAGCAAGAAAAATTTTTTACAAAAAACTTTAAATATATAGATGAAAAAAAATATCCTTTTCTGCATATAGCAGATAGCTCTGCCGAAACTCTTTCACAGTATTTTAAAACTGACAGTACCCTACCCAATATTGTCATTATCATTGTAGAAGGTTTAGGAAGTGCTTTTAGCAATGATGAAGCTTATTTGGGCAGTTTTACACCTTTCTTAGATTCTTTATCAAAACATGCTTTGTATTGGAGTAATTTTTTAAGTGAGGGTGGAAGAACTTTTGCTGTACTACCTTCAATAACAGGATCACTACCATTTGCACAAAGTGGCTTTGCAGAACTTGGCGATAAAATGCCGCCTGCATTTACTTTGATGAACTTATTAAAAAAACATGGCTATCATTCTGCATTCCTGTACGGTGGAGATGCATCATTTGATAATATGAAACTGTTTATGAAAAAAAATGGAACAGACAGAATATTTGACATGAATGATTTCAATGCTACAAAATATCAAAAAATAAATTCAGTGAATAATTTTTCATGGGGTTATGAAGATAAATCGATGTATCAGTTTTATTTTGATCATCTCAACAATGCAACACCCTACCTGAATGTATTGCTAACTTTATCTACTCACGACCCGTTTTCGCTCAATCAAGCAGCATTATACAATAATAAATTTGATAAATATTTAAGCAGGCTTGCATTAAAAGACTCTGATAAAGAAAAAGTTGCACATTATAAACGAGAGCTAAGTACAGTTTTGTATGCCGATGAAAGTATAAAAAGTTTTTTTCAAGTTTATCAACAAAGAACAGATTTTGCACATACTATTTTTATCATTACGGGCGATCACAGAATGCCTGAAATACCCATAGAAGATAAATTAGACCGATATCATGTACCATTGATTATCTATTCACCATTATTGAAAAAAAGTGAAGTTTTCACGAGTATATCTACACATTTTGATATAACGCCAACACTTATTAAGTTATTACAAAAGCAATACAGGCTTGCTTTGCCGGATACTGTTGCATGGATGGGATCAGGTTTAGATACCGCTACAGCATTCAGAAATATTCACCACTATCCTTTAATGCAAACTAAAACCGACTTAGTAGATTTTATCAGCAACAATTATTTAGAGAATCTGGAACATTTGTACTATATTTCTCCAAACTTATCTATCGAAGAAATAAAAAAAGATACCTTATTTTCTGAAATCAATAACAGATTTAATCAATTCAAACTTAAAAACAATCAATTCTCAAAAGAATTGAAACTACTACCCGATAGCATGTTTAAGAAGTATGCAGAATAATTAAAGTTTGTACTTCATTAAGTTAATGCATCTAAAACCTAAACATCCAGGACACCCCTGCCTGATATTGGTTTCCTTTTGTATTGGGCAAATATTCCTGATTCACCCAGTTGGCATCAATCGATAATACATTCATTTTCCCAATAGTTTTCCGATATAACAAGCCCGCTTTATAAGCAACCAGATTAGCCCTATTATCTAATAAAACTGCGTTATACCTGTCATCTGGCGAAATACCATAACCGGCAGAAATGCCAACAAAGTCATAAGCTCCGCCAAAATAATAACGCGCCATTGCATTATAAGAAACACCGGCTTTGGAAGTATAATTAGACGGAATAATATAAGCCCTTGCCCCAAAAAGCCAGTTTTTATAATACTTGCCGGCATAGGCAGTATATAACCAAGTGGGACTATTACCAAACTGTAAATAGCGTACCCCCATTTCTGCTTCATAACTTTTTGGTAAATTAGCATATAATGAAAATGCACCACGCCACTGGGGAAATACCCCGTTATTATTTCCGGTATAACCAGCATTAATATAGCTGTAAAATATTTTTGAAATATGCGGATAAGATTCTACTTCAAATTGTAAGGCATTTTCGTTGAACCTATTGGCATAATTTACTCTTCCGGTGATTAATCCCAACGAGGTTGTCCTTCCATAATCAACACTAGCCAAATGCCAGGGGTTGTTAAATTGTTGATCAAAGTATACAAAATCATAACTCACATCTATTTGATTTTTTGATAGTACTGATTTAATGTTGCCGGCCAGGGCTCTTGCAGCAGCCATTTCTTTTTTTTGATGAATCAGTTTACGGATAATGAAATATGCACTGTCATAATTTTGCTGTGCCACAAAAATCTTTGATTTTAACAACAGCAAGGATGCTGATTCCGGATGAAATTGCAAACCAGTGTTACATATAGCCAATGCTTTTGGATAAGTATTATTCCAATATAACATTGTAGCATATCCTATTAAAGCATCTTCATAGCCAGGACTTTTCTGCAAGACATTTTCAAAAAAATAAGCCGCACTGTCATAATTTTTTTCCCAACTGTTTATTCTGCCCATAAATACCCATAAATCAGTATAACCCGGGCTTTGCTGAATACCCTGATGCAGGTATTGTTTTGCCAATGCATAATTATGCTGCCGGAAAGCAGCATTACGAGCTAAAATAAGTAAACTATCACTTGACAAATTTGTTTGAGAGTAGATAGTAGTAGTAAAAAATAGCAGAGATATTAGCCATAAATACTTATTAAGCTGCATAGGATAGCTGTTAAAATATTCGTAAAGATACTAACAGCAGTGCATTTTAAGCACTGAAATGCTATTTTTTTTGTAAAGCGGGTAAGCTATTAACTTTAAAAAAGATTATTATTAATTAGCCGTTTGATTGATTATTTTTGCAGTTGAACGTAAACAGTTTGTATGAAGCTTTTTATTGGGGGATTACCCGGCGATATTGATGAAACCGATTTAAAGGAGATGTTTGAATTATATGGCGATGTGCGCTCAGCCATTGTTATCAAAGATAAACAAACCGGAAAAAGCAAAGGGTTTGGTTTTGTTGAAATGCCCAATGATGCAGAAGCCAAAGAAACCATTGAGCTGCTGAACGGCGTAAAAATACTGGGCAAAAAAATTGCTGTTACACAAGCAGAAGATAATGGCCGAAGCAACAACAATAGCGGTGGTGGCAGACCTTTTAATAACAGACCTCCGGGAAAAAGATACTAAAAAAATTAATTTTTGAATAGACGCCGGTCAGATTGTCCGGCATCTATTTTTTTAAAGCTCAGTTTGTTTTTCACTTATTATTATACTTGCCGTGAACTTTCCATTGTGAACGATGTAAATAAACATTTTTTAAAATGCCTCTACCAAATTGATATAGAAATTGGTAACACCGGCTCCTCTTGCTACATCAATTCTTACATTGATTTTCCCATTCGTTGTTTATCTTCTTCTTATGCCTACGCCATAAGTACCATGCAATCCATAAAAATTGAATGTATTGAATTGGCTTGCAACTTCACTGATAGCACCAAATATAACCAGTCCTCATTTACGGTTCAGTTGCTGCCGCCATTCACTTTGAAATGCCATTAAATGATCATCCCGATTCCCGATAACTGCCTGCTTACAACCCACGCAAAATGCTACGGCTATCTAATGATGCAGTTTGCCAAAATGGAACATTGACGGTATTGGTTTGAAAAATAAATTGTACACCCAATATTGAACTTGCAGCAATACGGCGAAAATGGCGAAAATCTAAAGCCATTTGTGTATAATTAAAATTGCTACCCCAACATTTTTGATTGAAAAGCATATTACCCGAAAAATACCAGCCTCTTGTTGCATTTAATGCAAAATCTCTGCTATCATATAACAACCCAATACCAAAACCAACAGTATGTTCCCCTTTTTTTTCGGATACCTGCAGCGCCAATTTATCTGCATCCAATGGGCAGTAAGTCAAAATAATTTTACACGGATACAATACCACCCAAATACCAATGAGGATAGAGTTGACGATAGACTTCCATATTCATTCACATAGAACGCGTATCAATCAACTGTTGCATAGAATCCTGCGTATTGTTTCCCAACCCAAAAAAATATTCAGGAAAATGTTTAAATGATGCATATCCAATAAGTAATGTTTGATTATTGGGCCCCAATCTGCGTAAAGATGCCTCAACAACAAATTGCCGGTTGAATGTATAGATACCCTTCGGTTGTATATAAGAGGCATCTGCCAAATAACGTTTAATAGGTATATTCCGCGAACACCTAATGCCAGATTGGTTTCGGGTGCATAGGCAATTATCAGAATTAGGGTAACAACCTTTTAACTTATAACAAATGATTTGTTTTTTTCCAGATTGGGCAATGGTATCCATTTATTCAACTGAATGTTCACAACATTTAGGAAGTGTTGCAGATTCGGGGGGATAAAAATAAATAGCGAATTTTTTTTCTTTACGTAAAGGAAATAAAGCAAAAGTTTCTAAATCTAATTCCCAATTATAAACAGACTGTTGTAAGGATAACTGAAATTTTTTTTGGCTGATGATCGGAGCTGTATAAACAGAATCGGGCGTAAATAAATAATGCTCCACAAAAGCCGGTCTATGCATAGCTGTTGCCGCACTATGATGCAATATTGGTAAAAAGGTGGAAGCATCTACAACTGACTCAATGGTACGAACCAGGTATTGACTATCGTAGCTATACCATTTCCGTTTAATTATAATGCTTTTAGCATCTGTTTTAAAAGGAAGTATATTTCTTTCCCAAATAAATACACCCAATCTCTTTCTGGAAACAGAATCCTCACTATATACCAAATATTTTCGAAGGCCGGGATGTAAATGTTGCATCTCAATAAATAGATGTCTGGCATCGAGGGTATCAATTTTTTGTGCTTTTAATACAAAACTGAATATTAAAAAATTTAAGCCTAGCATTACAAATTTTAGTTGCATAATTTTTTCATGCAAAACTGAAAACCTGAATGCTTGGCTACACTAACAAAAAAGATGAGTGACAGATATGTATGGATTAATCCCGAAGTTTTCCAAATTAGCTATCAATAAGACAAATAAAGCTTTTGAAATTGGGTTAGTGATGAATCGTTGTTATTTACTCATGAATTCTTTTATAACCACAGCCTGGTTGTGTAAAACATCTTTTGCACCAAAAACAAGTGTAATATTTTGTTTTGACAGTAATTTTCTTAACTCTTCTACAGCCGGTTTATTATGTAACAATTCAGTAGTATATTTTTCATGAAATACTTTCCACTTTGCAACATCATGTGCAAACCATTTGCGCAATTCGGTACTTGGTGCAATGTCTTTCAACCATACATCAATCTTTGCTTTTTCTTTCGTTAACCCTCTTGGCCAAACCCGATCTACCAGAACACGCAATCCATCTGAGTCTTCAGGTGGATCGTATACTCTTTTTAGGAATAAATTTTTTTTCATGAATTCATGTTTATGAAAAAAAACTATATTATTACTTCATCCAATGATCAAATAAACTTTCGTATTGTTTGTAACTTTAATCCAGATTTATACATACCCATCAACATTTGAATTGTTGAAACGAAAAAAGGTAACTACACTAAATAGAAGATCAATTATTGTTTCAAAAACTGCCTTAAAACATATTGAAGAATACCTCCATGCCTGTAATATTCAACTTCAATTTCAGAATCTAATCTGGCCAGTACATTAAATTGAGTAGCAGTACCATCGTCTTTGATTGCCGAAACGGTTAATTGTTTTAGTGGGGTTAAAGATTGATCAATACCCATAATATTAAAAGTTTCTTTCCCGGTTAATCCAATACTTTCGGCGGTGGCTCCACCCAGGTATTGTAAAGGCAAAACGCCCATTCCAACTAAATTGCTCCTATGAATGCGTTCATAACTTTCTGCCAGCACTGCTTTAATACCCAATAAAAAAGTACCCTTTGCAGCCCAGTCTCTTGATGAGCCACTACCATATTCCTTTCCTGCCAAAACCAACAAAGGCGTTTGTTGTTCCTTATATTTCATCGCAACATCATATACCAACATTTCTTCTCCTGTGGGCAAATAAACGGAATAGCCACCCTCTCTGTTGGCAATTTTATTTTTTATTCGAACATTGGCAAAAGTTCCGCGAACCATTACTTCATCATTTCCTCTGCGTGAACCGTATGAATTAAAATCGGATTTTTGTACTCCTTTGCTTAATAAATACTTTCCTGCAGCAGAAGATTCGGAGAATGATCCCGCAGGTGAAATATGATCTGTGGTAATACTATCACCCAACATTAATAATACACGAGCATGTTCAATATTTTGAAATGGTGCAGGCTCATTGGGAAGATCCTTAAAAAAAGGGGCTTCTTTAATGTATGTGGAGTCGGTACTCCATTCATATAATTTTTCTTTTGCTACCGGCAGATTTTGCCAAATACTATTTCCCTCAAAAATAGTTTGATAATTTTTTTCAAAATCATTGGGTGATAATACCTGACGCATCACTGTTTGAATTTCTTCATTTGTTGGCCAAATATCTTTTAAATAAACGGGTTCCAGATTTCTGTCGAAACTAATTGGTTCGTTCAGTAAATCAATATCCACTCTGCCGGCCAATGCATATACCACTACCAACATAGGCGACATGAGAAAATTCATTTTTATTTGTGGATGTATTCGCGCTTCAAAATTTCGGTTACCAGATAAAACAGATGCTACCACCAAATCGTTTTGTTCAACTGCTTTTGCAATATGAAAAGGTAACGGTCCTGAGTTGCCGATGCAAGAGGTGCAGCCATATCCTACTACATGAAATTGCAAAGCTTCCAAATCGCCCAGCAAATCAGCTTTTTTCAAATAATCTGTTACTACTTTTGAACCCGGTGCCAGTGAAGTTTTTACCCAGGGTTTCACATCAATACCCAGGTCTCTTGCTTTACGTGCTACCAAGCCGGCACCAATCATCACATAAGGATTAGAGGTATTGGTACAGGAAGTGATGGCAGCTATTACTACTGCACCATCATTCAGCATAAACTTTTCTTCTCCCAAACTAACCCATACTTTTTTCATACCATTTTCAACCAACACTTCAACTACATTTGTTTCGGCAGATTTTGGTTCATGCATCGGCTGGCTGCCACCTTCTGCCTTCCATTTATCAATGAATTGTTCATTGGCTGTGATGTATGCTCGTCCATAATTCGCTTTCAAAAGTTGAACAAATGTTTTTTTAAAATCTTTTAAAAGTATTTTATCCTGCGGTCGTTTGGGGCCGGATACAGTAGGCTCAACGGTAGACAGATCGAGTGTAATTACATCGGTATATTGTATCTGCTCATTGCCTGTTCTCCATAATAAATTGGCC
The DNA here is from genome assembly GCF_001623405.1 of Hydrotalea flava. Taxonomy (GTDB): domain Bacteria; phylum Bacteroidota; class Bacteroidia; order Chitinophagales; family Chitinophagaceae; genus Hydrotalea; species Hydrotalea flava. Next base: position 27,680 of record NZ_LUHG01000085.1, read on the forward strand.
TTACAATAATTTTCTACCAAGGTCAATTGTTCAGGAGAACGATTGCTTTCGCGCATGTACTCAATAGTTTTTGCATCTATTGGAAAGTAAGTTATTGTGCAACCAAACTCAGGAGACATATTTCCAATTGTAGCACGATCGGGCACAGTTAAATGATCCAGCCCATCGCCAAACACTTCAACAAATTTTCCAACAACGCCATATTTTCTTAATAATGCAGCAATGGTTAATACCATATCTGTTGCTGTTGTACCCACGGGAAGTTTTCCGGTTAATTGCAATCCAATTACTTCCGGCATAATAAAATAAACCGGTTGCCCCAATAAAGCAGCTTCTGCTTCAATGCCACCAACACCCCAGGCTACCACTCCAATTCCATTTACCATAGGTGTATGACTATCAGTACCTACTAATGTATCGGGAAAGATTACTCCATCGCGTTCTATTACGCCTTTGGATAAATATTCCAAATTCACCTGGTGGCAAATACCCATTCCGGGAGGTACTACACTAAAATTATTAAATGCATGTTGTGCCCATTTTAAGAAGCGATAGCGTTCTTCATTTCTAACATATTCTTCCTGCATATTTTTATCGTATGCATAAGCAGTTCCAAAATAATCAACCTGTACTGAATGATCTATCACCAAATCAACAGGTATTAAAGGATTTATGATATCGGGATTTTTACCTTTTTCAGCAACGGCTGTCCGTAATGATGCAATATCAACCACGGCAGGAACGCCTGTAAAATCCTGCATCAATACTCTTGCCGGTTTAAATGAAATATCTTTATCGGATGCTTTAGGTTTCCAATTTAATATGGTTTCTACATTTTCTTTGGTAACAGCAAAATCGTCAAAATTTCGAAGCGCATTTTCTAATAATATTCTAATTGAGAAAGGCATTTTACTAACGGCATATCCTTTACGTTCTAATTCAGGAAGGCTATAGTATACAAAACTACCTTTAGCTGTTTGAAGTGTTTTTGTGATGCTTAAAAAATCGTTCTTCATACGGAAAATTTTATGGTGAAGAAATAAAGTATGCAAGCATAATAAGCAAGAACAAATGAAAACTGTGTGAATTTATACAGCTATGCCACTCAAATGTTATTGCAGTAAAATGGCGTATAAATTTACTTCATTTTAATGGAAGGAAGGAAACATTTTATTTTAAAGGGAAGATAAAAATTAGCTGAAATACTTAAAATGATAATGTTTCATGGAAAGCTTGTATATACTTTTCAACATACAGCTGTTTTTGTTTTTGCCTGTACTGCATAATAAATCGGGGATGCGCTAACGGTATAATTTTTTGAAAGAAATTGAACGCCTCATTCAATTGTTGAATGTACTTATAATTTTTACCGCTTCCCAAACAAAAAGCAGTATGGGTATAAATGCCAAAATGAATTTGTTGCTGCAATGATTGAAGTATAAATGGCTTTAATGCTGTTTGCAAATCTTTGTCATCATAATAATTGAAATTCACGAATTTATTTGCACTTGTTTGTTTTGCAAAACCCAGCGGAACAATGGAATTGATATAAAAGTATTGATAAAATACCTGTGTACCTCCAAAAGCCTGAATCATATCATAAATAAAAACAGAAGAAAGTTCATGTGTTTCTTTACCTATATAAGGTATACCACATGCACTAGTTAACCGTTTGGTATCAGTAAAAGGAACACCGGTAACTGCAGCACCAAAACGGCCCGGGTTAATACCGATGATAAAAAAACGTTTCTTTTGATCATCGTAAAACTTTTTGTAAAAACTTTTCATTAACTGAATAGCACCCTCATTATTTTGAAAGGGGTTCATTGCAACAATGGTTTTAGGCAAAGGAATATTTAATGATAGTTCTTTGTTAAAACGAATAACGCTATCTGCAAAAGTTTTTTTCATTACCATATTAGCTTCACAGCATTCAAACCAAACAATAAAGTTATTGTTTGAACCCATAGCGAAACCTTAAAATAATGAAAGGAACGAAATTTTATACTTATTCCGGCTCCTGCGCAGCAGTAACTTTAGGTGCATACCATTTATCACGTATCCAGAATGCAACATTTACCAATGTAATTAAAGCAGGCACTTCAACCAGCGGACCAATTACGCCGGCAAATGCTTCCCCACTATTGATGCCAAATACACCAATTGCTACAGCAATGGCCAATTCAAAATTGTTACCGGCAGCAGTAAAAGCAATAGATGCATTCACCGAATAATCTGCACCCATCTTTTTCCCGATAAAGAAACTCACCAAAAACATAATGGCAAAATAAATAACCAGCGGTAATGCTATACGCAGCACATCAAAAGGAATCTGAACAATCAATTCACCCTTTAAACTAAACATCACCACAATTGTAAGTAAAAGTGCAATTAAGGTAATAGGTGAAACAAAAGGTATAAACTTATTTTTATACCACTCTTCGCCTTTGGCTTTCAATAAAAAATAGCGGGTTAAAAACCCGGCAACAAAAGGAATTCCTAAATAGATGGCAACACTTTCTGCAATATGTCCAATGGTAATATCGACTGTATTGCCTGAAAATCCAAAAAGAGGTGGTAAAACAGTAATAAAAAAGTAAGCATATACACTATACAACAATACCTGAAAAATACTGTTCAGTGCTACCAATCCAGCTGCATATTCCCTGTTGCCTGCTGCTAATTCATTCCATACTATCACCATCGCAATACAACGAGCCAATCCAATTAAAATGAGCCCTGTCATATAAGCAGGATAATTGTGCAAAAAAATAATGGCAAGAAAAAACATCAAAAAAGGCCCAATCATCCAATTCAGAAAAAGTGACACACTTAAAACCCTTGTATTTTTAAATACTTCTTTTAACTTGTTGTATTTTACTTTGGTAAATGGCGGGTACATCATTAATATTAAACCGATAGCCAACGGAATATTGGTGGTACCTGATGAAAATGAATTAATAAAATTAGCGGATGAAGGAAAAAAATAGCCAATAGATACACCGACTGCCATCGCCAGAAATATCCACAATGTTAAGTATCTGTCTAAAAAACTCAAATGTTTTCTTTCTTGTGCAGGAGCGCAATTATTTGCTGCCATAACTAAATTTTTTTGATGGGAATAAATTTTAGTAATTCAATCGCAATATTACGATGTTTTGATGATTTTGCTTTTATGATTTTGCAATTGTTGAAATAAAGTATGGAGGTTTACTAAATGAGGGTAAATAATATTATTTGCAAAAAGTAATATAGGGCTGGTAAAATTTTTAAATGTGCAATTCAAAATCTGCTAAAATCATATTTTGCTTTATCACCATTTAAATAAAATAAATTTTACATTGTATTTGCGGGGCATTTCCATTAATCCATTTTATTCCGCTTCCTGGATAATTTGGAGCTTCTCTGTTTCGCTCCATTTTATGCGTTGTCTGCTTATCATACCTTAAATTTAAGGTGTTGTGCTATTAAAAATCCTTATTAGTTTGAAACTTATTTAATAGCACAACACGTTATTCTTTAATATTTTTTAGCAAGCAACAATGCCAAACTCATTTATTCGTAAAAAAGGTAGGGATATAAAGCCAGGTTACTGTTTATTCTACAGGGCAATCCAATCTTGTTTTTATTTTTTTAGGAGCCGGTGTAAAATGCAGGGCAATATATCCCCCACCATTTAATTGCTGCATTTTTCCAAATAACCAACCTACATTATGCATACCTATTAGCAATGGCCCTGCTTTTAAAGCAGCGCCTGCCCATAGCTGGCCCTGTGTATTATATTGAATGGGTAAATAAACGCCCCATGTTCTCGTTTCCCACCGGGGTGTTATGGTTACTAAGTTTAATTCCCTTGTTTTGATTTTATTATAGGGTTCTGCAGAATAAAAATTTACATTCAGTTGCCCGTTGATGTAAAAATTATTGTTTAGGTTTTTATCAACCGATATCAATAAGCGGGTAGGTATTGTAATGCTGAACTCAGATGAAAGCGTATCAACCAGGTTCATTGTTTGTAACAAAGAATCCCTAAATTTTTTTAATGAAGTTGCGTTAAGGAACTGTTGCCGTAAGCGGTTTGCCGTAATATTTGTTTTCGGGATACCTGCATAAAATGAACCGCCGGCTGGATCAAATCTGTTAGCGCCAATATCCATGATGCTTACGCCAATCTTCCAGTTATAATCAGTTTCATACCCTGGTTTTGTTTCGTCAATTTCATCTTTTTTAATTAAATATTCCATGCCTAAACTTAAGCTGAATGCTGTTCGGGTATTTTTTAAAAAAGATTTAATAGCTGCTGCTGTAATAGCATTGGTATCTGCAAGGTCATAATTTTTTGAATATTCGGCTGTGGCAGTTCCCCCGGTTATAATTTGGTAATAATTATTTTGTGCATCAGGATATTCCCGGTAGGTTAGTTTATTTACCTGGCTGAAGGCGCCCGATAAACCCCTCATAATTCCTAATGTAATGCCGCCGGATACCCGGTGCTGGGCGTCATCAATCCATATCTGCGAATAATTGATATCACCTTCTATCCATCCCGCATGTGTTGCAAAGCCACTCAGGTAATCAGTATTGGTATTGGCATGTAAAAAACCGCTAAAAGAGGTAATGCTGTCGTATGCGGTAAAAGTACTGGTTTTTACATGATTGTAGGTTCTGCCCCTTAAACCAAAAGCAATGGCCTTATTCCTGCCAATGGCAAAACGCAGATTCAGGATATTCATATCAATCGCGGCATTAAAAAAACGGCTTCTTTTTCCTTCAGTTATATTAACGGTTGTGCTATCAAAATTGGATAACGAAAAATGATTGAAGGCAATCAATGAATTGGTGGTTGTTCCCTGTAACGAAAATATATTCAGGTCCCATTTCATGGGCGCATTAACTGTACTTGCAGGATTATTATACATACCAAAAACACCTGCATATTTTGAACCGTTGAGCGCATGGTAATTCTGCGATTGAACAGATTGATGCAATATCAATACTAAAAAAAGTAATAGTATTTTATACCGTAGGTAATTCATATTGGATGGGTGCTAAAATAAGTTAAAAACGAATGCCTGCATTTCTTTACCGGAGAAGATATGCAGGCATTTATAACGCTGGTTATCTCATGGGATAAAACGTTATCTCCTTCCGGGATATTGTTGCAGCGCCACTTCTTCTTGAAATTACTGTAGAACTGCAAAGGGTTATTAAAGAAAACAATGTTACAAGAGTACTTGCCAGGGATGATAAAGGATGTTTTCACTTTCACCCCATTTCATTAACACTAGGAAAAAGTTGGTCTTTTTCGAATGGATTTATTTCTATAAGTGATTAAGGAGAGGAGATTCTAAAAAATTTGTTGTTTTTAAATAATTATGAAATTGGCAATGTGAATGTAATAGATGGTAGTTTCCCTATTACATTAATTCTACATTTTAGCAATTAAAAAAATTTTCTTATGTTTAAATTGATTTTAAATCATTTTTGTCCGACAAAACTTAACTTAAAAATCCCTGTAATCCTTTGCTTCAAAGGATTACAGGCTAAAAAATGATTGTTTCAAAATTTGGGGAAGTACCCCATTGTTTTTATGGAGAAAATGCAAAGGATGCGTTGTGCGTTTTTCTCCAGGCTTTATAGGTGTCTTTCCTGTTTTCCTCACTGGGACACCCTAAAAGTTGAATATTTTAGCCAGGATTCGATGTTCTTCTGTTAGTATTAGTTTTTTTCTGATGATTTGTTTAGATGTAGGTAACATAATTTCAATTTCAAAAA
>NZ_LUHG01000012.1 GCF_001623405.1 Hydrotalea flava
GTACGTGCCTTGCTGTTGCCATGCACTTCGGCAGGCGCAAAGCTATCAAACAAAGCATCATAAGCAGGATGCACGGCCATTAGCTGCCCTTGTAAATGGGTAGACAGTTCGGTAATTGCCAGGCCATAACTATTTACCAATCCCTTCAATTCATCGGCATAGGTTTTACTTTCGGCGGCTAATTGTAAATTAAAACAACGGGTATCCCAGGTAGGTATTTGAATGCCTTTGTAGCCCAAACCCGCGGCCCACTCGCAAATAGCAGGCAGGCTGTTAAAGGGGGCATTGTTACCCATAAACTGTGCTAAAAAAATACCTGGACCTTTTATTGTTTGCATAGTCAATTATTTTTTGTTATCAGCAATAGCACAAGCATTTGGCTGTTGTTGCGTCGCACACTTGTACGTTCGGTAATGCTATTCGTCAATGCTACTCCGTAAATAGCGTCCATTTTTCTGATGAATGTGCAGAGGCTATCACACTGTCAATAAATGCCATACCACGTACGCCTTCCGCTACCGAAGGAAAGTCAAGCATTTCGGCAGTAGGTTTTTCGCCCTGTTGTTCAGCTAAAAGGGTAAGGGCAAAGTTTCGGTAAATATTACCAAATGCTTCTAAATAACCTTCCGGATGACCGCCCGGCGTGCGGCAATTGTGTGTGGCAAAAGTAGAGAGGCGGTCGGCATAATTACTGCCTGCTCTCAGTATTTGTGTAGGCGCATCTAACCATTTTACCCATAAAGTATTGGGCTCTTGTTGCGCCCATTCAATGCCACCTTTTTCGCCGTAAACCCTTATTTTCAGTGCATTTTCTTCGCCGGCAGCTACTTGCGATGCCATTAAAACACCTGCAGCACCGTTGTTAAATTTCAACAATACATTGCCATCATCATCCAATGCCCTGCCTTCCACCATTACATTCAAATCGGCACACAAATGCGTAATTTTTAAACCGGTAATATATTCGGCTAAGTGAGCTGCATGGGTTCCAATATCGCCCATGGCACCACTTTTACCACTTTTTTTAGGATCAGTACGCCAAGCCGCCTGCGCATTGCCTTCGCGTTCAGATAATTTGCTGAGCCATCCCTGCGGATACTCTACCCAAACTTTTCTGATTTTACCTAAAGTATTTGCCTGAATCATAGCTTTTGCCTGCTTTACCATGGGGTAGCCGGAATATGTATGTGTTAAACACAAATGTAGTCCCGTTGCTTCCAGTGTTCTTTTCAATTGTTTGGCTTCCTCCAATGAAAAAGTAATGGGTTTTTCAATTACTACATGAAAGCCCAAATCCAATGCCATCATGGCCGGGGCAAAATGAGCAAAGTTGGGTGTAACAATGGTAACAAAATCTATTCGTTTATCGGCAGGCATTTTACTTTCAGCTTGCAACATTTCATCGTAGGTTAAATAGGTTCTTTCTTTGGGTAAAAAAAGCATTTCACCTGATTGAATGGCTGTTTCAGGATGAATGCTCAATGCACCGCAACTCAATTCAATCAGGCCATCCATATTGGCTGCAATACGATGAATGGCGCCAATAAAGGCATCTTTGCCGCCGCCAATCATTCCCATACGTAATTTTCTTTTCATGGTTCTAACAGTTTTGGAATAATAAAAAAAGAGCCGTTATTAGCTAAGCAATCGTGTATCATTTTTAATAAAACAGATAACTGATAACTGTAGGCAATGCAATAAGGCTGATTAGTTGAAAGGCTTTGTTAAAGCTTACATTCATTTCAACACCATCAAATGTAAGCTTTGTGTATTATAAATAAACAGATTTGCAAAGCGTTAAAAAAGAATTGATTTTTATCAAAATCTCCTGCAAATGCTGCTGGTTAAAAAATTACTTTTACATTTAACCTTCAAACGATTTATCCCTAACGATTGATTATGCAAGCCAACATTCAAAAAAACAAGTTATTTGTTGCCAGTTGTTTAGCCTTATTGGTAACCTCGCTTTCCTTCGGTATCAGGGCAGGAATATTAGACACCTTGGGTACACAGTTTCAATTGAATAAAGCAGAGTTGGGTGCTATTGCAGCTACTGCTTTTTGGGGATTTCCGCTGGCCATTATTTTTGGCGGTATCGTGGTAGATATCATTGGTATGAAGCGGTTATTGATTCTAGCATTTGTATTTCATTTAGCAGGTATTATTTTAACCATTTATGCCGGAAAATTTGGTAGCCCCTATGCTGCTTTATTTATTTCTACTTTATTAATTGGGCTGGCTAATGGCACGGTTGAGGCTGCTTGTAATCCCTTAATTACATCTTTGTATCCGGATAATAAAACCACCAAATTAAACCACTTTCATTTGTGGTTTCCGGGTGGTATTGTAATTGGTACACTATTGGTGTTTTTATTAGATAAAATAGGAATTGGCTGGCAAATTCAAGTAGGATTAATGATTATACCTACTTTAATATATGGGTATCTGTTCAGTAAATTACAATTTCCTGTAACAGAAAGGGTTGCAAAAGGTGTAAGTACTGCAAAAATGTACCGCTCTTTATTGAACCCCTTATTCATTATCATGATTATTTTAATGTTTGGCACAGCCATTACTGAGTTGTTTACAGGACAATGGATTGATGTTTTGTTAAAAAATGTAAGCGATAATGCCATTCTGTTATTAACCATTGAAACCGGTGTAATGGTGGTGGGCCGTGGTTTTGCAGGACCGGTGGTACATCGTTTATCACCTGCAGGTGTGCTATTATTCTCGGCCATATTTTCAGCCTTGGGTTTGTATATACTAGGACATACAACCGGTAATTTATTGTTTTTGGGTGCATTGGTATTTGGTTTAGGCGTTTGTTATTTCTGGCCTACCATGTTGGGTTTTGTTTCTGAAAATTTACCCGAAACCGGCGCTGTAGGGCTTAATTTAATGGGCGGTGCAGGTATGTTTGCAGTTTCGGTATACACCATTTTTATGGGTAGCCATTACGACAATTTACTGGCTGCGCAATTACCGGTAAATGCCGATATTAAAGCGTTTATGGAAGCGCCTCCCGGTTCAGATATGGCCAATCAGTTAATTGAAGCCAAAAAAGCAGCCGGCCCGGCTATTATTAATACCACTTTTGTAATTCCTATTATTTTAATTGTGGCATTTACCGCATTGTTTTTCTATAAAAAAAAATCAAAAAATAAAACAATGGTCGTTGCACAATCATAGCAGCACTTCTCAATTTTTCCTTATCCTTTTAAAATAGCAGCATGTATAACAGGCGCAAAGCAATTCAAACATTATTTACCGGAACAGCAACGGCTGCCGCTGCTCCCTTTTTATTGAAAATGAAGCAATCTGGTGTGGCGTTTGAGCCCGAAACTTCAGCTTTAAAAGGCAATATCAATCATGCAGTATGCAGGTGGATGTATCAATATTTACCTTTAGAAAGCTTGTGTTCCACCGCAAAACAAATTGGCATAAAAGGCATTGATTTGGTGGGACCTTCTGATTGGCCGGTTTTAAAAAAATATGGCCTTAATTCTTCTATGTGCAATGGCGCCGAATTAAACCTTACCGATGGTTGGGCTGATACCAAATTTCATGCAGCATTAATCCCACGTTATAAAGAACACATTGCATTAGTTGGACAAGCAGGTTACAAAAATTTGATTTGTTTTAGCGGTAGTAGAAGAGGTATGGATGATGAAACAGGCTGGAACAATTGTGTACAGGGATTGAAACAAATTATGGGCGATGCAGAGAAAAATAATGTGACCATTGTAATGGAATTGCTCAATAGTAAAATAGACCATAAAGATTATATGTGCGACCACACCAAATGGGGAGTAGAACTGTGTAAACGTATTGGGTCTCCTAATTTTAAATTGTTGTACGATATCTATCACATGCAGATAGATGAAGGCGATGTGATAAGAACCATTCAGGAGTATCACCCTTACATTGCACACTACCATACCGGTGGCGTTCCCGGCAGACACGAAATTAATGACACACAGGAATTGTATTACCCCGCAATAATGAAAGCCATTGTAGCAACAGGGTTTAACGATTTTGTAGCACAGGAGTTTATACCAACAGGCAATGATAAAATTGAATCATTGAAAAAAGCCATTGCTATTTGCGATGTGTAAGCTTTTGTATAAAGTATTGATAAAAATGAACAACGGTTGATGCAAAGTATAAAAAAGAAATAGCTTTAATAGTGCTTGTTTTTGAAATTAAAATAATTTTTCACATTATAATTTATACATTTTTTTATGGCAGATAACTATTTTGATGCAATTGTAATTGGTTCGGGTATTAGTGGCGGATGGGCTGCTAAAGAATTAACCGAGAAGGGTTTAAAAGTGTTGATGTTAGAACGTGGTCAAAACATTGAGCACATTAAAGATTATGTAAACGCAAATAAAGATCCTTGGGAGTTTCCACACCGGGGAAGACCCACACAGCAAATGATTAAAGACCATCCCGTTTTAAAACGCGATTATGTATTGAATGAATTTAATGTAGACTGGTGGGTAAATGAACAGGAATCTCCTTATACTGAAGTAAAACGTTTTGATTGGTTTAGAGGTTATCATGTAGGTGGCCGTTCTTTATTATGGGGCCGACAAAGCTATCGCTGGAGCGATTTTGATTATGAAGCTAATGCTAAAGATGGTATTGCCATTGATTGGCCGGTACGTTACAAAGAAATTGCTCCCTGGTACGATTATGTTGAAAAATTTGCCGGTATTAGTGGTAATAGGGATGGATTGGCACAACTACCCGATGGGCAGTTTATGCCGCCTATGGAAATGACTTGTGTGGAAAAAGATGTAGCAGCCCGCTTAAAAGACCATTATAAAGGCGCCCGTAGTATGATTATTGGCCGAACCGCCAATATTACCGTGCCACATGAAGGCCGAACCAATTGCCAATACAGAAATAAATGTTGGCTAGGATGCCCATTTGGTGCTTATTTTAGTACACAGTCGGCTACCTTGCCTGCCGCACAAAAAACCGGTAACCTAACGTTAAGGCCTTGGAGTATTGTTACCAAAATATTGTATGATAAAGACACCAAAAAAGCTACCGGTGTTGAAGTGTTAGATGCGCAGAATAATCAAACCTATGAGTATAAATCTAAAATTGTGTTTCTCAATGCTTCTACGCTAAACAGCGCTTGGGTGCTCATGAATTCAGCAACCGATATATGGCCCGATGGTTTGGGTAGCAGTAGCGGTGAACTGGGTCATAATTTAATGGATCATCATTTGGGAGTAGGTGCTTCCGGAATTGTAGAAGGCTATGAAGATAAATACATTTATGGCAGAAGAGCTAATGGCATTTATATACCCCGTTACAGAAATTTATTTGGTGATAAACGCGATTATTTAAGAGGTTTTGGTTACCAAGGAGGCGGAAGCCGGGAAGGCTGGAGCCGCAATATTCCTGAATTAAGTATTGGTGCTGCATTTAAAGAAGCATTAACCGAGCCTGGTACTTGGACCATGGGCATGGGTGGCTTTGGCGAAATTTTACCTTACCATGAAAACAAAGTAACCCTCGATAAAAACAAGAAAGATAAATGGGGTTTGCCTGTTTTAGCTATTGACTGCGAATTGAAAGAAAATGAATTGAAAATGCGGAAAGATATGCTGAATGATGCAGTGGAAATGTTAGAAGCAGCCGGTGTTAAAAATGTACAAGGATGGGATGGTGATGGTACACCGGGAAGAGGCATCCATGAAATGGGTACTGCCAGAATGGGTAACGATCCTAAAACTTCTGTGTTGAACAAATACAATCAGGTTTGGGATGCGAAAAATGTATTTGTTACCGATGGTTCTTTTATGGTATCTGCAGCTTGCGTAAATCCTTCTTTGTCGTACATGGCATTTACAGCACGTGCTGCCAATTATGCAGTAGAAGAATTGAAAAAAGGAAATATTTAATAATCTGTTGAAGTTATATTTTTCAACTTTTTAAACAGTCATCACATGCCGGGCAATCAACCCAATATCGCAACAAAAGCAACAGAGGCCAATACATATGATGCCATTGTAATTGGCTCAGGTATTAGTGGTGGATGGGCAGCTAAAGAGTTAACTGAAAAAGGATTGAAAACCATTATGCTGGAACGTGGCCGCAATTTTGAGCATATTAAAGATTATAAAACTGCGCAATGGGATCCCTGGGATTTTCCGCATCGCGGAAGGACCACCGAAGCACAACGTAAGGCCTACCCCGTTATACATCGCGGATGGGCAGCTAATGAAGCAGTGATGGATTATTGGGCCAATGAACAGGATTGCCCCTATACCGAAATAAAACCATTTACCTGGTGGCGTTCTTACCAGTTAGGTGGTCGCTCCATATTGTGGGGCCGCCAAAGCTATCGCTGGAGTGATTTTGATTTTGAAGCCAATGCCAAAGACGGTATTGCAATCGATTGGCCGGTACGTTACAAAGAAATTGCCCCCTGGTACGATTATGTTGAAAAATTTGCCGGCATCAGTGGTTCTTTAGAAGGACTTCCGCAATTACCCGATGGGCAATATTTACCTCCTATACCGCTAAACTGTGTAGAAAAAGAAGTGGCTGCCCGTTTAAAAAAACAATACAACAATCAGCGCCATTTATTTATAGGCAGGGTAGCCAATATTACAAAGCCTATTCAAAGCCGCACCAATTGCCAGTTTAGAAATCGTTGTTGGGAAGGATGCCCTTTTGGCGGATACTTTAGTACACAATCATCTACCCTTCCGGCAGCTATAGCAACCGACAAACTAACGGTACGCCCTTTTAGTATTGTTACCCGGATTATTTACGATAAAAATACCCAAAAAGCCACCGGTGTAGAAGTATTAGATGCCGAAACCAATCAAAGCTATACCTATTATGCAAAAATTGTATTTCTGAATGCCTCTGCCTTAAATTCGGCATGGGTACTCATGAATTCTGCAACCGATATCTGGCCCGATGGACTGGGCAGCAGTAGCGGCGAATTAGGACACAATATCATGGACCATCATTACAACTGTGGTGCATCGGGGATAATGCCGGGATTTGAAGATGTTTATTATGATGGTGGCAGAAGGCCTACCGGTTTCTATATTCCCCGTTTTGCAAATTTGTTTAATGACAAACGAAACTACCTGCGTGGTTTTGGCTACCAGGGTGGTGCCAGCCGCGAAGGCTGGAGCCGGGAAGTGGCTGAATTAAACATCGGTGCCAATTTTAAAGAGGCATTAACACAACCGGGTACCTGGACTATTGGCGCTACTGCTTTTGGTGAAATTTTACCCTATCATGAAAATAAAATAACCTTAGATCCAAACAAAAAAGACAAATGGGGTTTACCTGTTTTAGCAATGGATGCTGAAATTAAAGACAATGAAAAAGCCATGCGAAAAGATATGGTAAACGAAATGGCACAAATGTTAACAGCAGTTGGTGCTACGCAGGTAACTACCTGGGACAATGGCCATGCCATGGGCCACGGTATACATGAAATGGGTACTGCCCGTATGGGTACCGATCCTAAAACTTCGGTATTAAACAAATACAATCAGGTTTGGGATGCCAAAAATGTTTTTGTTACCGATGGTTCATTTATGGTATCTGCTGCTTGCGTGAATCCCTCATTAACTTATATGGCATTTACGGCAAGGGCAGTGAACCATGCAGTAGATGAGTTGAAGAAAAACAATATATAATAATGGGTTAAAATGTTGCCATAGAAAATAATGATCGAATAATTGTTAAGACAGTGAAAATTAGATTTTTTAATTGAATGAAATAATCAAGTAAATTTCAGATATGCCACAGGATACAGCTCATGTCAATATTAATTCAGGAGGTGTTCAAAAAAACACTTATGATGCCATAGTTATTGGGTCTGGCATCAGTGGTGGATGGGCTGCCAAAGAATTAACCGAAAAAGGATTGAAAACGCTTTTATTAGAAAGAGGCAGAGATGTAGTGCATATTAAAGACTATCCAACAGCTACATTAAATCCCTGGGATTTTACGCACCGGGGTCGCATGCCTTTAAAAGTAACCACTGAAAATCCGGTAGTTGCCCGCTGTTATGCATTTGGGGAAGCTTCGCAACATTTTTTTGTAAAAGATACCGAACACCCTTATGTTCAGGAAAAACCATTTGATTGGATTAGAGGGTATCAGGTAGGTGGAAAAAGTTTATTGTGGGCAAGGCAAACCCAACGTTGGAGCCGATTCGATTTTGAAGGTCCGGAGCGGGATGCTTTTGCCGTTCCCTGGCCTTTTACTTATAATGAAATTGCGCCATGGTATTCGCATGTAGAAAAATTTGCCGGTATCAGTGGTAATAAAGATGGACTGGAAACATTGCCGGATGGAGAGTTTTTGCCACCCTGGGATTTGAACTGTGTGGAGAAAACCATTCAACAGCGCATTATGCAGCAATATAAAAATCGCTATGTAGTGCAAGGCAGGTGTGCGCATTTAACCAAACCCAATCCCATTCATGTGGAACAGGGGCGTACGCAATGCCAGGCCCGTAGTTTGTGTGAGCGTGGTTGTCCGTTTGGCGGTTATTTCAGTTCAAATGCTAGTACCATTCCCTGGGCACAAAAAACAGGTAATCTTACATTAGTGCCCGAAAGTGTTGTTCACTCTATTATTTATGATGAAAAACTACAGAAAGCCACCGGCGTTAGAGTAATTAATGCTGTTACAAAAGAAGCAACGGAATATTATGCCAAAATTATTTTTGTAAATGCATCTACCATCAATACCAATTTAATTTTGTTGAATTCTGTTTCCAATCGTTTTCCAAATGGATTGGGTAACGATAGTGGATTACTGGGCAAATTTATTGCCTTTCACAATTACAGAGGGCACGTTACAGCTTCGTTTGATGGACCGCAGGATAAATATTATTATGGGCGCAGGCCAACACAAGCCATGATGCCTAATTTTAGAAATGTATACCATCAGGAAACTGATTTTTTAAGAGGCTATATGGTGCACTACAGTGCAGGCCGGGCAAGGGCTTCAGCCGATGGTATCGGCGCTGCATTCAAAGATGCCATTACCGAAGCCGGCAACTGGTATGTAAGCATGATGATGCAGGGTGAAACCATTCCCAAAGAAACCAATCACGTACGTTTAAGTACTACTGAAAAAGATGAATGGGGCATTCCACAATTAATTACTTCGGTTGCCTATGATGACAATGATGAAAAATTATTGAAAGATTTTCTAACTCAGGGTAGTGAAATGCTGGCAGCTGCCGGTTGTACCAATATACAAACACACGACAGCAAACAGGCACCCGGATTGGATATTCATGAAATGGGTGGCGTAAGAATGGGTAAAGACCCCAAAACTGCTTTGCTAAATGAATGGAACCAAATGCACCATTGCAAAAATGTGTTTGTTACCGATGGAGCCTGTATGGTAAGTACCAGTACACAAAATCCTTCTTTAACTTACATGGCCATTACAGCAAGAGCAGCAAATTATGCAGTTGAACAATTGAAAAAAAACAATATATAATTAAACTTTTAAAATACATGTTATGGATAGAAGAGAACTTTTAAAAATGGTTGCACTGGCTACCGGCGGTGTGATGATAGGCGGCGAGTTTTTACTCAGCGGCTGTAAAAATGAAAAATCGGGTGCAGTTGCCTTTAAGCCCGATGATATTGCTTTTTTGGATGAAGTAGGTGAAACCATTATTCCAACTACTTCTTCTCCCGGAGCAAAAGCAGCCGGAATTGGTAATTTTATGAAAGTGATGGTGACTGACTGCTACACGGAACCCGATCAAAAAGTATTCATGGAAGGCATCAGACAATTAAATGAATTCTGCAAAAAAAAGAACGGTATCGGCTTTATGCAGGCAACACCGCAGCAAAGAACTGCGTTGTTAGAAAAAATTGATGCTGAAGCAAAAGCCTATCAGAAAGAAAAAAATGAAAAAGAAGCGAAATTAAAAGAGGAAGCAGCAAAGGAAAGAAACAAAACCATTGCTTTGTCGCCCAACCATTATTTTACAATGATGAAGCAGCTTACCTTATTCGGGTATTTTACTTCTAAACCCGGTGCTACCCAAGCTTTGCGCTATGTGGCAGTGCCCGGTCATTATGATGGTTGTATGCCTTATAAAAAAGGGGATAAAGCCTGGGCTACTTAGTAGATGGTGCATTTATCCAACATTGTTATAATGAAATATTATATCATCAATTACCTTTAAAAAAAACAACATGTCAACCAATCGTAGAAATTTTTTAAAAATGGGCGGCCTTTCTGCGCTGGCATTAGCAGCCCCTGTAAAAAAAATGGCCACTAATATATTAACCGATGTTGCCAACCATACTGAAGGCGATCTTTCTAAATTCGGTTTGCAATTATGGACAATAAAAGAAGATTTAGCCAAAGATCCTAAACAAACACTCAAAGCTGTGGCATCTTATGGCTATAAGCAATTAGAAAGTTTTGAAGGAAAAATGGGCATGTTTTGGGGAATGACAAATAAAGAATTCAAAAAATATTGCGACAGCGTGGGTACAAAAATTATTTCCTCGCATTGCGATATCAATACCAACTTTGAGCAAAAAGCTGCTGAAGCTGCCGAAATTGGTATGGACTATTTAATTTGCCCTTACAAAGGACCACAAAAAGATATTGACAGCTTTAAAAAAATAGCAGAGCAGTTTAATCAATGCGGTGAAATTTGTAAGAAAAACGGAATTCGATTTGCCTATCATAATCACGATTATTCGTTTAAACCTGTAGATGGACAAGTGCCTCAGGTTGTTATGATGAATGAAACAGATCCACACTTGGTAGATTTTGAAATGGATATTTACTGGGTAGTAGCTGCCGGTGAAAATCCGCAGGAGTGGCTTAAAAAATACAATCATCGATTCCGTTTATGCCATGTAAAAGATTTGGCAAAAACTGCCAATGGTGGCCATGAATCCTGCATTTTAGGAAAGGGTACCATTGATTATCCAGCTATTTTAAAAACAGCCAAAGAAAATGGCATGAAATATTATATTGTTGAACAGGAAGCCTTTACCGGTACCACGCCTTTATTGAGTGCTAAAGCAGATGCTGCTTATATGAAAGCATTTAAATTTGCATAAAAACAGTTGTTATACTTTAGTAAAAAAGCGGTAAATGAATTTAAAACTTTATCGCTTTATTTTTTCATTTTTAGATGTATTATTGGTATTAATCACAATTTCTTTTCGGCAACTGATTGTTATTGAATTCTTTTTTTAGTAACAAAATAATTGTAAAAAAATGCAAGCACTATAATAGCAGCATAGGTTATTATATTATACCAAGTATGGTGATCCAATCTAAATGGCAATGACCAATGTTCCAAACCCGATAATAAAACCAAACAAACTCGTGCAATATTGCAGACAATGATGATAGCCAAACCAATTATAGCCCAAATTATTTTAAACCACCAACTGCCATGATGCGTAATAACAAATGCCATCCAAAAGCTGATGATTGCAAAACCAAGACAGGAATAATTTAAAATAATGCCATACTCACCGCTAATGGTTAACACATCCGGTTGCGGACTAAACATATAATATCCCGAAGCTTCTAAAATTTTTCTGCTGCTTTCTAATACAATAACTCTATTGAGCATAATGTAATTAAAGTAATGATTTAACCAGGGTATGTAGTAGTGATGGGGAGTTGTTAGTCCCCAAATAATTTCAGTTCCCCAATAAAATAAAATAAACCAACCCAAAAATTGGAGCACATACTTCCAAACAACAGGGGAAGTAATAACTGTTTGTTCCTTGTTTTCTTTGGTGATTGTTTGCATATATTCAAAAATAAGCGCAATTCAGAACTATTCTATAAAATATTCGGTAAACTTTTTGTGTGTAGTAATTATCCGCTCATTATTTGGTGGTATGGAATGTTAAAATTTAAAAGCATGTAGTGTTAAAATATATTAATTATTTGTTGTTTAACTTTCTTTTTAGGCCATCTGTTGGTAACTTGTATAGCTACTAAAAATGATTTCTTCACAATAAAAATATAGTTTATGAGTGCACAAAAACTTTTAATTGGCGTTTTATCCGGGTTAGTGGCTGGTGTTGCCATTGGGTTATTAACTGCTCCCGCCAAGGGCAGTGATACCCGTAAAAAAATTGCAGATACTGCAGATGATATAAAACAAAAACTTCGGCATTTACGCGGACAGGCGAATAATGAATTGGATGAATTAAAAGCCGTACTTGAAAATGAAACCAGCGGTTTGCGTGATGATGTAAGGGAAAGAATTTTAAAATTAGTGGAAGCCAGTAAAAATTCGTATCACAGAATGGCAGAAGATGCTAAAATGAGTTAAACATTCAGTGCTGGGTGGTTGCTCTATTGCAATCCCTTTCATGAAAAGAGGCTGCTTCTTTATTGAAGCAGCCTCTGTCTATTTTAAACGTATTGGTTAAAATTCAGGGAGAACAGGTTTGGTTTGCATAATGCCATCAATTTTTGCCATTACCTCAGTGGTTAATAGAGGCAACACATCCAATGCTTTTAAATTACTGGTTAATTGTTCGGTTTTGGTGGCACCTAAAATAGCCGTAGTTACATGCGGGTTTTTTATGGTCCATGCTATACTTAGTGCAGCTACAGAAACGCCCAATTCTCCTGCAAATGCGGTGAGTTGCTTTACTCTTTCTATTTTTTCAGTAACCATTAATCGGTCTTTTAACCATTCAAAACCTTCAATGCTTAAGCGGCTGCCTTCGGGTATGCCATTGTTGTATTTACCGGTTAATAAGCCTGCAGCCAATGGGCTCCAGATAGTAGTACCCAAACCTACATTTTTAAAGATTTCAAGATATTCGTTTTCTAATTTATTTCTTTCAAATAAATTATACTGAGGTTGCTCCATGGAAGGGCCAATGAGGCGATAATCACGTGCTATTCGATGGGATTCCATAATTTCAACCCCACTCCATTCACTGGTACCCCAGTATAAAATTTTGCCCTGGTTAATGAGTGTATTCATGGTTAATACTACCTCTTCAATAGGAGTAGTTTTATCGGGGCGGTGACAGAAATATAAATCGAGATAATCTGTTTGCAGGCGGTGTAATGCTTCATGGCAGGCTTCGGTTAAATGTTTTCTGCTTAAACCGGTTTGGTTGGGTTTGTTGTTTTTACCACGCCATCCAAAAAATGCTTTGGATGATAGGATGTAAGATGTTCTGTCCCATCCTTTATTTTTTAATACCCTACCCATCATTTTTTCACTTTCGCCCAATGCATAGGCTTCTGCATTGTCAAAGAAATTAATACCATTGTCGTAAGCAACACCCATTAGCTCATCGGCAATACCATCATTAATTTGTTTGTGAAAAGTAACCCAACTGCCAAAGCTTAAAACACTTAATTGTAAGCCGGTGCGGCCCATTTTTCTGTATTCCATATATTACGTTTTTATGGTGATTGAATCTTTAATTATAAAGAACTATCCGGTACATTTAAAAAACTGCTTTGCCCGGCATTGCCATAACCTACTTTGTACACTTTTATATTGGTAAGATCCTGATTGGAAGAAAAACCTGTACCGTATAATTTTTGACGAATGGGGTTGGTTTGACTGATAATTACCGGTTTATCAGTATAATAGGTTCCTTTTAACTGATCCCAAAACAATTCATTGGTAAACAAGGTATCGCCTTTAATGTTAAAAACAATTACACTATCACGCAACAACACTTTGTTTTCATTTTCCAGATAAGAACCAAATCGGGCAAATAAACGACTGTCAATTTTTGCGGTGCTATCATAAAAATCTACATGTAGTGTTCGGGGAAATTCAATTTTTACAGTATCATATTGATAGCGCAACATGTAGGGGGCTTTTAAAACAGCTTTAATGCGGCCTGCCTGGCTAAACTGGCTTACAATACCCGTACCTTCTTCAACCCCTAACTTTTTTTTTCCTAAATTTTCTACTTCATGAATATCATTTTCGCAGGAAATGGCCAATGAGCTAATGAATAAAATAGTAAACCATTTTTTGATGTAAAACATAGTGCGCCTCCTGCATAAATGAATGGCAAAATTACAATTTGATGCCCATATCTAAGGATTATTTAAACGATTGATGTATAATAAACCTTTAAATAACAAATCTTCATCGGTATACACCGGATTTTTTAAATAGCTTTTAAAAAAATTCATATCTCCACCGGTCATGCTCACTTTTAAATTAGAAAATTTTTCGCTGTAAGCATCAATCATACCATCAATTTCTTTTGCCAAACCCATCAGTACGCCACTTAATAAATTGGTTCTGGTATCATACCCAATCAACGGGAAATTGCTGTCGGCTTGTACTAACGGTAATTTGGCTGTTTGTTCATGCATGGCTTTAAAGCGCATGTGCATACCAGGTGAAATGGCGCCACCTAAAAACGCATTGAACGGGTTAATATAATTATAAGTAACACAGGTACCCAAGCCTATTGCTAAATTGTGTTGTTGTGGAAATAAATGAACGGCTGCACTGCAAATAGCCAGCCTATCGGAACCAATGGTAGCAGGTTTGCCTATAGGGGTGGTAATGGGTAATTTACTTTGATGATTTAATAAATGAAAGCTTGTTTTTTTTGTTAGTAAATCAATTATTGCTTCATCGTGTTGAATAACTGAGGATAAAATGCTATGTGAAGGCTGATAAGTATCCAGTAAATGCAGTATCGTTGGTACACTGTCATCGGCTAATGGAACAACAGTTGTTAAAGTATCATTTATAAAAATAGCGCCTTTTAAACGGGTATTGCCAAAATCTAAGCACAGTGTAACCGACATATGTAATGGGTTTAGTGGTTAAAAATTAAATCCTTTCAGTTCTTTAAAATGACCGTTTAATTTTATTTTTTCTTTTAATAATTCCATGCCCTGTACCAAAGGTAAAATTTGCAATAAATGCCTGCGTAAAAATTCAATACGTTCCAATTCTTTAAACAGGCAGAGTAAAGTTATTTCCTGCTCCTGTGTAAGCCCAACATGATGGGCAACATCATAACTCAGTAGTTCTTCTTCTTTCTTTTTAAAATCTTTGGTTACCTGTAATTGTTTAAATAGTTCACGAATATTGCTGAGTACGGGTTTTAAATAGGTGTACATTGGCCTAATTTGGTTGGTTGGATAAGTAACTATGGCGCCACTATACAATTTGTCGGGTATTTGTTGTATGATTTCTAAAATTTTAAATACTGCAATCCCTTTTGTTACAATATCCATTTTGCCATCCGCATGTATGGTAACTATTTCTTTTATTTCAACCAAGGTACCAAAGTCGGTAATTTTGTTATTAGCTACAACGGGTATACCAAATGGTTTATTGTCTGCATAACATTCTGTTATCAGTTGTTTGTAACGCGGTTCAAAAATTTTTAAATGCAGTATTTCATCCGGATAAACAACTATGTTTAAAGGGAAAATGGGAATAAAATTGGTCATTTTGTAAAATTGAGAAAATAATTGATAGACACACTCATTTGTCAAAGTAATGATTAATGATTTTTTTCGGTTCTTTGTAACCAATTCTGAATCTGTCATCACCGGTATCAATTGAAAAGCCGTTGTGTTATGGTATCATTTTATTCATTTCAATTTGCATGTATTTATGAAAATATCCGGGTTTACCATCATTAAAAATGCTATTATCAATGATTATCCTATTGTTGAGGCCATTACTTCCATTTTATCGGTGGTAGATGAAATGGTTGTTTTAGTGGGCGATTGTGAAGATGATACTTTAAGCTTGATTGAATCTATCCGGGATCCTAAAATCAAAATTCATCATTCTGTTTGGGATAAAACGCTACGTGCCGGCGGAACTGTGTTGGCAGTTGAAACCAATAAAGCATTTCAACTAATTGATCCGGAAAGCACCTGGGCATTTTATATTCAGGCCGATGAATGTGTGCACGAAAAATACCATGCAGCTATTTTGGCAGCCTGCAAAGAACATCAATACAATATTAAAGTAGAAGGTTTATTGTTTCAATATCTGCATTTTTATGGAACTTATGATTATGTGGGTGATAGCCGCACCTGGTACGATCATGAAGTACGCATTATACGCAACGATAAAAGAATTACTGCCTACAAAGATGCGCAGGGTTTTAGAATTGGTACCGAGAAATTATGGGTAAAGCCTGCCAATGCTTATGTATATCATTATGGTTGGGTAAAAAGCCCCGAACAAATGATGCGTAAAAATAAAAATATGGCTGCATATTGGAATCATGCCTCTATTCAGGCCATTGCCAACTCACCACAACAGGTGTATAATTTTGAGGAGTATGATTCGATTGAAAAATTTACCGGCACACATCCGGCTGTAATGCAACAACGTATTGCAGCTAAAAACTGGCAAATCAATTTAGATATTACTAAAAAACGGTTTTCTTTAAAAGATAAATTACTGTATCATTTTGAAAAATTAACCGGTATTCGCCCCTTTGATTTTAGGAATTACCGTTTGTTATCCTGAGCAGGGTACAAGGCCATCATAGCCAAAGGCCATGCATGTAAAAAAACACCGAATTGAAAATTTAAGTTGCTTTCTACCAAACAGGATGCAGATATGGCTATAGTCCATGCCGTTATGCCGAATTGCTGCTGTTGTATGCCCCATAGTATTGGGTATAAAAGCCAAGTACTCCACAGCAACATTCCAATCCAGCCGCTGCCCAATAACCAGAATAGCCATTGGTTAAAAGGCCATCCAAACTGCATGGGTTGTTGCGGAAAATATTTTTTTCCATATTGCTGCATGGTTGGTGCAACACCTGCCCATCCAACGTTATAGGATTTATGTTGTATGGCCTCAACAGCTATATCATTTAAATTACGCCGGGCACCATCAGAATAGTTGCTGTTAAAAACAGCAGGCTTAAATTGTTGCCAGTCGTATAGGGTATAAGCTATTTTTTTTTGTACTGTAGGAAAAATAAAATAACTGCAACAGGCTATTGCTATGATACCAATGGTTAACCATTTACGGTAAGGTATTGTTTTTAAAAATGGAATAAACAGTAGCATAATGGCCAGTATTACCCAGGCGGTTCTTACCGATAAAAAAACAATCAATAAAAATGTAGCCACTACAACAGGTAAGCGGAATTTATTTGAAAAAGGATAATGAAATAAAAGCAAAGCAAAAGCACTGCATAAAAAAATACTGTAACGAATATGATCATGATCCATCCAAACCGGCATGGATTGTCCGCTGCCGTATTTGATAACTGCCTCCTGAAAATGTGTGACATACCAACTCAATGGGTAAATACTACTCAAAAATGCAACAACAATCCAAATACGAATTATTTTATTGCCATCAATAGAAGCATATAACAAGCGTACAGCAAAAAAAGCAATGGGATAGGTACATAAGTTTAACAAAAAATCATAAGTATCTTTTTGAAAAGGAAGTTGCCAGGCTCCTACTACAAACAAGCCCAATGGCATTATCGACCAATACAATAATGGATGTTTTTCTTTGGGAAATGGATGTTGTAATTGAAAAGCTATGATAGTAATGAACCACACTGCCATGCTTATAGAGAGCAATGCCCTGCTGAATAACAAGCCCAATAGCATGAGTACAAATAACCCTGTAAGCAGCCAATGTATGGTGGGCTGTTGCCATAAAAAATTGCGATTTGTTGTTTTTTTAAACATATCAATACAGGTATACAGTAATTTTACGCACATCAACAGGGTTCTATGTGGGAAAATTTACGGAAAGATATTCAAAGCGGTGATATAAAAGCACTGGCACGGGCATTAAGTTTGATTGAAAATGAAACACCCGGCTATTTAAGTTTTATGCAATCGCTGCAATTGCAGCACAATGCCAGAGTAATTGGTATTACAGGGCCACCCGGTGCCGGTAAAAGTACATTAACGGATGCGTTAATTGGGGCATTGCTTGAATTGGAAAGAAAAGTGGCTGTATTGTGTGTTGATCCATCTTCCCCCTTTCATTTGGGGGCATTACTGGGCGATAGAATACGCATGAACCAATGGTATGCACATCCACAGGTGTATATTCGTTCATTGGCCAGCCGTGGTAATTTAGGCGGGTTACATCCTAAAATATTAGAAATGACCGATGTTTTAAAAGAAGCGGGTTTTGATGATGTTATCATTGAAACAGTAGGTGTAGGCCAAAGTGAAATTGAAATTGCCGGTTTGGCTAATACAACGGTGGTGGTATTGGTACCCGAGGCCGGTGATGAAATACAAACCATGAAGGCGGGACTGATGGAGATTGCCGATATTTTTGTGGTGAATAAAGCCGACAGGCCCGGAGCAGCTTTGTTTGTAAAAAATTTACAACACATGTTAACTCCTGTACAAACCGATAGTAGTTGGAAAACACCTGTTATCAGTACCATTGCAACCAACGGTACAGGCATTGCTGAATTGATTACATCTATTAACGCACATAGTTCTATATTACAAACACCGGAAAGAAAATTGTGGCTAATGGCCGATAAAGCCTACCGCTTGTTGCAGCAAAAATGTATGAAAGGCATACGGCGCAGCCAATTGAAGGAGCAATTAACCAAAAGCATACAACACCCCGGATTTAATTTGTATCAGTGGGTAGAGGAGATTTTATAAACAACTTAAATTAAATATTTTGAAAATGCCTAAGACTATTTTGATAAGTAGAACGGATAATATTGGAGACGTAGTTTTGACCTTACCAATGGCAGGTATTATAAAAAAATATTTTCCTGATATACTTATTGGGTTTTTAGGAAGAGCCTATACTAAAGATATTATTGAAAATTGCGTATATGTGGATGAGTTTATAGATGTAAATGATTTTTTAAATCAAAGTGTGAGTATTTGCGGAAAACGAATTGAAGCAATCATTCATGTGTTACCCAGTCCTATTTTAGCGAAACGAGCATACTTTTTGGCAATTCCTCAGAGAATAGGAACTACAAATAGATTTTATCATTGGCTATTTTGTAATAAGTTAATTCGATTAAGCAGAAAAAAATCTGATTTACATGAAGCGCAATTGAATTTAAAACTTTTAAGTTTTTTATCCATTCATCAACAATTTTCATTCCCGGAAATATATTCCTCCTATGGATTTGGTGCTTCACAAGCTTTACCTGAAAATATACTTAAAAAAATTAATAAAAATAAGTTCAATGTGATTTTTCATCCAAAATCACAGGGAAACGGAAAAGAATGGCCTTTAGAGCATTATATAGAATTAGCTAAATTATTGGATAAAAACAAGTTTAAAGTTTTTATTACAGGAACCAAACAGGAGGAACGAAAGCTTGAAATATTATTTAACGAAATTGATGATTTGGTCATCAATATGTGTGGCAAATTAAGTTTGAATGAGTTTGTATCTTTTATTTCTATCTGTGATGGATTAGTTGCAAGCGGAACTGGTCCAATCCATTTAGCTGCTGCTTTAGGAATAAATGCTTTAGGAATTTTTCCTTCTATCAGACCCATACATCCTGGCAGATGGCAGCCTATTGGCCAACATGCTTATACTTTTTATAGTGAAACTGAATGTAATTTATGTAAAGGACAAATTTTCTGCGCATGCATGAAAAACATTGAACCTAATGTTATTACAAAAAAATTGGAAGAATTGTACTTGCTAAAATTTCCAGCTTAATAATATTTATTTCATTATGGCCAATAAATTTTCTGAAATTCCCTTTTGTGGCATTTCTTTTTCAGATTGAATAGGTATTGGTTGTACTTTAAAATCATTTTCGAAGCTTTTGATATTGTAAAGTGAGTAATTAAATTGCTTTAAAAATTGAAATATGTTATTTCTTACTTCTGTTTCCAAATCATAAAAAACCTCCATTATTATAGTTGGTCGATATTTTCCTATCAACTCAGAAATAGTTTGCAATACATAAAAGTCAAATCCTTCAATATCAATTTTTATGAATTTTAATTTCAAAATTTCCTGTGCATAGTTCTCTTCCAAAAATTGTGTCAGTTGAACCCCTTGAATTGGATGATTTAATTTGAATTTGCCATGATGATTGTCTGATAATTCTTTAATGAGTCCCCCATTGCTCATGGACGCTTCCGACGAAGCATAATAAAAAAGCTCTTCTTTTTCAGTGATGGCCAGATTATAGGGTATAATATTTGATTTCTCTAAATTAATGGAGCTGTTTTCCTTTAAAATTCTAAAAACAATTGGATTAGCCTCAAAGGCTAAAACTTTCCCTGATTTACCTGCCGCTATACCCATCGCAACAGTTAAATCTCCAATATTTGCACCAATATCTATTGCCAAACAGCCTTCTGGTATGTAGTGTTTAAAAAAATGGATTTCTTCATTTGTAACCACCTTTTTTCGCATTAATGGGTTTAGCCAATTTGCAAAAGCAATATCACCAAAATCTTTGGTTTCAAAATGGTCTATTTTCGTACCATATTCCTGAAATACCCTTCTGGCTTTTTTTCTGGCAAACGACTGTTTAAGATATTTAAACATTTTTTTGATTTTTAAATACAATTTTTTAGTTTTAATGAAACAAATCCAAAATACTATGAAAAATTTATTTATTTTTCCATTTTTTGCAATTCTCTTTTTTTTAGGAAGCTGCAATAAAGATATGGGATTAAAACAAGTTGCTAACAACTCTTCTATTAAAGATTCAATTCCTGCAATAAAATTAGGCACAATGTCACATCTGCCTTATTCACCCACAAGGGTTCTTATTAGTTCAAATACAGTTAATTCTTCATCAGGTATTACCGATAATGGAGGAGTATTTTATCCTTCTGTTAAAATGGTGGTAAATATTTGGGGTGATTATGTTGATGGGCATATCAATAGTGCTACTACATATGTAGATTCAGATTACATTTTAATTGGTGGTGGTGCCAGAGTTTCGGATTTGAGTAATAATAGTTCAAATGTTAATGCATTATTGACAGCTGCTTATCCGGTTAATGATAATTCATTTTATTTTTATAATGCAGCATCAAAAGATCACATTCAATTTTATAATCATCGTTTGTGGGTGTATGCTATTGGTGTTAAATTTTATCTTTATAGTTTGAAATCTCGTGCATATTATCCTTTAGATAGAAATGTATTGTTACCCTATTTTTCAATTAATACTACATCAACTGCAGTAGCACAACATCCTCATGGTATAAGTTATGCTCCATCAGGTTATACAGTTTTATCTGGTGGGGCATTATTAACCTGGCAAAATCCTTCTGGAGGTAATATGTTAGTCGAAAACGGTATTTCTGATGGTGGGGCACCCATTCATTTTACAGAGTCTACTGGGAAAGATCATATCACAGCTACTCCTGCCGTTTTACAAACTTTTACTTTATCAATTAATAATAATTTAATATATGTTGGCCCATTAGATATTCAACAAAAAATAACTTCGACATTTAATGTACAACATTTGCAAACCTTAACTCAAACTACTGATCCAGGTTACTTATTAGCAGGAATTGGTGCTAATACTTCCTACAGTGGTTCAGGTAGAATGCTTTATGCCATGTATCCATTGGATGGGCAGACCAATTTTATTGGAGGAAAGGATCATGTATGGTCAGATATTTCAGGTGTTCTGCAATCTGAGATATACGAAATTAAATTGCCTTAAAGACAAAATTATCAGTTCAATGAGATATCAAACTCAGCATTGGGGGATATATCTTTGCATATGAATGTATTTTAAATTAAATTATTTCCATGCACGAACCAAATGTTTTTAAAGCAGAACCAACTGCCATAACTGTTGAGAAAGGTAAAACCTATGCCTGGTGTACCTGCGGCCTAAGTCAAAAAAATCCTTTTTGCGATGGGCATCACAAAACCATTGAAGGAATGCCCTTTAAATCGTTAAAATTTATCGCTGAGGAAGATGGTGAAGTATGGCTGTGTAATTGTAAGCATACTAAAAATCCGCCTTTTTGCGATGGAACGCACCGGCAATTTAAAAAGTAATACTATAGTTGGCTCTGCTCCCTATTTTGAGCATCCAACTTTTCTTTTTCTTTCTCAGATTGAAACCAACGGTAACCTATATAACCAATAATTAAAAAAGGCGTTGCTGCTAAATATAAAATGCCCGCATTTAAACCTTTTGCCGGCCCTTCTCCTAATTGCTCGGCGGTTTTGGTACAAATAGAGCACTGGGCTACAGCAGTTGCAGTGTTGGCTAGTATGAAAAAAAGTCCTAAAAATATTTTACGCCGCCACATTTTCATATTCATGCATTTAAGTGGCAAAGATATACCAAATCAATGCTTTACTTCATTTTGTAGCAACAAAAACGGCGTTAAAAAGCAAATCTTCCAACATCAAAAAAAGCGGGTTAAGTAACCTTAAATTAAATTAAAGTAACAATAAATTCATATTCTATTCATATTCAGGTAATACTACTGTTTGAATTTTGGTAAACCAATTGATATGAACAGAAGACCTGTAGATGTTGTTGTGATGAGTGATTTGCACCTGGGTACCACCGGCTGCCATGCTCAGGAGCTGGTTAATTACCTGAAAAGTATTTCGCCCCAAATCTTAATTCTGAATGGCGATATTATTGATGTTTGGCAATTTCGGAAACGTTTTTTCCCACTCACCCACATGCAGGTAATAAAAGAAATTTTAAGTTTGGCTACCAAAGGCACCAGGGTTATTTACATTACCGGCAATCATGATGAAGCATTGCGCCGTTACACCCATTTTGATGTGGGCAATATTCAGCTGGCAGATAAAATGGTGATGGAAATTAATGGCCATCTCTGCTGGATTTTTCATGGCGATGTGTTTGATAATACCACCAAAGGCAGTGCAAAATTATTGGCCAAATGGGGCAGTCATGGGTATAACTTACTCATCCGCTTCAATCGGTTACTCAATCATTTTTTGCAGATGATGGGCCGCGAAAAAATGAGCCTTTCTAAATCGGTCATGAATAGGGTAAATAAAGCTGTTATTAAAATCAACAATTTTGAACAAACCGCTGCTGAAATTGCTATTGAAAAAAAATACGAATATGTGATTTGCGGGCATATTCATGAACCTCAAATGCGAGTGGTTGAAAATGAGAATGGAAAAGTTACCTATTTAAACAGCGGCGATTGGGTAGAACATTTAACTGCATTGGAATTTTATAACAATGCCTGGCACATGTATACATATGATGATAAAGCATTTGAAAGTGCTAAAGTGGTTGATATGAATAAAAAAGTGGCAAGTCCGGATGTGGTTACCGATGAAATTGCCTTATTTGTTCATTCCGTATCGCAATCTTTTCACACTGTACCCGGACAAATAGCTTTTTCAAAACCCTTTTAAAATTTCAGTATAAAAAATGAAAATATTTTACGCCATACAAGCTACAGGAAACGGCCATATTAGCAGAGCAATGGAGTTATTGCCTTATTTGCAACAATATGGGCAGGTAGATGTGTTTTTAAGTGGCAGTAATAGTCATTTAAAGGCCAACTTGCCCGTAAAATTCACCAGTAAAGGGATGAGTTTGTTTTATGGAAATAAAGGTGGATTGGATTATTTTAAAATGTTGCAGTACTGTTCGCCCGTCAGGGCTTATAAAGAAGCAAAGGCCTTACCGTTAGAAGATTACGACATAGTGTTGAACGATTTTGAAAGCATTACCGCATTCAGTTGCTATCTCAAAAATATACCCAGTGTTAATTTTGGTCATCAGGCAGCTTTTATCTCATCCCATACACCACGGCCTGCAAAACGGAGTTTTGCCGGTGAAATGGTTTTAAAAAAATATGCTCCAGCAACCGGTTATGTGGGTTTGCATTTTCAACCATACGATCATTTTATTTATCCGCCGATCATTAAGAGTGAAATTTTAAAAGGTTTTTCAGAAGATAAGGGCCATATTACCGTATATCTTTCCCATTATAGCGATGCGGTGGTAGCTAATGCGCTCAGTCAACTATCTGATGTTCGGTTTGAAGTGTTTTCAAAAATGGTAAAACAAAGGGAACAGAAAGGCAATATTACTTTTATTCCAATTGATAATGCGTTATTTACTAAAAGCATGTTACAATCACATGGCGTAATTACAGGCGCCGGTTTTGAAACACCTGCCGAAACCTTATACTTAGGTAAACGCCTGCTGTGTTTGCCCATTAGAGGGCAATATGAGCAGTTGTGTAATGCTGCAGCACTTCAACATTTTAATGTGCCTATTATTGAAAAAATAGATGAGCATTTTGTCGAAAATGTTCAGGCATGGCTGAATGGATTACCGCAACAGCAGCTTACACTTATGCATGATACTTTTGCTATTGTTCAGAAAGTAATGGAAACAGCCCAAGCAACCAAACGGTTACATCAAAACACTTTATCGAACATATTGAATGAAGAAGATGTTTGGGCTATTGGTTAAATAGTTGTAAAGTGTTTAAATAGTATTTTCGGTTTTATCTGAATATCAAATATCTGTTCCGGTTAGCAGTATTTGCCAGGCTTTTTCTATATTATTTGTATCAATGCATTGTTTCGCATAACGGTGTAATTCTTCTTCCATTTCTGCAGGGCTATTGGCATAATATTGTATAATCTGTTTCAGTTGCATATCTTCAAAAGCTGCATCAATAGCCGGTATATTACTTACATTGGCCAATTGTGCCAAATGGTTACCCGTTAAAATACGACTGTTTCTAATGGCTTCCGGTAAAGCATCTATTCCTATACCCAAATGTGCATTGGGTTTTGCAACGGTAAATAAATTTTGTTCATTGATAACGGCATACCAATCGCCTCCTAACCTGGCAACGTGATGCACTTTGCGTTGGTCAATCATCGTGCCAGCATCATTCAAAACATTTTCAGAAACATGCATGCAAGTTACTTCGGCTATTACCAATTGCCCGGCACCGGGCCCTTCGCCCAAACTTTTTATTTCCAATACTTTGCATTCCATTTGAATGGGCGATTCTTTTACCAATGGCGGTTGTATGTAAGTGGCTTTTTCTTTGTTGAAGCCGGCTTTCATAAATTCATCTACCCCTTTTGGATAATTGCAACTACTTAAACTAACCTGTTGTACCATGGCTTCAGTACAAATATTGATGCTTACTTCCGGTACTTCCTGTATGTTTAATAAGGTATGTTTTATTGTATTTTCCCGCACACTTCGGGTGGGAGAAAAAATAATAATGGCGGGATTAGTAGAAAATAAATTGAAAAAACTAAACGGACTCAGGTTTACATTTCCGGCCGCATCTATGGTACTTGCAAATGCAATAGGGCGGGGCGCAATGGCATGTTGCAACCAACCCTGCCTTTCTAAACCCGATAATTCCCAGATGGGTATTAACATGTTTCAGTAGTTGTAAGGGTCATTCATTTAATAATTGCAATTATGCAGTTGTATGTTTCTTTTGTGCCAACAAACTAAAATGGCTCTCTTCCTTTACAATAGTATTGCTGATTTTACCTATGTATTCAATTTCCATTTCAACCACATCCCCTTCTTTTAACCATTGTTCTTCATAATTAGGGTTATTGAATTTGCCGGTTCCGTTCAATTCTAAGAAACAACCGGTACCTACGGTGCCGGAGCCAATTACATCACCGGCATACAGGTTGGCGCCATAGCTGGCACGTTCTATAATTTCTGCAAAGGTCCAGTCCATATCTCCCAAATTACCTGCACTTACCTGCATGTCATTCACCCAACATTTCATCCCTAAATTCCAGCTTTTTCCGGTATGGCCCGGTTTGGGTGGAATTTCAAAAGCGGTTAATTCATCTAAGGTTACCAAACAAGGGCCAATTACAGTAGAAAAATCTTTTCCTTTGGCAGGGCCCAGATTCAACAGCATTTCTTCCATTTGCAGTTTGCGGGCACTCATATCATTCATCACCATTAAACCGCCAATATATTCATCGGCCACTTCTGCTGCAATATTTCTTCCATTTCTGCAAATTACAATCGCCGCTTCTAATTCAAAATCCAATTGCTCAAAATGGTCGGGCATGCAATAAATGGGGCCGGGGCCTTGTATGCTGTGGTGACTGGTAAAATAAAAAATTGGATACTGATCAAACTCTGGTATCATGGGTACATTTCTATTGCGTCGTGCAGCCGCCACGTGCTGACGAAAAGCATACCCATCTCTGCAACTGGTTGGGAAGGGTACCGGAGCCAGCAGGTGAATGCCTTCTAACGGTACCCCATTGTTGGCACTCATGGTACCCTGTGTTAAGGCATCGTTTACTTTTTGAGCAATGGGATACATATCATCCCAGTAATTCAGAAACATATTCATACTGCCCGGTAATTCCGGATGTACTGCATCGCAATCATATAAAAAATTATGCACTAAAAATGCCAATTGGTCCTGTCCATCCCGTAAGTACGATATTAATTTCATGTGTATTGTTTTTGTATAGCCACCGGTTTATTCAATGCATTGTTGCAAACTACCATTTCTCATCTTCACTAATATTTTTATTTTGGTTCATTTTTTTTCTCCAGGCAATTTTTTGAGCCTGCCGTTCGATCAATAATTGGGTAATCAGTTCAGCAGCATCATTTTCCTGATGTTCATGCAGGGTTTGCCTTAATAATTTTTCATCTACATCTATTCTGTATAATAATTGCACTAAGGCATAAAAATCAGATTCAATTAAATATTGAATGGCATCTCGCAGTTGCTGAAAGGCGGGGGTATGCTGCTCAACTGCAATGCTGTTGTTTTGCAAAAATCGGGTAACAATATTTTGTGGGCTTTCCTGCATACAATGCGGCAATTTACATCAATATTTTTCAATAATACCCAGACCAAATAATGCAAAATCATATTTTACCGGATCGGTGGCATCTAAATTGCGTAAATAATCCGTTAGCTCAATTGCGGTTAACCAGTCGGTTTGTTTGCGGTGTATCATGTTCAGTCTTTTTGCAACCCTTGCTACATGCAAGTCTAATGGACAAATGAGTTGTGCAGGCTGCAATTCTTTCCAAATGCCAAAATCAACGCCTATATTATCTTTCCTTACCATCCAGCGTAAATACATATTTAGCCGTTTGCAGGCCGATTTTTTTTCGGGTGCTGCAATGTGTTTTCGGGTTCGGGTAGGAGCATCTTCCAACGAAAAAAAATAATGATGAAATCCATTCAACATGTCTGCAACAGTTGGTCCCCATTGGCTAAAAGCAGGTTCTAAACTTTGGTATTGTTGGTAATGCTGTTGTAAAAATGAAATAGTATACAATAAATCGGTGGTATTGAATGTGCGGTATTGAAATTCCATTAATTTTTTTAAATCAGCGGGTTGATGGTTGCAGATAAAATCATAGGGGGCATCATCCATCAATTGCATCAATGTTATTGATTTTTGAATAATGGCGGTTCGGTTACCCCATGAAAATAGTGCGGCAAACAAACCTGCAATTTCTATATCCTGCTTTTGGGTATATCTGTGTGGAACCGAAATGGGATCGCCTGGAATAAAATCGGGACGGTTGTATATCGCCACTTTGCTATCCAGAAAATCTTTCAAATAATATGTTGACTTTTTCGGCATAATTCAGGTATTATTTTATCCAATTAACCCATTGCAGTTTGTAAACACAGAAAGCACAGTAACTTTAAGGCCACAAACCTAATTCAATCGACATAGCTGCCAAAAGCTTTTTATAAAGTGTTACAGAAAATTTTAAATCTATTTTTCATTTATTTAAAAAATGCTATTTGTACTGATGCGGCTGTTTGTATAAAAATTTATCCATCATTCCATAAATATACACATATGAAAAAAACAACCCTACTAACGGTGGCGCTATTTGTGGCGTTAATAGTACAGGCACAACAGCCATTGTATAAAAATGCCAAAGCACCCATTGAAGATCGGATTAATGATTTGTTGAAAAGGATGACACCTTTAGAAAAAGCCGGCCAGTTGAATCAGTTAAATGGCGGCATTTTTACAGGTCCTGCGGCCAACGATCCAGGCCAACAGGCTAAAATTGAAATGACGAAACAAGGTAAAGTAGGTTCATTCTTAAATGTTACCGGCGCCAATGAAACCCGTGCTATGCAAAAAGTAGCGATAGAGCAAAGTCGCCTCGGTATTCCTTTGTTGTTTGCTTTTGATGTAATTCATGGCTATAAAACCATTTTTCCCATTCCTTTGGCTGAGGCATGTAGCTGGGATGTGGCACAAATTGAAAAAGATGCAGCCATTGCTGCTAAAGAAGCTGCTGCAGCCGGTTTGCATTGGACCTTTGCGCCGATGTGCGATATTAGTAATGATCCCAGATGGGGACGTGTAATGGAAGGTGCCGGCGAAGACCCTTACTATGGAAGTGTGGTTGCAGCCGCCAGGGTAAAGGGGTTACAGGGCAATTTGAACGATGCCGAACATATT
>NZ_LUHG01000068.1 GCF_001623405.1 Hydrotalea flava
ATGAAGTGTCACCTTGGCTTATCCGCTTACCGACATGATCAAAAATCTCTTCATCAACTTTAATCCAGTTCATTTCTCCGTTCGGTCCTGCTACAAAACCGTCAAGTGATATGTGCATAAATGAAATTATTTTTCTCATATGGTTTTGTTTTTTGTTGTTGTCGGTGGTTTGTAGAGTCTTTTTACAATGACCGCTAACGCCCCGGGCTTGGCGATGTGGCGGAATTTGAAAAGCCGTCAGCCGGGAACGATTGCTGAATAAATATACAAAAGTTTAAAATAAAAATCTGCAGTTGCGTTATGGTCGTCTTGCCGGAACTACAGCTGATAGATGACTACAGCCGAACTACTGCGTTACAGTCCGCCGACATAGTGCCAAGCCCATGTTAGCTGCTTTGGGAGTTGTGAAACAAGCCAACATAATCTTGTGCAATAACCCTGAAAAAATGGTTGCTGAAAAAAACTTGTGCGCCGGGTCTACCGCATTTTAAAATCAAAACAAAGTGTCAAAAGTAAAAAAGCAAAAACTTTGCGTCAGTGTCCCGCAGCACAGCCTGCTGAATCCTGTCGTGCGTGGGGTCAACAAAATGCTTAATAAAAAACGAGTCCACATAATTGAAATGTCCTGCTGCAAATAAAAAAAAGTCAACCCATATATAACCGGCAACCGGCATCAATATTGAAAAGTGCAATAAGCTGCGTAATTGTCAAAGAAAGCGTTGGGTCTGCCGGGTCAATATTCGTCAGCCGATGAAGCACCATTTTTTTAGTCGCCGGGGAACTTGTCTCAACACAGGCGAGAATGTCTGCCGAACTGAAGCTGCAATACATTAAACAGCTGAAAACAAAAACCAAAGTAATATTAAAAAGCTAAAGCGGACAACACAGGCGAGAATGTCTGCCGAACTGAAGCTGCAATACATTAAACAGCTGAAAACAAAAACCAAAGTAATATTAAAAAGCTAAAGCGGACAGTCAGCTGAAGACTGAACAAACCGCGTTGCTGTCTGTCGACCATTGCAGCTAACGAGCAGGGCTTGCTGCTGTGCTGGATTTATATTCGTCCAGCCCGGAACTGCAGCCCAATAGAATTACTGATGATGAAGATAAGAACTAAAGCTGAATAGAATTACGTCTGACCAAACTGCTGCTGATAGCGAACAAAAAGATGAGGATTTATTCGTCAGCCAGCATAGCAGCAAACCCCATGTTGCCTGCTGGCTTTTCGTCAACGGTTTAAAATCAACTTCATCTTGTCTTGTTCGCTCTTATCAATTTTATCACTGTTTTCATAGCTGTATAAATTTTCTTCCATACTTACAATTAATGAGTTTGGGTTTTCTCCGTCAATATTTTTTAAAGACAATTTATATTTTGATACCATTAACGGAGATTGTTTACCACCAAAATGGAGCAGAACGTCACACTCGAAATTCGACTGAGTAAGTTCATTGGGAGAAAACAAAATTGTTTCTGTTTCGTATATCGGTTCATTGTAGTAAAGTGTTGCCTTAGCCTCTGGAATTGTCATTTCTTTTCCTGCAAGTCTATAAAACCTATATGTGCTATTTGAAATTCCATGATTAGCGAATTTTCCTAGGCTTATTATTAGTCGTGAATAAATGTTGTGTTCATTTTGAAGTTTTGATTTATTGAAAATGAAGTAAGATAATGTAAGAACATATTGACTGCCGTCAATTCTCACATTGTCAATTCGTATATATCCCTCTAGCTTTGGAAAAGAAACTTTTCTGAAAAGTGCTTCAATGTAATGATGTGGAGCAGGCTTTGTCTGTCCGTCAATTCGCATGTAATAAACATTACGATATTGATGTGGTGAATACAAACTTTGTTCTACTTCAATTATGTAAAGAAATTTTCCACCTTCTTCAAGTCGTTGAAAAATTATGCCTTTTGGTGAAGGCGTTATTAAATCCGTCACACGGTTTATGAAACTATCCTTTTCAATTAATTTTTCTACTGGTGAAAGCGGCCCCTTAAATATTTTCTCTTTTTTGCCAGTAACAGTTTGTCCAATAGGAGCACCCCAAATAACTAACCCGCCTTCAGAATTTAAAAGTCCACATATTGCTCTGATGACGCCATTTTCCTTTTCAGTATGATTTTTCTCTTCTGGATTGTGATATGACTTGTATTCAATTTTATTTGACTCGTCCTTTTCGTCAGTAAAATAGTTTACAATGTCAGAGTATGTTAGGGCGGTCAGTTCCTTTCCAAAATATAAGTTAGAGTATGACATAGTTGAAGGTGTCGTTTAAGCTTGCAGGCAACGGCTACTGCTTTGCGCAGGCGGGATCGTAGATATTCGTCTGCTTGGAACTGTAGCCAAATTTATAATTAATTGCTCATTGTTAATTCTATCGGTCAGCAATGCAGGTCAAGCTGGAACTATA
The DNA here is from genome assembly GCF_001623405.1 of Hydrotalea flava. Classification (GTDB taxonomy): domain Bacteria; phylum Bacteroidota; class Bacteroidia; order Chitinophagales; family Chitinophagaceae; genus Hydrotalea; species Hydrotalea flava. The sequence continues at coordinate 2,415 of NZ_LUHG01000068.1, forward strand.
GCTAAAACATGCACTGTTGCTGATTGTTAGCAGGTCAGCCCCGCTTGCGCAAAACTGCCTGTTGTATGCCGTAATTATTTAAGATTATAAGTTGTCAATTCCCAAGTACCATTACCCGGAATTGGTCCTAAACTATATTCGTTTTGATAATATTTTGTCATACCAATGTTAGGTGTCAACCAAATACTGTCTTTGGTAAATGAATTTGTTACATAACCAATGGTTTTTGATAATTGAAAAGTATTTTTAAATGTGCCTGCGGGAACTGTCAAACTTTTTTCATTTAAGACTTTTGTGGTGTCGCCAAAAAATTTGTCTGTAAACCAGAAATTACCTACTTGCAAGGGAAAAACATATCTGCGCTTTTCATAGACTGGTTGTGGTGTACAAGTTAAGCACGGAGGTGCATAGAAAACTGCTGTGTCGTTATCAACTACAACGTAAGATGAGTCTAATAAATATTTTGAATTTGATGCGTCTTGCAAAGTGCTTGTCCAAATTGTTGCACTTTGTCCTTGAAACGTTGTTATGCCAACAATATCCACGTAAATGTATTGTTCACTATTACTATTCCCGTCATCGTATTTATAAACCCAATGATTTCCAACTTCATTTGGAAAAATTTGATTAGAGGAAGTGTTTGGAGTTTGATTGCTTTCTTTAGTACACGATGTTATCAGAACTAGAATAAAAAACGTGAAATAATTTTTCATAGCCATTTTTTTAAGATGACAGTTGTGTCCACTAAAACGTTGCACTATTATTCTGACTAACGTAAGACATAGTTGTTAAAAATTAGTAGTTACTATTCCCAAGTCTTCGCTAGTTATTTCAAATTTACCGATTTGCTTTTTCATTTTTTTGATTAGCCCCATTTTTCTTTTCTGATCTAAGAATAGATATTGAGTGGGTGGATTGTAAGGTTGCTTTTTTACGATCATATTCCAGATGATTACTGCCA